>JACCRY010000070.1 GCA_013813265.1 Parachlamydiaceae bacterium
TACAAATGGAGGCTAAAATGTTCATAACTCCCATGTGGCTGAAAATTAGTGGGTTACGCGATTGGTTAAATTATTTGTATGACGAAAAAAGAGTAAATTTCTCAGAAGAGTGGTGAACTTGGGTTTATGAAAAGCGTGGCTTTAGTTAGCTAACAAATGGTAGCGAACCGTAGCTGTACATTCCAATGCTAGGGTGGGGGGCGGTTAAGCTTCTTGAAGGTAAAGCCACGCTTTTCATGCAGCTAGACTTCATAGCCACCTCGGCATCGGAATGTCCAGTACGAATTTAATCTACTTGAATCCTTCTTCCCTATACAAAACATTTGAATTAAGAAGGTCTTTCCTATCCATTTTCCAAGCTGTAAGCGTTTCACTATTGAAGTACATCTCAGAGGTTTCACATGACTTTGTTTGGATGGCAATTTCAGCTTGATTAAGCTTTGTGTACAATTTGCTCTGCGCTGTACTGATCTTTAGCCAAATTTCATTAATATTATTCAGCAGTTCTTTTTGAAAACTTTTTGCTACACTATCTCCCTCTACAAAAATTTTAGCATTTATTTCTTCTTGTTCCGTTTCACCGAAAGCCAAGTCTTTTGAGTATTGTTCACCAAGTATAGTCGCTTTTTTATCTAAAAATTCTTGTAAACGGGCTTTGTAGAGTATCGCTTCCAACGTATAGTTGGTAAAGTTCTCTCTAACCTTTTTAACTATTGCAGCAAAAAGATTTTCTTTTTCTTTTTTTATATAAGTATATTTTAGGAGGCCCTTGTTCTCAACGTTGTCAGGATTATTTTTAAAATCGTGAAGAATCTTCACTTCATTCTCCAATTTTTCTGTGAGGACTTTCCCTGGTTGCAAAAGTTCAATTCTAGCTGCCAAATTAAAAAGATGTATTTCAAATTGATTTTTAGTCAAAGCTATTTTGCTATAAAGGTTGAGAATCTCTCTATAGAGTGCAGTGCTGGAAATTCCTTTGGTTTCTGAATTTCGTTTTGTCGGCCCTAATCGCGCTAAAACATTGAGAGTTTGAATTTCAATATCAATAAAATCATGACTTGCTAAATCAATTTTGTTTTTTACTTTTTCTAAATCTAGTTTTAGTTCGACAAAATTTTCGGTTGTAAATTCCATGCAGTTTTTAGCTGTCAAATTCTTCGCAAATAATTCTACATTCACTAGGTCTTCAAATATATTTTCAAATCGTTTGTTCTGGAAAGTCAGATCCGTTTTAGCATCTATTTTCTTACATGTTGATCCCAAAGGCATGATACATGAATTTTCATTCATCTTTTCAAAGTTTTGAATTTGTTTTTTCACGCTTTGGAGGCTTTGTGCAGTGAGTGCTCTGCATCCCACTACATTGCTTTCTTCTATATTACTTATATTAAGATCTATAATATTTTTTAGACAATTAACCTTTGCAAACGAGTCATTAACCGTTTTTTGAATTTGTGTAAGACTTTCTTTTCTTTCAAATTTATCTTTTTGAAGATTGACATCGTTTAAAGGAAATGGGAGAGGATGATAAGAATTATTAAAATTTTCTCCAGTGATTAATGTAGAATCATGCAACATAAACACCTCCATGTAGTGTTAGCATTCCTAAAATTTAACGGCATTAAACATAACGACGCGATTAGATTGATTAAATTCTGATGGCAGTAGATGTCACTCAAACGATTTGTGCCTCATCCATATAAATCTAAGGAATCATCACAAATCAATTAATCTTACATCTTCGTGCCTCAGAAAATGACAACCTAACCGCGCGCATATTAATATTTAGTACTATTTTTCCCACAAACTTAATTTATCAATAGTTTCATCTGAGAACTTAATAGCTTTTTTGATAGATTTATTTTATTTTGATTCCTTCAACGAAGGAGATGAAGAATTTTCTTCCTTAGCTTCTAGATTTGGATTGAGAAGACCAGAAGGAAATTTTTCCTTTACTTCTTCAAGAGATGACGACTTCACTTCCTTACCTTGAAGAGAGGACGAATTTAGTTCCTTAGCTTCAAGATCAGGATTGAGAAGGCCGGATGGAAATTTTTCCTTTGCTTTTCCAAGAGAAGACTTCAATTCCCTAACTTGAAGAGGGGATTTTTCTTCCTTTGTTTGAAGATTTGGATTGAGAAGGCCGCTCGATGTGCCATTCCAAGCAGCACGTGTTTCACTAACTAAGTACATTTCGGAGGATTCATCTGGCTTTGTTTTATCAATAGCATATATGGATTGCTGGAGTTTTCTAAGCAGCAGCTTCTGGGCTTCAGCTATCCTAATCCAAAGATCATTTATATCTTTCAGCAATTCTGAACGAACACTTATAGCTTTATTATTTGCTTCTGCAAAGCTGTTAGCATTGATGAAGATTTGTTCCTTTACACCATAAGCCAGATCTTTTGAATATTGTTCATTGAGAAAAAGTACTTTTTTATCTAAAAAGGCTTGCACACGCTCTTTGTATACTAAAGCTTCTGAAGTATAAGTGGAATAATTGGTATTAGCTTCTTTAACTTTTTCTTTAAAGAGTGATTCTTTCTCCATCTTTATATAAGTATAATTTAGAACCCCCTTTACCTGAACATTCTCAATGCTATTGTGAAAATCTTGAAGGATTTTCATTTCATTTTCCATTTTCTCGGCAATACTTTTCCCAGTTTGTAAAAGGTCTACTTTCGCTGCTAAGATCAAAAGATGAGTTTTAAATTGATGGTTAATCAAAGCTATTTTGCTATAGAGATTGAGAATCTCTTTGTAAAGGACAGTGTTAGAATCTCCCTTTTTTTCTGAATTCCGTTTTGTTGGCCCCAATCGAGCTAAAACATTAAGAATTTGACTTTCAATACTTTCAAAATCTTTATTTGCAATATCAACTTTCATTGTCACAATTTTTAAATCTGTGTTTAACTCTTCGAAAGTTTTGCACACATAACCTGTGCAGTTTTCAGATGAAATTTTGTTTGTTGATTCAAATTTAATGAGTTCCGTAAGAAGATTTTCAAAACGTTCGATTTGGGAAGAAAGAATAGGCGTCACTTCTCTTTTCTTACATGTCAAGCCATTTAGGATGATCTCTGCAGACTTCGTTCCGGCACTCTTATTCGTTTCCTGAAATTTGACAATTTTTTCTTTCACTCTTCCTAAACCTTTAGTCGCTAGGTCTTTGGCACGCACTAGAGCATCGCCTTCACCGTACATTGTAACATTGATATCTACGCCTCTTTTCGTAACTTCTAGCACCTTTAAGCAATCATCAACAGTTTGTTTGATTTTATTAAGTTGATCTTGCTTTTCATAATGTTCGAACATATCTCGTTGGATAGTATTTACTGGGAGCGAAAAAGGGTTAGAGGTATTATCAACATTCGTTTGGTTATTGGAAGTAATAGTAGCATTAAACATAGACATAGGGACCTCCTTGAATTTGGCCATTTTTTACTCAGCAACTCCATAATTTGAATCTTGCAAAATTTTTTATTATTGGTCAAGTTAGAATTTTAATTATAATTTTTAGGTGAAGAGATTTTTTACTGCGCTTAAAAGTCATGTTTGATTCTTCTATGGTAGGGTTTAGGATTTTAAATATTTATAAAGCCGCGTGATTTTTATCGGTCTCTGAACTTTTAGGAACAGAATTTTATATATGTTACTCAAACACCTTCCAAATTTTTTGGTAATTGGGTCTCTAATATTTAATATTTATTGAGAGAGAGGTCCTAGTTTTGATTAATCTATATATAAATTATTGCACATAAATTCTAAAAACGCTACGATTCAAAAAAGTCCCCACATACATCTTAGGGGAGTATATATTGCTAGATGATTGCTGTTGTCACTTAAAATCAAGACAAATAACAAGAGGTGTTTTTATGATGTCTGTAACTCCGTATTTAATTGCTGGTACATATGGTACAATTGGCGCTTTAGCGATAACTGCAGCTGATAAACTTCAGTCTCGGAAAGATGAAATTAATGAGGAAAGCAAATCTAATTTTTTTATTGATTTAGCTAGAAATCTTGCTATTGGTATATTTACTCCTATTGCGGTTCTAGGCTTAGCCAAGGCTGCGGTATATTTGAAAGTTCTTCCCATCCTCTCAAGTGCATTAGCTTCTTTTCTAGCTCTTTCAGTTGCAGTGCAGATCGCTATTCCTGTCATCATAATCGCCACAATTGTGTTGGCTATCGCAATTCCTGTTCTTTTAAGCAGATGTGCAGCAATTAAAGACGAAAAAGAAGTGATATTAAATGAAGAAATTCAAATTGAAGTTCTACCTGAAGATAAAAATGAAGAAAATGTTGAAGAATTACACTCCTCAAATATTCTTGAAGATATTTCTTTAGAGAAGAACTCAAATTCACTTGTTCTAGATGAAAACGAAAATTTACATGTGCAGCAAGAAATCATAAAGCATATCGAAATTAAAGAAGTGAACGATGAAACTAACACACAGACTTTTACAAAAATAGAAAAAACAGAAGTGAACAATGAAACTAATACACAGACTTTTACAAAAATTGAAAAACATGAAGAAGTTATTTCTACTCCAGAAATTGTAATACATGAAGAGGTGACTACAACTAAAAGTCTAGAAAAAAGTATTGGCTCTCTTTCTTTAGAAAATAGCGCAGATTTAAGTTCACGAGAAGGTGAGAATGAACTGAATGGCACTACTCCTTATCAAGAAAGCTCTCCACGTGGTTGTGTTGAAAAAGAATTAGAGGAAGTACTTAAATCTTTATAGTGATCATTCTGATTTTCTCAGAAATCTTGTGAGTAGTGGGGGGGGGACCCCCCATCTTTTCTAGCGAGTGGTTAAGAACTTCATTCAATTCATGCTTAAGTCTTCCGGTATCATTGACATAGATGCATAGCGTCCACCCATTTCACGTAGTAATGTGGCCCATAATTTGTCCGTTGGAGTGGTAAAGACATGATTTGATTTAGCAGGCCAAACAAACCAATTTCCATCCAAAAATTCCCGCTCAAGTTGCCCGGGACCCCATCCGGTGTAGCCAAAACATAAAAGCAGCTGCGGGCCTTCTCTATCCGACAGAGCTTCTTGCAAGAAAGGAAGATCCCCACCTAAGTATACATTTTCACAAATTTTTAACGTTTGAGAAGCAATGGTATCACTCGTATGGAGAAGCATCATCTGATTGGTTTGGATAGGACCTCCTGCATGAATGGTTACATGTGGGTTAACAAGAGTATTCATGTTTAGAATTTCAGGGGGCAACTCCAAATTAAGAAGCTTATTGATGACAAGCCCAAAAGAGCCATTCGGATTATGTTCACAGATCAACACAACACAACGGAAAAAAATCCCCCCTTCAATATCGGGTGTAGAGATAAGAAAAGTGCCTTTTTCGATTTGAGAGTACGGAATACTTTCCATAAACGCCCCTTAAAAATTATAGGAATTTAAAAATTCAGTTGATCCAACAGGGCATTCTACGACTTGTTGGTTGTACATTTGTAGGTACTCTTCAAGCATAGCAACTCTACGTAATAATTCTGCATAGACCTTGACATAACCCGGATTTTGCCATAGGGGTTCACAGGAGATCGACTCGACTTCTTCTATAACATCTGAAACTCGTTCCAGTGATGTTGTAATGTTGTCAACTTCATCGTTGAAATAGTTGCGGAATTCTTCCGGCGTACTCAGCTTCTGAAGTAAATTTAAACGACGAGCCCTGAGTCGTTGCCACCCTTTGTCTAAATGAAATAGAACGCCATAATGATTGACATCATTGAGAACAACTTCAGCTTTACTCATTAAGGACGAAAGACGCAAGTAGAAATCATCTTTCATCAAAATTTTTCCTATAGAGCCCTCGCCTTGTTGTACATTTGTGATGACTGCATTAAATTTTGTCATAACATCATTAAAGCTTTTGGAGCCATCTTCCCAATTTTTAGAACCTACCGCAAAATCTCTTGAACCGTTGCGAAAGTTGTCCACTATATTTGTGAGCTTGCCAGGTTGATTAAGGTTTACTGCCATTTCATTAAAGTTTTTTGCTGTTCTATCAATATTATCGATTATATCCCTGAGCTTTCCCGGCTGGTTTACCGAGACCGAAATATCTTCCAGATTCCTAACTACATTGCTAATACTTCCCCAGAAGTTCTCTTTTTTAAATGTGTCAAAAGCTTCAATGAATCCATCTAAAGTCACTTCAATTTTATTTGAGAGAGCCTTAAAGTCTTTTAAAGTTGACTCTACTGACCCCGTTTCATTAGCATAAAGAACTTGATCACCTATAAGGATCTTTTGTTCCCCCTTTTTAAGAGGTTGCGGAGTGATCGCTACAGATTTTTCTCCAAGCAGTCCCGAGGTTCTTGAAGTAATTTCATCGGTTTCAAAAACTTCTACACTTGAATCGATTGCAAGTATGAGGTCATATATATAAATAATTCCATTTTGTTCAACCCGTTCTCCAGCATTAATTTCTTCAATTTTCATAACCTCTCCAACAGGTTTACCGGCAAAAGTTACGCGTGTTCCTACAGAGATTTTATCGATATCAGAAAAGCGAACACTCAAAGTTTTTCCTTCATTTCCAAGATTTGGATGTAGAAAAAGCATGATAAAAACAACGATGGCAAGAGCTGCGAGAACGAAGATCCCGATCATCATATTTTTTAATTGATCTCCCATGTATGCCTTCAATAATTAATTTTTTCGTAAAAATTCTTCAGATAAAATCGCATTTGCAAAAAACTCTTTTAAAATCGGATCTTCATCCTGCAAGAATGCTTTTTTTTCTGCAATTTTATAAATTTTTCCATCGTGATGGAATGCTAAGCGATCACCGACTTCAATTGCGGACCTTATATCGTGTGTCACGACGATGCTTGTGGCATTAAGTTCTTCTTGAGTGCGGTTGATTAGCTCGTTGATATGTTGTGCTGTAATGGGGTCAAGACCTGTTGTCGGTTCATCATAAACGATGATTTTTGGTCGATAAATAATAAGGCGTGCCAAAGCTGCGCGTTTACGCATGCCTCCAGAAAGGTCTGAGGGCATTTTAGATTCCATGTCATCAAGATTAACCATTTTTAGAGCATGGGCAACGCGCTCTTTAATTTCTTTTTCCGATAGATGTTTTTCGTGTTGTCTTAAATAGAAAGCGACGTTTTCTCCGACAGTCATTGAATCAAAAAGAGCAGATCCTTGAAAAAGCATCCCCATGCTTTTGACAGCTTCATAACGTTGGGCTTGGTTCATGCTGGAAATATGCATTCCATTGACATCGACTTCACCTTTATCGGGAAGTTCAATGCCAAGAATTTGACGTAGCAGGACACTTTTGCCGACGCCGGATCTTCCTAAGATGACAACTGTTTCTCCGTCATTGACTGTTAAGTCAAGTCCCTTGAGAACAGTCAATGATCCGTAACTTTTCCATAAATTTTTAACAACAATCATTCCTGTATCCTTAGGTCCATTTAGTAACCAGTTCACTGAAGTAGTTGTAGGAATTGTTCATGGCAACAGTCAATATAAAATTTCCAATTAAAATAACAGTATAGCAGATCACAACGCTATGCGTTGTTGCTCGACCCACACCAGCTGCTCCTCCGGAAGTTGCCATCCCACGAAAGCATGAAATAGTGATGATGATAAATCCAAAAACAAAGGCTTTGATGATTCCGCTAACAAAATCAAAAGTCGTGATATGAACTGGCAAAGGACCTAAAAAGCTGTTTTCGGGCATGTCATAGTAGTAAACTGAAACAACAAAACCTCCAATAATTCCCATTAAGCAACTGAAGACAGTTAACAACGGAAGCATTGAGATACCAGCAATAAACCTGGGCGCGATAAGATGTCTTAGAGGATCAACTGCCATAGAGCGAATCGCATCGATTTGTTCCGTGACACGCATGGAACCCAGTTCTGCGCACATTGCTGCTCCAACTCGGCCTGTAACCATGAATGCTGTGAGAACAGGGCCGAGCTCTACCATCATAGCTTTGGTCACCATGAGTCCTGTGGCACTTGAGAGGCCCTTGTCGGAGAGTTGGAAAAAAGATTGAGCTGCAAGAACCATTCCAGTGCAAAAACCTGTAATCGCAACAACTGGCAAAGATCTCACTCCAATTTCATACATTTGATCGCGTATAAGCGTCCAATTAGGCGGTCGTTTTAAAATAACCCAGATAACACCAAAAACCAAACGCGTGTAATTGGAAAGTGCAGTCAAAAAATTAATGAGCTTTGTAGGCATACCTTGAACCATGGAAGATTTTGACAGAAGAGTAAGCCATGTGCTTCTGGCGATAGTGTATAAAAATTGTTATTTTAAAGCAAAGGCGCAAACACCTGAGTGCTTTGCTTCGCACTCCAAATTTTGCTCTTTGATTCTGTGTGGCGAAAAATAGCATGATCGTTCATGATAGCTGTTGTTTTAGTACACTATAAGCAAAGTCCGTCCTCATCAAATTCCGCGAACGTACTCGGGTTAAAGTCTCAAAAGTGACCCAATATGCCCATATGGGACCACTTTTAAGCCTTTAACCCCGGGTACTTTGGCGAAGTTTGATGGGTGCGGAATTTGCTTACAGTGTACTAGCTTCGCTTTGCTTTAAATCTATGCAAGGATTGTTTGTCCGTTACCTTAAAGCTTCACCTAAACTCTTAGTTGCTTAGCTTCTGTTGTTTAAAAAAAACAGAAAAAGGGTGTTGACTTTTTGGCGCAGTTGGATCAGAATTTGGCCATATCTGCTACAATGGGTTGTATGGGAAGTCTACATCTTGTATAGAAGTCCTAGTAGTGTAATGAATTAGCGAAAACAAAAAAGAATCATTTTGGCATAAGTAAGGAGAAATCGTATGACATTAAAAGAGCCCATTTTGCAGGAAAACAAAGACCGTTTCGTCCTTTTCCCTATTAAGCACAAAGAAATTTGGCAGATGTATAAACAGGCTGAAGCTAGCTTCTGGACGGCTGAAGAAATTGACTTATCGACTGACATAACAGATTGGGAAAATCGTTTATCTGCAGATGAAAAGCACTTTATCAAGCATGTACTTGCCTTCTTTGCTGCGAGTGATGGAATTGTTAATGAGAACTTAGCAATCAATTTTATGAATGAAGTTCAATATCCAGAAGCCCGTTGTTTTTATGGATTTCAGATCATGATGGAAAATATCCACTCGGAAGCCTATTCCTTGCTGATTGATACCTATATCCAAGATTCGGCTGAAAAAAACTTCCTTTTTAATGCGATTGAAACTGTTCCCTGTGTCACAAGAAAAGCAAATTGGGCGCTGCGTTGGATTACGCAAGGAAGCTTTGCTGAGCGTCTTGTAGCTTTTGCTGCTGTTGAAGGGATCTTCTTCTCCGGAAGTTTTTGTTCAATCTTTTGGCTCAAAAAACGCGGCCTCATGCCGGGTTTAAGCTTTTCTAATGAGTTAATCTCAAGGGATGAAGGTCTTCATTGCGATTTTGCCTGTTTGCTTTACACTGAGTTACAGTACAAGCTCGACCCTAAAGAAGTACAAGATATCATCGCTAAAGCGGTAGAAATTGAGCGTGAATTTGTATGCGATGCTTTGCCTGTAAGACTTATCGGCATGAACAGCGACCTGATGTGTCAGTACATTGAATTTGTGGCGGATAGGCTTTTGGTAGCGCTAGGTGTTCCTAAAGTTTTCCATGCGACGAATCCCTTTGACTTTATGGACCTTATCTCTATTCCCGGGAAAACAAACTTTTTTGAGCGACGCGTTTCAGAATATCAAAAATCTGGCGTTATGGGTACAAAAGAGTCTGCATCATTTACACTTGTCGAAGATTTTTAAAGAGGGAAGATTATGGATGTCATCAAGCGCGGCGGAAGACGCGAACCTGTAAAATTTGATAAAATTACTTCTAGAATTCAAAAGCTTTGTTATGGTCTCGATGCGGTTCATGTCGACCCAACGCTTGTTGCTTTTAAAGTGATCGAAGGACTTTATGATGGGGTTACGACAAGTGAGCTTGATACGCTTGCTGCCGAAATCTCAGCAACGATGACAACGCGTCATCCGGATTATGCTCTTTTGGCTGCGCGTATCGCGATTTCCAATTTACAAAAAAATACTTTGAAGTCGTTTTCACAGACAATGGAAGGCCTTTTCAACTATGTCGATGCAAAAACGCAAAAGAAATCTGGGTTAATTTCTGAAGAGCTTTATAACACAGTTATGAAGAATGCTGAGATTTTGGATGCATCTATCATTTATGATCGTGACTTTGGTTATGATTATTTTGGTTTCAAAACACTAGAGCGCTCATATTTGTTAAAGATGGCCGGGAAAGTGGTCGAGAGACCTCAACATATGATCATGCGTGTGGCTGTTGCAATCCATAAGGAAGATATTGAAGCAGCTATCGAGACTTATAATTTAATGAGCGAACGCTGGTTTACCCACGCGACACCAACTCTTTTTAACGCGGGTATGCCAACTCCACAAATGTCTTCTTGCTTTCTACTGCAGATGAGAGATGATAGTATTGACGGCATTTTTGACACGCTTAAAGATTGTGCAAAAATTTCTCAAGCAGCGGGAGGTATCGGCCTTAGTATCCATAACGTCAGGGCTACGGGTTCATATATTCGTGGGACTGGAGGTACTTCAAATGGCATCATTCCAATGCTTCGAGTATTTAATGATGCTGCACGCTACATCGATCAAGGGGGAGGAAAACGCAAGGGTTCATTTGCAATTTATCTAGAACCATGGCATGCCGACGTTTACTCTTTCTTGGACTTGAGGAAAAATACGGGTAAAGAAGAAAATCGTGCTCGAGATTTGTTTACAGCGCTCTGGATTCCAGACTTGTTCATGCAGCGTGTGGAGGATAATGGAGATTGGTCTCTTTTTTGTCCCAATGAAGCTCCAGGCCTAGACGACTGTTGGGGACAAGAATTTGAGCAGCTTTATACACATTATGAAAAAGAGGGTCGTGCTAAAAATGTTGTAAAAGCGCAGCATCTTTGGTTCAAAATATTAGATTCTCAAATTGAGACAGGGACACCATATATTCTTTTTAAAGATGCGTGCAATAGCAAATCCAATCATCAGAATTTAGGTACGATTAAATCTAGCAATCTCTGTGCTGAAATTGTCGAATACACCTCTCCTGATGAAATCGCTGTTTGTAATTTAGCTTCGATTGCTTTGCCACGCTTTGTCATTGATGGAAAATTTGATCATCAAAAGCTTTTTGAGATTGCGAAAGTGCTAACAAAGAATTTAAATCGCGTGATTGATGGTAATAATTATCCAGTTGCAGCTGCCAAGCATTCTAATTTGTTGCATCGACCTATAGGCATTGGTGTTCAAGGCCTTGCAGATGCATTTATTCAGCTACGGCTTCCTTTTGATTCTGAAGAGGCACGAGAGCTGAATAAAGAAATATTTGAAACTCTTTATTATGGTGCCATGACGGCTTCTTGCGAGCTAGCTCAAAAAGAAGGTCCCTATGAAACGTATAAGGGCTCTCCAGTTTCACAGGGGATCTTTCAATATGACATGTGGGACGTGACTCCAGGACCTCGCTGGGATTGGGCTGCATTAAAAGCTGAGGTAGCTAAACACGGTGTTCGCAATTCGTTGCTTACAGCATTAATGCCGACTGCTTCGACTTCGCAAATTCTTGGTAATAATGAATGTTTTGAGCCTTATACGCAAAATTTGTATACGCGTCGTGTTCTTTCTGGAGAATTTATCGTTGTGAATAAGAGCCTCATGCGGGATCTTGTGAAACAAGGACTTTGGAATGAAACGGTTAAAAATCAGATTTTTGCAGCCAATGGATCTGTGCAGGGGATTGATGAGATTCCTGATGACCTTAAGTTGCTCTATCGAACAGTATGGGAGATTAAGCAAAAGTCGCTTATTGATATGTCAGCGGATCGCGGACCCTACATTTGTCAAACGCAGTCTTTGAATTTGTTTATTGAAAATGCATCCTTTTCGAAGCTAACGTCGATGCTCTTTCATACATGGAAGCGCGGCTTAAAAACAGGAATGTATTATTTGCGAACGAAAGCTGCTGCAGAAGCGATTAAATTCACGTTGAAGCAACCAGGTGAATCTGTTGGCAGCAGTAAAAATAGCATTTTGGCTCCGGCGGCATGTTCGCTTGAACCAGGCTGTGAAAGCTGCAGTGGATAGGATTTAAATTTAAGAGCAAACCCATGTCTGTTAATGTAAGGCGGACATGGGTTAACTCAATTTACAAACCCGTTATTAGCTATTCAAGGGGAGATAACGGCTAAAAAATACTCCAAATGAACATTTGCAAATAATGTTTCGGTATTCTATAAAAAATTAAACGACTTTATAAGTCCGTAATGCATTTAAATGTAAACTTAAAGGAGAATGTTTTATGGGACCAACAACACCTATAGCAGCCCCATTGGCTGAAATGTTAAATTTACCCAATGCAGGTGGGGCGGTTTTAGAACAAAGACTTGCAAATTTAGAAAGTCAACAAAACCATTTCACAGAAATTTACAAAACAGCAATTGAACGAGCAGAGGCTGCTGAAAAAAAATACGAGCAGGTCATAGAGATACATAGCGTAACTAGCGGCTTTGCTGCAGGTTGTGTAACGTTTGTAGTTGCTAACATTGTGGGATTTACCCTTCCATTTTCAGCTGTGGTTGGTCTAGGAGCATATCGAGTTATATTAGATCAATTAGATAAGACGTATAGTCCCGATAAGGGATAGGAAGTGCTATTTTATTAAATGCTGATACTGGTGACCCCTAGTACACTGTAAGCAAAATCACTCATTTAAATGATTCTGACCCCCCGTTAAAAATAGCATCCAGCGGCATGTTCGCTCCAACCGGGCGATGAAAGCTGCAGCGGCTAAAATTAAAATTTGAGAGTAATCGATGCTTGTTAATGTAATGCGGGCACGGGTATAACTCGATTATAAGCCCCAGCTGTTAGCGATTTAAGTGGACGATAACGGCTGAAAAAATTCCAAAAGAACATTTGCCATTATATGCTTCTTTATTCTATAAAAAATTAAACGACTTTTGAGTTCGTAATCCATTGAAAGTAAACTTAAAGGAGATAATTTATGGAACCAGCACCTATAGCAGCCCCATTGGTTGGAATATTAAATTTACCACCCGCTGGTTTGGCAACTTTCGAGCAAAGACTTGCAATTTTAGAGAGTAACCTAAAAAATCTCCCAGGAATTGTACAAACAGCCCTTGAAAGAGCAAAGGCTGCTGAAGAAAAATACGAAAAGATCGAACATCTCTATAGCTTATCTTGTGGTTTGGGTGCAGGTTCTGCAACCCTTTTAATTACTCACCTTCTGGGAATTACCTTTTTACCCCCAGTTGCGCTTAGTGCGGGAGTAGGTATAGTTACAAAATTAATAGTTGATAAGAACCATAGTGGGAATAAGAGAAAGGAACTGGATTTTGTTAATGCTAACAATAATGAGCAAAGTAATAGGAAGAAACTAAAAAAGGAATCGCAAAATGATTGGAGTGGTTCAGCAAGATATGACAACTCGTGGGATGGCTATTGCCCCTAACCCAATCTATTTTAGAGAAAGAAGAACGATTCAATTCACAGGTCCATGGAGATGTCTTCCAGTTGTTAAAGCGTCAATCTGTATTTTAGGAACGACTGTGTCCTGAGGATTTGATTACTTTAGAAGTTTGTTAAATATCGTTTTCTTATTAGGAAGAAGGGTTAGAAGATTGCCTTACTTTCGGGTAAAGCCTAACCGGCTCAGCAATTTAAGATCATGCCATTCATTAACGTCTTTTGAGTCGCATGCTTGTTTCACTGCTTCCGCAGCTCTGTCATTTAAATTGTCGTGACCCCACGTTCCGCTATCGCTTCGCACGGGGCTTTTACGTTAAATCGCTTCCGCGATCCGATGCAAGGTCATATTGGTTTAAGGATTTGATTTCGAGCGGAAGTGCTGCAATGATCCAAGGCAAGGTCATGTTAGTTTTAAGGGCCTGCTCCCAATCGCGGGAGCGATTTAACGTAAAAGCCCCGTTATGGAGCGAGAGCTGAACGCGGGGTTGAATACATAATTAGCAAAGCCGCGGTAGCCGGTGCCAGGTGCGCGCGTGCGCGCACACATTTAGTGAGGTGAAAGTCCTCATCAAGGGTTGTCAAAGCCTTTGTAACTGAAAATAACTGCGTTACCGTGAGGTGGGGTGGGGAGCAATTGGAGGTGAAAGAG
>JACCRY010000071.1 GCA_013813265.1 Parachlamydiaceae bacterium
ACCGAGTTCAGACCCGCCAATTCCCACTAAAAGGATTGTTTTCCAGTGTTGTTCGCTATCGAGTTGATTTAAAAAAATCTTGAGCTTATCAATTTCGCCTTTGGCAGCTTTAGTGGCATCCATTGCAGCTTTGGTCGTTTGAGGGGAGTCAAATAAATCGCGAGTAGCTGTATGTATAGCTGCGCGTTTTTCGCTTGGAAAACCTTCGATGAAATTAACGATATCTCCAGCCTGCATCTGATGCATTTGTTTTAAAGCGTTTGATTCTGTAGCTAGTTCTTGGAGCGCCTCTAGCGTTTTTTCATCAATTCGCTCTGTGCCATAGAGGAGCTTATATCCACAAGCTTCGGAGGTGAATTTTGCAACACGCTTTGGGGAAAGATTATCGTTACAGCTTAAATCAAAGGGTTCTTTTGCTAATTCTTTAAGAATTTGAACCGACCTCATTTCGCTGAAAGATGTTTCGATCAGGTGTTCTTCATTCGTTTTGTGGTTGTTTGTCTGCAATGTCATAGATCCCTCTTTGTGACCAATAAGTTAATAAGACACCGAAAGCGACAAATGGAAGACTAAGAATTTGGCCTGCTTGTAAGAACCCTCCGTCAAAAAGTTGGCTGCTTTGCGTAGCCTTGAAAAATTCCAGAAAAAAGCGGGAGCCAAACACACAAACGAAAAAAATGCCGGTGTAAAGACCTTCGGTGGATATTCCTTTTTTAAACTTCCATAAAGTAGTAAGCAAGAGGAATGTTAAAAAATAAGCGATTGCTTCATAGAGTTGAACTGGATGCCTTGGGATAGGAACTGTTCCATCTGCAGGATGTCCAAAAACAACTGCCCACGGAACAAAAGAAGGGGTTCCCAAAATTTCTTGATTGACGAAGTTTCCCAAGCGAATAAAGATGACAGCGAACGCTACAGGAATTGATAGCAGGTCCGACAATGCAAGGAAACTTAATTCAGGAAACTTTTCTCTGTTTCTTCTGGAATAAAGGTAAATAGCCAATACCACCCCAATAGTGCCACCATGACTGGCAAGTCCACCTTCCCAGACTTTAAAAATGTCGACCAAATTGCGTTGGAAGCGCGTCCAATCATAGAAAAAAACATGACCTAAACGCGCTCCAACTACTGTTCCAATAACAATCCACCACATGAGGTCGTCAACGTATTTGAAAGTGAGTTTATTCAGAGGGATGATTGTTTTAGGTAGAAGCTTTTCAAGCTGTTTTCGATCCAAAGAAGAAAGGGCACCCAGCAATACAGCTTTGTTTGCATCTGGCAGTTCTTTATTCTGCTGCAATAGATGACAGGTCTTTTTATCGAGAGTTGATGCTATTGAATGTAATGGATTGGCGGGGTCTTCTATGGATTGGTATACTGATTTCTGTAATGCTAACCAGTTGGAAATGTCTCTTTCGCGTAATGAGTGTCCTTTCAAAAGTTTTTGTCTAAGGAGAGGAAGTAAAATGAGAAATCCCGCTGCGATGCCCCCCATAAAAAGAAGGCCATACCATCTGAGGGGGTGATTTATGTAGGGGAGCGTGAAGAGAGTCGGATTGGGATCCCAGTAAATGATGCTAAAAAAGGCTGACTTCAGCATTGCAGAATCCTTTCAAAAAAAAAGCTCTTAACCTAATTTTTAGGGTAAGAGCTTTATAATTCGGAGTAGAGGGATTCGAACCCCCGACCTACTGCTCCCAAAGCAGCCGCGCTAGCCAAGCTGCGCTATACTCCGTGATTTGTCGAACAATTCATTAATCTATCAAATGGATAAATTGGATGCAATAGCAAAAATAAAAAAAGTTATTTTTGGTGAAGGATAAGTGACCAATGAAAGCAAATGGACGATGGGCGCAAATGGACAGTAATGGACGGTTATGAACGGATGTCATTAACGATGGTAATTGTATGCAGAAATTAGCCCCACTTTCGTTCTGGCATGAGGAGTTCACTGTATGGGGGGCTTTGTTCACTACCATGATAGAGCGGCATTCGTCCATCATCGTCCATATGCGTCCATTACTGTCCATTAAAGTCCATTTTTTCTGGACGGATATGCAATATCAAACGTTTTTAACATGGCCTTCAGATATGTTGTGAAGCCAATAATGAAGATTTCTTTTGCGAACTTCAATATTTATCATTGCATTAAAAGAAGCTGCTTGCTATATTGGTGTATGAAGCGCAACAGCTTCATTGACGCGGGGTGGAGCAGGGGTTAGCTCGTTGGGCTCATAACCCAAAGGTCGGAGGTTCGAATCCTTCCCCCGCTAATTTTTCATTATATCTCTTAGGCGGTATAGCTCAGTTGGTAGAGCAGCGGAATCATAGCCCGCTTGTCGTCGGTTCGAATCCGGCTGCCGCTAGCTACTTCATTTTACTCTAATTTTCTAAAGCAATTTTATAATTTAAGCGCGAAAGTTCATAAAAATATTGCGCTGTCGCGCTGTCAACTCGTCGCCGATCAACAAACAACAAGCTTCATGCAACTGTTGTTCTCTTCGCGTTCGCTTTCTTCGCTCTCTCAGCAATCAAAATCCTAACGGGTGTCTTTACGTCTTTGCAACGAAATAAGGTGAGATATCTAACACGAAAGGATGTCTGAAATTTTGGTGAAAGAAAAGCGCTATGGGTGTCTGGCGAATGTTGTTGCTGTTTGCCTTGCAAGAGACAAATGATCTGATCGCAGAGGAGAGGCAAGGGATGTGCCTCGTCCACGCAAATATTCTAAATCTGGAGCTGTTTCAGCATCGTTTTCGACAGCTTGAGTTACATCTAAAATAGAACTAAGTTCAATAAGAGGTGGAGCTCTCCATTTTCCCTTTGCTTCTTCTCTTTGAAAGACTTCGCTCTTATCTTAGAATCTGAATGCACCGAATCGCGAAAAATCATCAAGAGCCAATAAAAAATCTATTGAGTTAGTTGAGAATTGTTAACAGTCACTTACGATTATTTAGATTTTTCCGTTTAATATTAAACTAACGAAGGCAAATGTTGCCAACCTGACATTTTTTTGCGCAAACAAGCACAAAATATTAATATACAAAATAAACGAAGAAGAACTATAATATTATTATAGTAATAAGTTAAATAAAGGGGGGGGGTATGGATAATAATATTTCTAATGCCAAAAAGGTGTATGACACTTTAGTTCAGCAAGGTGCATTAAGTACTCAGAAAGATATAAATAGAACAGTATTTAGAAATTTATCACAAGATGAGCGCCAAATTGTTTTAACAGCATTAGCTATATTGCAAAACCCCGACAGTTCAAAAAAATTAAATGACCAGCAGGTAATAACATTTTTAAATGTATTAAAATCTAAAATACTTACAAAAGATGAAGGTATTACTGGGAGGCTGATTACAAATTTCTTTAAAAATGCATGTGGATTTGACAACATAGGATCAGAGAGATTAGTTCATCAATTCAGAGTAGCCAGTATGGGTAAGGAAAATCTTAATAAAAAAGAAAGATATGGAATTGCAGACAGTTTTTTTATGCATTGTATTCCAGGTAAGAAATTAGAGCAATTAGAGGGGGATATTAAATTTTCAGTAAAAGGAATTGGACGTTGGGATTCTAATGGCACGTTAATTGAAGTCGAAAGCCATGGGCAAAAAGCAACATTTTACTATAATTCACATAAACAAGAACTCTTCGCATGTTCTAATGATAATTCTGAGCAAGTTAAGCAAGAGACATGGACAAGCAAACACGATAATTTGCTAAGTGATGTGGATACAGCCTACAAAAATGTTATTAACAGTTCATCTAGAATTTTGGAAGATCAAATATCTAGTAAAAAAGGGGAATTAAATAAACTACGTCAAGAATTAAATGAATTGCATTCCATAGCTGATCAAACTAATCCTACAGATATAATGTCTTTGGCGGTAATAAAAAAAGAAAATCTAAATTTAACCAATTTTAAATTTGAAAATGAAGGAAAGCTTTATTTTGCAGACTTGGTAAGATTCAATAGATCTATGGGGGGTGGTGGAGCTGCTAAATTACTAATAACAACAACAGACCAGAATAATGAGAAGGTATCCTTAAATTTAGGGCGTGGTTTTGAAATTGAACAAGACAAGAATCGAGTATATCGCGTAGGGGGTCATAACCCTAGAACCCAAAAAGTGGATCCCCCATATGCATTAACCCAAGCGGATCATAAATTGATAAATGCACTAAATAAGGCATATGTGGCTCAAAATAGTCAAGAATTACAGCAGAAAATAAATAAAATTCAAGGAGAATTAACTGTCATTGAAAATCCAACAAAATCATGAAAGTCGAGTAATTATAACTCCATATTCTTATTTTTTAGAGTTATACGATTGGCACTGAGGGCAGCGTGTAACGGGTTGGGAAAGATGGTCCAGATAGCAAAAGTGGCAGTACTCACAGACAAAAAGTTGTTGTGAAGTCATATCAACTTTTTTATGCCTTCCAGAGTAATGTTGAAATGCCCATAGGCCAAATAATGGTCCCAAAGTCATGCAAAGATAGATCATAAAGGCAGTCGTTTCTGAAACTTCAATCATAGGGGGACTCATTGCAGGAAAGCGTTATGAGCATGCTTACTTCTCCTGAAAGAGGGCCCGCGTGAGGGATTGGAGTAAAATGCAATCCTTTTAAGATATCAAGAGCGTAGTTTTCAGCTTTCGTATCTTTGTCTCCGTCTTTAAGATCCCAACAAAAAAATTCGCCGCGTTCTTGATCTAAGTGTGCTGAATAAACAAACCGATAGGTGCGGTAGAGGTGTTCATGAGCCGCTTTATGTATCTGGTCCATGGCTCCAAACTCAAGAGGTATGTCGGCAAAAGCCCCTGAAAGCTGCACTGTTAAGGGAGCATATACAGAAGAGCTCGCAAGTGCAAATGTCTCAACATCATCATCAAGTATATTTTCATGAGAAAGAAAGGGGTTGCTAAGTGGGCTTTTCTGCTTAATATACTCTATGTTTCTAACGATCGGAATCGCTTGTGCTGAGGGAAGTGGAGGTTTTAGCGGAGAGGGAGCGATGAGATAAGCAGCAATTGGTTCTTCTTCTTCAAAATGATTATTTGAGGCGTATACTCCTTCGTGAACTGGAATTTCTGTTGCAACACTGACTGGAGGAAATAAAGACTGTTGATAGCCTATTTTAAAGGGAGAAATTTGAAATATGAATATAGCTGCAAGATGAATAAAAACTGCGTACGAAAGGGCAAAAAGAAAAGGGGAGGTTAAAAGTGTCGGCTTCGCACGCAAGAGGACACTAAGTTCACGTGTTTTGGCAATTTTTTCAAGTTTTAACATACAACTTCTTTATAGGTAGTTGGCTTGGGCGTCTGCATCTGGCCGGTACACAAGTCGTAAGCGCGGAGCACACTCTTGAACAATGGCAAAAAGCTGTAAAAAAAGGCCATATTCCACTCTACGGTCAACACTGAGAACAACTGTCGGTGAATTTGTTGGATGGAGTATTTTAAGCTTACCGATTTCAGTTTGAAGATGGCTTTTTAACGTTACCAAATCAAGGATTTCTTTCTTAGAACCTACATAGATGACATTTTGAGCATCCATTACAACAAGAAGCTGGGTTGTTAAAGGCGTGGAGTCGGCCTCAAGGACAGGGTTTTCAATATTAAGAGATTTTAATGGCAATATGTCTGAAGTTACAATGAAAAAAATAAGCATTAGAAAGATGACATCGACCAGGGGGGTTAAATCGATTAAGTTAGGTGTGACCTTAAGATTCGTTTTAAAAAGCATTCTACATCCTGTACAGGTCGTCGTCTTTATTGATCAGTAAGTCAACAATTTCTTGTGAAGCCGTTTGAATTTCTAGAACAAAACCTTCAACTCGACTCACGATATAATTGTACCCAATGACCGAAGGAATAGCAACAACGAGACCGGCTGCTGTTGTCACAAGGGCATATTCCATTGCTTCCCCGATACGTGTGGCCGAAATATCGACTAGGCCACTTGTGCGCATTTCTGAGAATGCTTGGATAAATCCTAGAACTGTGCCTAGGAGGCCTATCAAGGGAGCAATGTGAGCGATGATAGAAAGGATTTTGGCATTTTTTTCGAGATGTGCGATTTCAACTAGCCCAGATATTTCCATGGCATTTTCAATTTGCTCTTTGCCTCGATTATGCCTTAAGAGGCCTGCTTTAATGATATTTGAGATAGTACCTCCAGTTTGTTCGCATAATTGGAGTGCCTCGACAATATGACCTTCTTTGATCGGTCTGCGCAAACTTAAGATGAAGAGGTTTGTGTCTGTTTCCGATTTTCGGAGGTGTATGATCCGTTCGATGAAAATTGTAAAGCTGAGGATAGAGCAAAGGCCAATGACGATTAAAATGATGTTCCAGTTAGAATCATATTGGAACAGTGAGGCTAAAGAGCCAAAAAACATCCAAGAAAGAGAGAAGCCACTGTAATCCATATCTGACCGATTTTTAAGTTATGTACTGTTTGTTCAGTGACTTAACTTTTAGCATAAAATTAGCAATAAAACAAGGGGTGATTATTTTATAGCGGGTACAGAACAAATTTTTGAAATCAAAAACAAATAATCGCGAATGCGATGGCAGGTGCGCGCGTGCGCGCACACATTTAGTGAGGTGAAAGTCCTCATCAAGGGTTGTCAAAGCCTTTGTAACTGAAAATAACTGCGTTACCGTGAGGTGGGGTGGGGAGCAATTGGAGGTGAAAGAG
>JACCRY010000072.1 GCA_013813265.1 Parachlamydiaceae bacterium
AAATAATGATTTATGATGTAGAAAGGCTATAAAAAAATTGACCACCCACCGATCCAGCGTGAGTGAAGGCCAGAAAGAGAGACTCCCTGATAGAAATGGTCGATTTAAGCTAAGAGGGTGTCTGAGAACTGCTAAGATAATTATCCATCAGAACATTAATAGTAACGAACTTTATTTATTTTCCTTAAAACCCTGTCCAAACCAAGCTTACTACCTTAGGAATCGAACATCGGGTTTCTTTAAAATCGGCTATGAAATGGTCGGAATATGCATTCCAGCTAAAGAGAAACCCTGAATCAATATCAGGAAAGAGCACTTTTCGAATTTATATTAAACTAGGAAATAATTTGAAAATTTTTTTTGCTCTCATGTTTTAATGCTTAGAAGGCTTTTCGTATAGTAAAGCATCTGAAACTGAAATTTTCTGAATTCTTATGATACCTATGATTGATAGCATGACTGTACTGCAGACCAAATCTTGCTCACTGAAATCGGGATGTTTGCACTTGTTAATCATGAACTTATCCTCAAAAAAAAGGAATTACTAGAAAAGGATAAATAGGGAGCAAGTAAAGTTTTCTGACAACTATGGATTGATTTCGAGGTCGATTGCATCATGATAAGTATCGCTTAGGTGAATGGATCTATGATATCTATGCCTCCAGTTACAAATAAGTTCTGGCCGCGAAACTAAAATGAGAGTTAACATGCTAAGCAACATAGAGATAGCCCAGCTTTTTCATCGTCGGTGCCCTACCTATTTTTTTATTTTTCAATGTCTTTTATAATAAAAAAGTATTTAGCGTCGATGCGCAGAGGTCGATGCTCCCATAGAATATCAGGGTGCTAGTGGCTTTATCCTTTTTCTACTTTCTTGATGATCTTATTGAGTTCTATAATGACGTCATGAATGTTCTCTGGAAGCTTCAATTTCTGCGCTGCGTGGTCTAAATTTTTGGTGTGTGCTACCCAGAGTTTTTGGATGGCTTAAGCTCGTCTGTTTTGAAATCAATAAGCTCAAGAGTCGTGCCGCGGTTGCTAAAAGTATTCTTTAGCGATATCTTCAGCTTGTTGAGGTTAATCATATGTGGTTCGCGTGCAAGTAAAAATAGGTCATGATAATCCTTCATACGGCTATTAGCGGCGCCCTTAGAAAGAACTGTCTCGAGCTTTTCTGCAAAGATCGTTTCGGGAGGATTGACAACCAAGGAAATCTCACTTTCAAACATAGGTTTACCTCTGTACTGAAAGAAATGTAATTCACGTGTAGTGGGCATGACAACGTCTCCTATGCCGACATAGATCTGAATCTTGCCCTCATGCGGCCAAATGTTGCTTTCAAGCCCACGCGATACCCTGGATAGTCCATATGTGGCTGTTCTAAAAGCTCTATTCCTTCATACCTGAACGAAAATCCATCTTCTGATTCTATCGCGATAATCTCTTCAATAGCTTCCTTTATTTCATTTTTACTGGCGTTTATGCTTGTGAGTAAAAAATCGAGATCAGTCGTCTCTCGTCCAATTTCCAAGATGTAGGCGAGGAGGAAACCTCCTTTAAAAATGAATTGTTGAGAGTATCTCGATCGAGATAATCGAGATAAAAACCGTTCAAGAAGAAGCTTTTTCCAGCACTCATTGAAGTTGATGCCCCTTTCTCTTGAAATAGCTTGAAGGCGATCTTTTAGTCCTTGTTCATTCATGTTGTCGCTGTTATAAGGTAGGGGGTAATATTAAATCTAAGTTTTTGTGAGTATGACTGTAGTTTTTTAAGATCCAATCGTACTGTCCCTTTTTGGGATAGAGCCATTTTTAGAGCTTTGATGGCTGTTTCTCGGCTCAGTAGCCTAAAGGAGTCAAGGATGGTTCGTTCGCAGTCAAATATTGGAATGCGAACCCCTCCTAGGTCAACTTTTATTTTTCCAAGCTCCATATTGCGAAATCTCACAATTCTCACCAGTGCCTCTGCAAATGGAAGTAGCATGTGGTATAGCAATCCAATGTTCTCGCGGAATTTCCTCGGTTATATCGTGGATAGCTAGTGCAGAAATGAGACAAATAACCCCATTGGGTACAGAATTTACAGCCTCTATAAGGTCCTCCCATCGAAAATTTTCAGTAGGTCCTTGATAGTCTGCACTTTGGCAAATGCCACGCCCTAGTCGTTTAATTAGACCCTTCTTTTTATTCTATATCTATGCCTGGCAAATTGCTGGCTTACAGGCTACACAACCTGATATTCTAACTGCCATTCATACCAGGAAGTTTATAATAAGCTCCATGGAAAGAGTGTTACTTGGTGGGATTTAAAATAGAAAAAGCGAATATACTGCTTAACTCAGCTAAGTTTGTCTATATACATAGAATGAGTTTCCTGGTTTAAAGTTAATATCTGAAATGAAAGCGGAATACAAAGCTAACACAGAAGATAAATCTGAAGATGGATCCGTTTTTTTAAACCCAAGTTCACCACTCTTCTGAGAAATTTACTCTTTTTTCGTCATACAAATAATTTAACCAATCGCGTAACCCACTAATTTTCAGCCACATGGGAGTTATGAACATTTTAGCCTCCATTTGTA
>JACCRY010000073.1 GCA_013813265.1 Parachlamydiaceae bacterium
TACAAATGGAGGCTAAAATGTTCATAACTCCCATGTGGCTGAAAATTAGTGGGTTACGCGATTGGTTAAATTATTTGTATGACGAAAAAAGAGTAAATTTCTCAGAAGAGTGGTGAACTTGGGTTAATATAATAAATTTTTCATGATACTCGTTTTTTATTTGGATATCCTGATCTTTCAATGAATTTTTTGAATCAAGATCTTGCATTTTTAAAACAGTATCTTTTTGCAAATTTTCTAAATTCGTATTAAATTCAAAAAATATTTTTTTTGTAATCTCTTCAAAATTGAATGACAAACCAGCATGATATTGAAGAGCACATGTTGACAAAGTATTTACAGGGCAATGTACAAAAGGTGATTTTAAACCCAAGTTTAAAGCAATGTTCCTGAAATTTTCATTCAAATTTTGTTTGATGTTACAAATTTTTTTCATCAATAGATTTTTTAAGTTCTCCTTTTTCTTTACAAATATTTTGGAATTTTCCTTCTGTTGACTCAATAGCGGTTTTAATTTCTTGTGGATTCATTTCATCAAATGATACATTATAATGTTCTTTAAAAAGCGCTTTTATTTCAGTAATACGTTCACTATTTTCTTTTATTCTATTATTGAATTCTTCCAGGTTTCCTTCACTTATTAATCTTACTAAACCGTTTAAAAAACCTCGAGAAGCACGAAGATCGTACCAAAGATCTTCTGTTTGAGTAAAATTTTGGGTTAAAACATTAAATTCTGGTTCATCAATTTCAAATTTACTTCCTTCGCTAACAGTTCTATATGTGTCAATAAGATTTTTATCACACTGAATCCCGTTATCTTGGTTTATATTAAAATGTTCACAAGCAACATGATGGATTTCTTTATACAAATCAATATTTAATTCTCTATCAAAATTTTTTATAAAATGTTGACTTGCATTTTTAATTCCCTTTATATAACCTGGTTCGATAGGTCCTTTATGTAATCCTTGGTCAAATACCATTTGCCCATACTCGTGAAATTTTCCATCAATCATTTGTTTCCACCAATCATTTCCCAGAGACCAAAATGAGCTTTCAGCTTCTTTATTGGTAGGTAGCACCCCATGTTTTTTTAAAAATTCTCTATTATTATTAACCGAAGATTTTAAAAAATCAGGCATTGAGACATTAGAGTTAATTGAGTTGTTATTTAGTGCCATAGTATACCTTATTTTATTTATGATTATTAGAGTATTATGCCATGTCAATTCAATTATATCATAATATTTTTTAAGGTTTCAAATATTACTTTAGTTTAATTAAATTATAATGGTTTTTTTTAAATTGGAGATTATTCAGACTCGGTTACTTTCCTAGATAACATTACAATTTTTCGTGAATATAACAACTTTTTATCTTTAGTTTTGTAGTGTTTTACAGAGTAATTTTGTCAAGCGTCATTACAGTTTTCTGAAACTATTAGAGATTTTTTTACTCTTTTAAGTTTATTTTGAGTTTTCTTTACTTTCAGCTAAGTAAAATTTTTTATTTTGTAGATGTGTAAACGAAATTGAATATAAAATATGTAGTAATTTGATTTTTTAATTATATTATATTATTATAAATCTAGGTCGTCTATGAAAAATAAATTAATTTTTTTAATTTTTGTAGAAATGGAGGCTGATTTATGTCATTTAAAATTAAAAATATCGAATTAAGTTCAATTGTTGCCTCTCAAATTGAGAATAGAGAGATTTCAAAAAAAACAAAAGGAACTGTAAATGAATATTTAGAAAAAAAAATAAGTGAGTGGAAAAAAAAAGAATTAAATGTAATTGAAGAAATAGGAAAACTTTGTGCAAGAGGTGTAAAGAATACTCAAAAAATTAATCATAAGATTATAGAAATAGAAAAAAATAAAAATTCGATTCAAAGTTTTTTTGGTGCTGGAGTTCTTACTCAAATTTTTACTTCTATTTACTCCAGTTGCTCAGGTCTTAACTCTCTTAAAAAAACACTTAATAAATATCAAGATTTTAGCAGTATTTTTAGTAATATTAAGGTTGAGCATGAAAAAAACAGAGAAGAAGAAAAAATTTTATTAAGAAATGTTGAAAACATTAGAAATGACCCACTCAAAACTGAAGATCTCAATAAATTTTTAAATCAACCAGGATTTGCCATTTCTGCAAAAAACGTTATAAAAGAGCTTTCAGCTTTGGAAGGGAAATCGATTGAAACATTCAAAAAAGGTTTCGAAATATGGAGCAAGTTTTCAGAGCAATGGCTGCCAATGAGTGGAAAAGGTCTTGATGATGCTGCACTTCTTATTGAAGCAAGTTATTTAGAGGGTAAAGATAATCTTTTTGCGTGGAAAAAGACCGTTGAAGAATTAAACGATTGGAGGGACAGCAATAAAGATTCGATAGATTTTAAGTTAAGAACAGAAGTAAATAAGTTGAAGGATGCAGATCTTAAAGAGAAAACAAAGGAGATTCATAACAAGGTAGAAGGAGAGTACGTAAGAAAATTTAAAAGTATTAATGAAAATGAGTTTGATAAGTTAACAGATAATGAAAAAATAAAATTAGTTAAAGAGACAAAGAATGAAATGAGTAAAAAAGAGATTAAAAACATGGCCCATGATGTTGAGCAAAGCGAAAGGCAATCTATCATAAATGGAGTGGATGGAATTTTCAGTTTCTTTAGTAGCTTAGAGATTATGTTAGGTAAATTTAGTGAAGCGCCACCAGATCAATTTCCTTTGGAGCCTACCCAAGATACGAATGCATCTATTTAGTATGCTTAAGCAATTCCATAGCCTCAAGTGTTTGTGCTTTTAATTGGTGAAATTCAGGAATATCACCAGCATATAGAAGAGCAATTTCTAAGGCCTGCATAGCACTTTGTCTTTCATGCATAGCAAAAAGACATTTAGCTAGATAAAAATAGGGGGTCGGGCTTTCTACTTCGTAGATAGCCGCCATTTCGTATGAATCGATCGCTGCTTCGAAGTTTCCTGACATCTGTGTAGCCATTCCGAGTCCTAGCCAATAATAGTATTTATGGGCATCTAGTGAAATTAAAAAGATAAAGGCATTTGCCGCATCCGTATATTCGTGAGACTCATAGAGACGGAAAGCGGCATTATATAAATTTGTCATCAAGTCATCAGAGATTTCCATAACTTCTTTAGGAGATTTTCCTTTGGCAAGCTCTTTCTTTAGGAATTTTTTATTCCTGAGCTTTTTTTTAGCCTTTGTAGAAAATGTAGATTTTTCCATTGTATATTTGTCTTAGTTTGATGCTTATGGCAGTAAGTATGTCTTGATTAAACTCATCGCAGGTAACGGTAAAAAATGTCAAGTAAATGTCAGTAGAGTTGTAAAATGAACGCTTTGAGACCGGTAACTGGACAGTTACAGACGGGGATGGCATCGCTTAAAAGCCTCTTGCAAATGAGTTCGGCTAATATGCGTATAACGTTCCGTGCTGTTAATGCTAGCATGTCCAAGCATTTCTTGTATAATGCGCAGGTCTGCTCCGTTGTCCAAAAGATGAGTCGCAAAAGAGTGGCGTAATGTATGAGGAGAGACATTTTTCACAATATTAGCCGAAGCACAATGCTGTTTCACGAGTTTCCAAATCGCAATACGATCTAAGGGTGTCCCTCTTTGAGATAAAAAGAGTGTTTCTTGTTCTCCTCCAAATTTACAGCGATAATGCAACAGATAATGGTCTATTGCCGAAAGGGCGGCCTTGCCTAGAGGCACCAATCGTTCTTTGGCTCCTTTTCCAAAGACCTTTACGTAGGCATCATCGACATCTACAATTTTTAAAAGACAAAGTTCGGATGCCCGTAATCCGCTGCTATACAAGAGCTCAAGAATCGCGGTATCACGTGCTCCGATGTCTGTATTAGAATCAGGTTGCGTGAGCAATCGAACTGTCTCTTCGACATTCAAGACAGTGGGTAGAGTTTGCCCGATTTTGGGCGTTTCTAAGTAGAGGGCGATATTTTCCTGAAGAACTCCTTCGCGTTTCAAAAAGCGAAAGAACACTTTAATTGCTACAAGAGCACGACTTATGGATGCTTGGGCGTATGATGCGGCCCTCAGATAAGAAAGAAATGCTACGAAATCTTCAGAAGATATTTCTTTTACGGATGAGATAGAACGCTTTTCTACAAAATCGAGAAAATAGGTTAAATCCCGCTTATAAGCTTCGATGGTATGTGGAGAAAGGCCTTTTTCAGAAGTGATGTAGCAGATAAAATCAGTCAGGTGAGTTGTGAATGTATGTTCCAAAAGCTAGTCTGCCTTCTTGTCTCTTGTGCGTAATTACGTGATTATGTGTAATTATGCATTACAAAGCAATTCATTATGACAGAAAAAATCTTATCCGACTCAGCTTGCAGCTTGTGTCAACAGCCCTTATCTGCTCATCCCATCGTCGATCATGCCTTTCGTTTTTGTTGCAGTGGTTGTCAGGCGGTTTTTGCAATCTTATCCCTTAAGGGGGACGCCTCGAGCTATAAAGAGAGCCCTCTTTTTTTGCAGGCTGTGCGTTCTGGATTGATTTCTAACCCTACTCTTCTAGAACAAATCCGTGCAAAAGCACATGACCTTTCTATGGAAGAATGCGTAAAATTTTACTTTGAAATTAGGGATATGTGGTGTCCGTCATGCGCTGAAGTAATTCGACTTGTTCTCTTACAAGAACGCGGAGTGAAAAAATGCCAGGTTGATTACGCAACCGATATGGCATCTGTGGAGTTTTCCCCAAGATTAATATCAAAGGATCGCATTTTTAAGCGCGTTAAAAAACTTGGCTATTCGCCGCATGGACTTGAAGAGAAAGAATCCCAAGCTATTACAAGAAGTCTTTATTTACGTTTTAGCATCGCTGCTTTTTGCGCGTTTAATGCAATGATGTTTGCATATCCTCTCTATGCAATCTATTTTGATCAAGACGGGGATAACTATGGTAAAATATTTGCATGGCTCTCTTTTTTTATTTCGCTGCCTGTTGTCACCTATACTGGATGGCCTATTTTTCGCCGATCTTGGTCAGCATTAACAGTAGGACTTATGGGCATGGAAACTCTGGTGACACTTGGAGTCGCAGCGGCTTTCGGACTCTCCACATTTGAATTGTTTTCTGGAGGAACTCATGTCTATTTTGATTCGATGAGTGTCATTGTTGCTTTTGTTTTACTTGGAAAGATTATCGAAAGCAAAGCTAAATTTTCTGCTAAGGAGTCTCTTTTTCGTTTAAATCTTGCTCTTCCGAAGCGTGGGCGCAAACAACAGAACGATGGTTCATTTGTTTATGCACCGATTAAGGAATTAGCTCTAGGGGATATGCTGGAAGTGCGCATGGGAGAGATGATTATTTTAGACGGAACAGTTATTGAAGGAGAAGGCATCAGTAATGAAGCTTTAATGACCGGGGAGGCGATCCCGATCACAAAGAAAATTGGCAGCAGTGTTATCGGAGGTACAGTTCTTCAGCATGGCCGACTGCTAATTTCAATCACCGCAGTTTCCGAACATTCCACATTACAGCGAATTGTCGACATTATAGAACAGCAAATGAGCGGGAAATTATCGTACATTCGTCCTGCGGATGCTATTGTTAGTTGGTTTGTACCTTTTGTGCTTGGCATCGCAACCTTGACACTTATAAGCTGCTTTTTGCTTGGAATTACAGACGGAACAAAAAGCGTTCAAGAAACTGCTTTCTTGCGTGCAATCGCTGTGCTATTGATTTCTTGCCCCTGCGCCATTGGCATTGCTGCTCCAACAGCTGAATCAGCATTGATCCAAGCTCTTGCCTCTCGCGGAGTTCTTGTGCGCAATCGAGGTTGTCTTCGTCATTTGGGAAAGGAAACCGTAATTGTTTTCGATAAAACTGGTACAATCACAGAAGGTAAATTTACTATTCTTAGTGGATTAGATAATCTCGCAATAAATGAAAAAGTCATCCTTAAAGGTATGGTTGAAAAGTCAAATCACCCAATAGCGCATGCTCTTGCGAGCGGTTTGGCTATTTTACCGGCGCCTTTAACTGGCATTGAAGAGTTTGTTGGCAAAGGAATTCGTGCATTTTCAGGAAATGAGCTTTATTTACTTGGGTCCGCTAAGTTTTTAAGTGAACAGCAAATCTTATGTGTTGACATGCTCCAAAATGAAGAAAATTCAGGATGTGTAACACATGTCTATTTTGCCAAATTTGGAGGAACCGTCACAGTCATAACACTTGGAGATCAGTTGAAAGATGGAGCGCTAGATTTAATAAATGCGGTTTCACCGACTAAAACAGCTCTTGTTTCAGGTGATAGCGATAGGGCAGTCGAGCATGTGGCAAAACTTTGTGGGTTTAAAGAGATGGTTTCTCAGGCTTCTCCATTAGAAAAGCAGCAATATGTCGAACAGCTTAAAAAGCAGGGGGAAATCGTTACGATGGTAGGGGACGGTATTAACGATTCTCCTGCGTTGGCAGCTGCTCATGTAGGCATTTCAGTTGTGAGTGCTTCTGACGTGTCGATTCAAGTATCCGATCTTCTATTGACAAAGGATCGGCTAGCCATTATTCCTGAAATCCGGTCACTAGCTAAGAAGGGGCATCGGATTATTCGGCAAAATCTCTTTTGGGCATTTTTTTACAATGTCATTGGAATAGGACTGGCGGCGTTTGGATGGTTATCACCTATCTTTGCAGCTTTTGCCATGACGGCTAGCAGTTTGATTGTCCTGTTCAATGCGATGCGTCTTTCGAAAAATGTGACTGGAGATAGCTTGTAAATGCTTTTAAAAAAATAAAAGTGCGGAAGACTTGTCCTGACAATAGGGCATATCTGCCTTCACTTATGATTCGATTTCCTGTAAGCTGTTAAATCTGAATCGAAATAACTTTCTATGTCCAGAAAGATGTGCCTAGTTGTAAGGACAAGTTTCTGCACTCCACAATCAATTAAACTTTCTGTTGCTCGTAACAACTGTGTCTTATTTACTTCTTTCGTTTTGGAAGTTTTTATGCTATTCTAATACTCAATCTTTAAGAAGTTGCAATTTGTATAAATCATGAAATTTTAGGGCAATAGATTATGGAAAATGCGGTATCAACAAAACCTTACGTAACTGATCATTTTTTTGTATTTTATGACGCAGGAGAAACAAATGCACTAATCCCTGTTTTGAAAAAATTTGATACTGAAGGTATGAATTTCAAAGTTCTTGTAATGGGCACAGCAGAGACAATTGTTAAGCCTGAGATGTTTTTAGAGCAAAGGTTAGTCTTAAGAGATTTTAATATCATTACAATTGTTGATCACACAAATTGGCAGCGAGAGCAAAAGCTGGACTTACAGGATGTTCTAAAAATTTGCAACCAAATCACTGCTCGAACTATTACCATAGGGACTGCTTCACGAGTCCAGCGGCAAGTCTTAAAACATTTTAATGGGATAAGGATAGCTTTTTGTGATAATTTCGATTATGACGTATCAAATGAATCTTATCGAACTGTTAAAAAGACGCAAGAAAAAGCCCAGATCGTGCTTTGCCCATCCGAAAATCTTGTACGACTGCTCACAGAATCTTCTGTATTCGATAAAACTAGAAAATATAAAATCGCAGGTAAACCTTCCCTTGACCAATGGGCTAAAGAACTTGAAAATGTCAACAAAAGTGCAATTTTAGAAAAATTAAAATTCGATAGCACCCAGGGGCCTGTTGTGACATTTGTTGGTGGCTATGGACAAGGATATGAAATTATTAATCCATTTTTTAATGAAGCAGCTGCATTTTTGCGTGAAAATGGCTATCAGGTATTGATTCAGCCTCACCCCAAAGTTGCACCACAAGCAGTTAAGACCACTGAGGCTTTAGCTATATCAGAGTACGTCATAGGGTTCAATTCTTCTGTTGTTTATGATGCCGCTGTTGTCGGCAAAAAGGGTATTTATTTTTACCCGGAGAGTCTTACGTTTGATCACTTTGCCATCCGAGAAGGTTATTTGCCAAAAGTCCACTCTAATATACAACTTTTTGAGGTTATTAAGGCATCCAGAACTCAATCAGCCATTGATCTTTACGAAGCCGAAAAAATTCCACATAACAGTACAGAGCGTATCGCAAAAATCTTAAACAAAAAACCGGAAGAATATATTGAGAATATATAGTTTAAATCTTTATTAACTGTAAATGTTAACAAAATGAGAAATCTTTTAAAGGATGTAATACAAATAAAAATGCCCCAGAGTAGAGAAAAATACAAGTGAATTTAACATTCCAGTTATCGTGCTACTCCCTTTTGCGATGCAACTTTTGCAATTTCGGTGAAGGCTAGCGATCTATGATAATGAGATTTTATGAGATTTGCGGTTTTAGTAGCTCCGATTAGGTCATGATAAGCTTCTTGGTTAACATTATATTTCTGATGCATTGGGCTGTTTTCTTGGCTTGATTTAAGTTGAATTGCGCTTCAATTATTACAATATCGAGTAATGCTTTTGATTGCTGCAGGTTCATTTAACTTAAGGGCAATTTTTTTAGCTCGAGTGAAATGATGCTTGGGATCAATTTTTGCAATTTCGATGTAAGTATGTATTTGTTTTTGGAGAAAATTTTGCGGAATCTCATCTAGATTGGGTTTGATCGATGCAGTTCTTTTAGCTCCATTCACATCGTTTAGGGCTTCAACTTCCGCAATCATTAATAAAGCCTCTGAATTTTCCAATGTTTGTTTTTATACTTTTTGCAGTTTTTTTAGCTTCTACTAAATTATATTTTACTTGAGTTTTTATAATTTCCAAAAAGGCTTTGTCTTTAGCCTTGTCATTTTCAAGAGTTTCTGCGAAAAGTATAGCTTCGGTAAAGTCATGAAATGGATCGACTTCTGCTATATTCAAAAAAGCCTTTAATAAAAATTTGGAATCTATAGATTGAACAATTTGTCTAGTTTGGGTAAGGTCATGCTGAGGATCATCTTTAGCGATTTCAAGAAAGGCATTCAATTGAAAATTTGGATCTTTTATTTTTTTTGCCCAATATTTAGCTTGAGATAAATCACCATTCTTAATTTCAATCAAAACAAAGTTTAAAAAGGCTTTTGATTGATATTTCGAATCCATTATATCTATGGTGGTTTCTATTGCAAGAGACATATTATGTAAAGATTCAAATTTAGAAATCTTATAAAGAACCTTTGACTTCGCTGAGGAAAATTGTATTTCATGGGCGGATTTTTTTGATTTGACTAGATCATGTTCTGGATCAATTATTGTTATATTTAGATAGATTTGTGATTGAGATTCTGATTCAAAGTTTTCAGCAGATTTATTAGCTTCATTTATGCATGAAGAGATGAATATTTTTTTTATCAAACGTTTGAAATGTAGGCATTTTTAAATAAGTGGTAATGCTAGTAGTATTGCCATGCAAATTTCACAAAGTTCTTCTGTGGTCTCTGTGGTAAAAAATGAGATGTTATTTCTAGATTGTTGTCTTTAAGGTTCAAACTTATGAATTTTCTGACAGCTATGTTGAACGTCTTGTAATTAAAATAATGCTTGTATACGCCTTTAAGAGGTGATTTTCACTTGCTACTGGAAATTTTTCGGGAAACTCGTTGAAGTCTCCAGGTGAAGGCTCAGCGGTATTGGCAACCCAAAACCAAGGAGTCGCGGTAGGGCTTTTTGGTATCTGCACTGTTTTAGAATAGTCATGAGCATTAAAAGCAATGTAAAGGGCCTCTTTATTGTCAGGGCTTTTTAAAACAAAAGCCAACAGAGAATCCTGCTGTTCCCAACAAGGTTTACCAGCAAAGCTGCCATGCCATTCAATATTTTGATCTGTCAAAAATGCCGCTTGGCGAAGAAGTGGCTGTTGCTTGCGGAAGGCGATCATGAGCCTATAGAAACGATAAAAAGCGTTGTTTTCTTTAATTTTATCCCATAAAAACCAATTAAGTTCATTGTCTTGACACCAGGTATTGTTATTGCCTTTTTTAGTGTGCCCATATTCATCGCCCATATGGAGCATAGGAACTCCTTGAGAAATCATTAAAGCGAGATGAAAATTACGCATTTGTCTCATGCGTAGCGCTAATATAGCTTTGTCAGTAGTGAATCCTTCGACCCCGCAATTCCAACTGTCGTTAAAACTTGAGCCATCATGATTGTTCTCCCCGTTAACAATATTATGTTTATGATTGTAGGCAACAAGATCTGCCAGACTAAAACCATCATGAGCGGTTACGAAATTAATACTGCTTGTAGGAGTTCGATTGCGAAATAGGTCTTGTGAACCACTAAGGCATGTTGCCAGTTCTCCTTTGAGCCCAGGATTTCCTTTTATAAAACGTCTAATTGTATCACGATAGCGTCCATTCCATTCATTCCAACGCACCGCTTCAGAATAGAAATCTCCCAATTGATAAAGACCCACTGCATCCCATGGTTCGGCAATAAGTTTTATGTTGGCTAAAATCGGGTCCAAAGAAATTGCTGTGATAAGGGGTGAAAAAGGAAGGACTTGCCCACTGCTCCCGCGGTAAAAATTTGAAGCTAGATCAAAACGAAATCCATCAACATGCATCTCAACTACCCAATAACGGAGACAGTCCAAGATCATTTGGATGACAACAGGATCATTACAATTGAGTGTGTTGCCGCAACCCGAATAATTATAGTATCCTTCTTGCTGACTATAGATGTAATAGGTTGAGTTTGCAAGTCCTTTGAAAGAGAGTGTTGGACCTTTTTCGTTGCCTTCACCGGTGTGATTAAAGACGACGTCTAAAATCACTTCTATGCCATGTTTATGAAATTCTTTAACCACTTGTTTAAATTGTTGAGATGTTGAGTCAGTCGTATTGGAAGAGGCATAACGATTCATGGGAGCAAAGAAATTAAGGGTTGAATATCCCCAAAAATTGCAAAGAGGCCTCTGGGTTTTGGGATTTTGCAGGGGGCAGTCTGTTTCGTTAAATTCATGAATTGGCAGAAGCTCGACTGCGTTAATTCCAAGATTTTTTAAGTAGGGAATTTTTTCTACCAGTCCCAGAAAAGTACCCGGATTTAAAACCTGACTTGACTGGTGAGCTGTAAATGCTCTGACGTGCATTTCATAGATGATTAATTCATTTAAAGGGATATTTAGGGGGATTTCATTTTCCCAATCGAAAGAATTTTCTCCACAGATTTCCCCAAGAGCATGATGATGGAATTTTCCCCATTCGTGGTTGCTAGATGTTCCTTTTGCATATGGATCCATGAGCAGTAAATTTTCATCGACACGATAAGCATACCAAAGAGGAAGGGGGAGGTTATTGAGTGCTATGTGCCAAACATCTCCTGTTTTATTTTGAAGCGGGTCGAGTTTGATTTCGCAAAGAGATGTTTTATCCAATTGAAAAAGGCAAAGTGTTAGCGTAATGGCCTTTGGGCAAAACAAAGCGAAGTTTTTCCATCTCCCAACGGATGTTATTCCGAAAGGGTAGGGAGTTCCTTTATTTGTATCGAATGCTCTCATGTCTTGCACACTTTCTTAACATTTTAATTATCATTGAACACTATCTCGAATTTCTTCACAATTTGATTACTTTTGAGCTTGGAAGAGAATGTTTGTCAATACTGCCGTTTTACGTTGCTCCTTATTACTCTGCAGATTACAATTAAGAAAACATAGGATGAGAGGGTGCTGTTCAGTTACCTGAACTGAACTGTTATACCTATATACAAACCTTTAGGAGGCTATATGTCTTTCGATAATGCTAAGGACAATCTCAAAGAATTTGGCAAGGAGCTGAATCTTGAAGGATTAGAATTTGATGAAAACAACACGTGTATTTTAGGAATCGATGATACGTTTTCGCTTCATTTGACCTACGAACCAAACTCCAAGCGCCTCTATCTATACTCTCCGCTTCTTGACGGTCTTCCTCAAGATGATAAAGTAAAATTACGCCTTTACGAACGTCTGCTTGAAGGTTCAATGCTCGGTGGCCAGATGGCTGGTGGTGGCGTTGGTGTAGCAGTTAAAGAAGGGCTTATTCTTATCCATTGCACAATCGACATGGAGCATGCTCATCCTTCTGCATTGCGTGCTTTTGCTCCTTTATATGTCGAAACTGTAGAAAAATGGCGTAAAATCTGCGCTGAAATTTGTGAAGGTCGCGAAGATACCTCTAAGTCAACAGCACCAGCAGCACCAATGATGCCGCATAGACAAGGTGGTCATGGAGGCCATGGAGGCTTCATTAAAGGGTAAAAATTGTAACTGGGCATTCCGATGCCGAGCTGACGACCCGTAACTGGACATTTTGATGCCGAGCTGGCTATGGCGTTTTGCTTCATGGAAATCGTGAGCGCCCCTAGCTAATCAAGGTGATGCCCCGCTTGCATGAGGCATCGGAATGTCCAGTTACGAGTCGTTAACGATAGCTCTTAAAGGTAAGCTCCGTTTTCTATGAATATTTTTTTCTTTTCAATGACTTATGTTTGCCCATTTCATCTGCCCCATGCTTTTTAGCCTCTTTTGGGGTAAGATCAAGATCCAAGCGTTGCTGCCCTTCTAGGAATTCGACAAAAAGACGAACACCGATTCCAGTTGCATGCTTAGGGTGATAGCGTTTATTTTCGCCTAGATATGCTGTACTAGCAATGTCAAGATGCGCCCATGGAGTTTCGCCGACAAATTCTTTGAGAAATAACGCCGCTTTAATACTCCCAGCTGAGCGCCCCCCAATGTTCTTTAAGTCTGCAATATCAGACTTTAGTTGATCTCGGTACTCAGGGTAGAGCGGCATACGCCAAACGCGTTCAAATGTTGCTTCTCCGGCTTTATACAGCTCTTCTGCAAGGGCATCTTCATTACAAAATAGCCCCGAAGCTTCAGGCCCGAGGGCAATGTCGATCGCTCCCGTTAGAGTGGCAATATCGATGACACATGTGGGTTTAAATTTCTTAATTGCATAGCTTAAGGCGTCGGCAAGGATTAATCTTCCCTCTGCATCTGTATTCCCAATTTCAACTGTTTTTCCACTATGGCTTTTGTAGACATCCCCGGGTTTGTAACTTTTCGAACTAATTGCATTTTCGGTTGAAGGAATAACGACGGTTAAATTGACTTTTAAGCCTAGTGAAGCTACAGCTAAAAAAGTTCCGAGAGAAGTTGCTGCGCCTGCCATATCGCATTTCATTGTTTCCATGCCACCTGTAGGCTTGATATTAAGGCCTCCTGTATCGTATGTAACTCCTTTACCGATAAGGACAGTCTGCTTAGTCGATTTTACATCGCCATGATAGGTAAGTGTAATGAGCACCGGGTCGTGTTCCGACCCTCGGCTGACGGCAAGCAGCAGGCCCATTTTTTCTTTTTCCAGTTCTTTTTTTGTTAAGATGTGCGCTTGAGCATTTGGCAGGATTTTAGCTAGATCGAGAGCAACTTGTGCAAGATATTCAGGAGTGATTTCATCTGCATTGCTATTAACTAGATCCCGGGCCAAATTCACAGCTTTGCAGATAGTTGAACATTTTTCTGCATAGGCAAGAGCTTTAGAGGGTTTTACGCGACTGATGAGTGCAATTTTTTCAAGAAGACCTTGCGCCTCTTCATTGCTCTTACCTTTTAACTTGGTGAAGCCATAATTTGTTAAAAGAATACCTTCAAGAGTACCCCTTAGCGTGGCATTATCATCCAAGGCGTCTATAGAGGGGAGAACCAATGTAAGTGATTTAAGTTTTCTAGCTAAGCAGCCTTTTAACAAGGCTCCAAATGCACGTCTTAAAATTTCCATGCTGATTTTTTTTTCTTCACCTAGGCCAACAAGCACGATTCTTTTTTCTTGCTTTTGATCGCAGTAAAGAAAAAGGACTTCTCCTTCTTTTGCGGTGAAGTCCTTAGTCGTCAGAGGAAGAGAATAGCTAGATGATAATTCTGTAAAATCCGCAGCTTCAATCCCCATTTTATTCTTTTGAAAAAATGGCAAAACAAGCACATCGGAAGGTTTCCGATTTTTTAGCTGTTCTAAAGCTGTAAACTCCATCGTACAAACCCTCACATAATTCACCGTTTAGCAATTTCATTCGGGCCGCTGTGTCGATCTCCTTAGCCTGCTGCGAGACGCAGCAGGCACAAAAGAAACATCCATTCGTTTGAAAAAGGTCCAGATTAGAATGGTGGTTCATCGGAGTTGCTTGATTGGGGACTCATGTCGCCGAAAGAGAAATCATGGGAGGGAGACGGAGTAAATGCATGTGTCTGTATTTGAGGCGCAGAATAGCTTGGTGTGTAAGCGCTAGGACTATTTGAAGGTGCACCAGAAGTCGCACCTTGTTCAGCGGGACGATCTGTCCGACCGAATGGACTGAACTTTAAGCTGTCAGCTATCACTTCGTGCTGGATCTGTTGACGGCCTTCTTTGTCGGTCCAGAGTGCTGTGGTCATTTCACCACTTACCATTGCACTGCTGCCTTTCTTTAGGTATGTAAGCATTTTGTCAAAGCGATCGCCAAAAATTGTGACACGCCACCAGATAGTCTCTTCTTTGCCTTGACGTCGTGTTTTTGCTGCAAGACGTAGAGTGGTGATTTTTTGTCCTGAAGGGGCAAAGCGGGTTTCAGGGTCTGCTCCTAAATTTCCTGCAATAAAGACCATATTCATAAGGCTCTCCTGTTAAGCTATTTAAACTGATGATTATAAATCAAAAAAGCTACAGGATCAATAAGAAAAGCATGAAATTTTGAAAAAGGCAATATTAGATGATCTAGGCATTGGACCGTACAAATTTTATGGACATTCGTGACGACTCAGCCCCTCGGTTAAACCGCGAGGAGCTTTCGCGTAGCCACAACAGCCAATAAAATCTTACTGTAATAAAATTAGCGTGATTTAGCCGCTTCTTTATTTATTCCACTAGAGAAAAATGTACCATCAGCGATTTTAGTGAGTTTTTTATTTGCTCCACCTTCTTCGTCGAGGTTTTCTTGAATTAAATCTGTAATAGATTTTTCGAGGCTCAAATGCTGAGCAAAACTTTTCAAAGTTCCATAAGATGCAATTTCGTAATGTTCAATTTTTTGTGCAGCTGCGATAATTCCTGCATCTAGAGTAGCTGATGGTTTCCTGCTGCCCATCATTTCTTTGGCTTCGCTGATCAAACCTTGCATAGCTTTGCATTCGATCGATTTTCTTTCGCTGCCCAATATGGAGAAAATTTCTTCAATTCTTTTAGCTTGATTTTTGGTTTCTTTTAGATGTGCTTCAAGCGCTTCCTTTAGCTCTTCTTGAGTGGCGTGATTGATCATCTCGGGTAAGCCTTCAATAATCTGCTTCTCAGCGCTGAACATATCTTCAAGTTCTTCTATAAATAAGTCAAACAATCCATTATTTTTCATGTTTTCATCTTTCATATTTTCCTCCAAAATTTGGGCATTAGGATAGGTTTGTAGAGTGCAATAACAATAATTGACCATACAATTTCAACGTAGAACATGTTTTGAATGTTGTCAAATTGATTTTATTCTTGACCGATAAAGAGGAAAAATTTACCTATATGAGCACGTGGAGGGTCAGATGTTTAACCGTGCTATTTTTTTTATTTCGACAATCGTCTTTATTGCAGTTTTTCTCATTAATATAGGATTATTGATCGACCCTAATCTAGCTTCAGATGCGGTAGAAGGCGCACTGAGTGTGATGTTAATGATTACAATTGTCTCTATGTTTATTTGCTCATCTCCTAATTGGAGGGTGTTGAATCTCAAAAATGAGCCGTTTTGGAGCAAAGTTTTTTTTGAATATGGAATTTCTGTTTATTACATAATGATTACAATCCTTGTGATTTATTATGAATTTTACAGTGACACTGATAGTCATTATTTTACCAAAACGCTAGGATTGGCTGCTTTGCTCCTTTTATTTTCTGGGCTAGCGCTTCGATGGTCTTATAATCAATTCTCAAATCCCCTAGAGCACCATCATCCTATGTAAATTCACAATTGACCGGATATTTTATAAGCTATAAAATGAGAGAAAAATTGTGAAACTCTGACACTGAGGAGAACGCTTATGTCAAAGACAAATATCGGATTAGATTTAATTAGTAATTCAGTTTCACCGCTTGAACTAATTGGTATGTTCACGCCAGAGAGCATTTTACCTCCCGGGGTTGGCTCAACAATTTCAACAAACCCCTATACAGGAGAATCTGGGCATGCTCGGAAGGGGATAGTAGCAGCAACACTAAACAATATTGCATTGTTAAATACTCTTTTGACTGAGAATACTTCAGCCAACAATCAGCTAAAAATAGATAAAATTATTGATGCAATTACTCCGCTTATTTCTTCATTACGTTTCGTGGGGATTTTTGATTTTTTTACTCCTTATGAATGGCTTTCTACGGATACCCAGCCTGGAAGATGCTTAGTTGCTATACTTTACCTACAACAAAATCCCCAAAATATCACAACGGAAACAAAACAATTTCTGGTTCAAATTCAGGATCAGACGAAAATAAAGCTACTATCTGAGGCAATTAAGCAAATTTTAAATTAAGTTCAATCTTGACTCATGTGTATATCTGACTAGAATTCTCTATTCTTTCAAGCTTCCTCCACATTCCTAATTAATTTCAGAGTTTATCAAGGAAATCTTTACATGCAAATTAGCAACAAGCCCTTCACCGAACTTGACAGCCTAAGGGCAGATCAAGTAACGACAATACCTGTAATGAGTATAGGGCCTTATGAAATCCGTACAAACATTATTGAAGTACTTGAGCAGAACATCGGCGATAAAGATAATAGAAGCGTTGAAATATTTCTAATGAGAATAGTTGAAGAAAATCTTCAGTCCATAAATTTTAATCCACCATCACTTTGTTTACGATTACTTAAATTGCTACCTTTAACAAAACTGAATCCTAGAAAACAAGCGTGTGTATTAGCTTTTTTTAGGAAAAAAAATGGTTTACCCGATGATTTACTTGAAAATGATCTAATTTTACAAGGAATTGATTATTCTCTTCCTTGTTCATTGAAATTGTTTGAAATCATTTTCAATCAATATAAAAAAATTTTAAATGATGAGTTGTTTACAGATCCTACTTTGGAAATTGAACTTCGAGTTATAAAAGCTAAGGTAATCAAAGTTCCTTTAAAAAAAGAAGCTTTAAATAGCTTTATGGAGTACATTTTATCAAATAAAATAAGGGTTAAAAATGAATGTGTTTTAGGTGAGCTTTTCCAGTTTTCGTGTTTGATTAAAGAGATTCCTTTTCAGAATAAATTGTTGTCGCATTTAGCAAAGCGCTTGGTGAATTTTCACTACGAGAACAACTTAGGACCATGCTTTAACATGGATCAACTCGAAAATAGATCTAAATTCTTAGCGAAATGTTTTTTTCTTCAGACAAATACCAAATTTAAAATATTAAAAACGGGAAGATATAGCATCGACATCCAAGACTTTGTTCAATTATTTTCTAAGAAAAGTGATTTTACAATTCTTTCTTTCATTGCCAGAGAGGTAGATGAAGTATTAATTTGTGGAAAAAGTTTAAATATTTTCAGTATGCGCAGAGTTCCCAAGCAATTCAGGGACGAGATCGTATCTATAGTTTACAAAGGCGAAATTTTGATTGAGAAATTACAGTTTCTATCTCTCTTTTTTTCAAATTTTGATATGGAAAAGATGATTACAAGAAACAGGAGGCATCTTGTCAGTGAAGCTAGTACAGGCAGTTCAGCTCTTATTAATGCATTATCTGGGGAATCCCCGTCCTTAGAAAACAATTTAATTGAAGCTGAAGACTATTTACGCAATGAGATCAAACTTAAGTCTACAGGACCTTTTTTTCATCAATTACAAGGCATTATCCAAAAAAAAATGGGGCTTGTTGAAGCTGCTGAACAAGCTTTTCGTACAGCAATTTCTTTTTATGAAAAACTCGCTGTTAAAGCTGGAAATGAGTATGCTCCTTATGAAATGTTAGGTTTTATCTTAGTTATGAAAGATGATATTGAAGAAGCTGTGTTGAAGTTAAAACAAACGATTGCACTTAACCCAAAACGAATTCGAGCTTACCGCGTACTGTCGATGATGTTGATTCGATTAAAACGGCATGATGAGGCAGAAATGTATCTTCAAATGGCAATTACTAAGTTCCCAGAGGATGTTATTTGCAACGACTTACTGAAAGATTTAGGGATCAAAAAGTGGTAAAGATTGAAAAATGGTAATAATTGTAAATACAGAAAACAAAACCCGTTATGTTAGTTACATGAATTTGTGAAATTAGTATGTTGCCGATAAACATCTTGAATTTTTTGTGAATTTAAATTAAAATCATTAAAATAAACTTCTCACAAGAGAACTATAATGAAAACAATACCGTCAATTTTCATGGCATTAACACTTGTTATGTTGCCGATTTTTGCAAACATTATCTCGATCGATGATGAAAGAAAAATTGAATACAATGATCCTAAAGAGCAGGTGATTATTTTTTTAAATGGAACAAGCAGTGCAGGAAAAAGTAGCATTGCATTTAAATTGCAAGAGCATTTCAAAGAACCTATGCTTCATGTTGGATGTGATCATTTCTCAGCTATGATGCATCCCAAATATTTTTCTAATGGCCTTCATGCAGATCAGGGTTATTCACTCATTCCAGAAACTTCTAAACCTATGCCTGCATTTTCCATTCATAAAGGCCCAGTAGGATATCAGTTAAGCTATGCAATGCATCGGGCAATGAAATCTTTAGCGGATAATGGGTTTGATCTTGTAATTGATGAAGTTTTATTCGCGGAAGATGATTTTCTCGATTATCAAAATATTTTTCATGATTATCGTGTGTATTTTATAGCGGTTAAACCGCCTTTAGAAGTAGTTGAGCAAAGAGAAATTGAGCGTGGCGATAGAGTGATAGGCTTAGCAAGAGGCCTTTATGATCATGTTTATATGAATAAATCTTATGATATGGAGATTGATTCTTCCAAGATGACTCCAGATGAATCTGCAACGGAAATCATGGAGTATATTGATGCACATCCATATCCAAGAGGTCTTCAGTCAAATTAATTCATGAAGCGACTTCGCCCAAGGCCAGGATGGATAATGTTAAAGAACGTTATTCGAATCTGATTTACCAGCAAGTGTGCTAGATGTTTTTTTAACGCAAAGAAACAAGCAAAAGGCGCAAAGAGCGCAAAGAAGTTTTGAACCCCAGTGTAGTCCTAGATTAGGGTGTTTATTTTGACTTATTTTTTTTCATCTTAGGGAAGGATGTATTTTAGGCCCGGATGGGCTTGTATATGTAAGCCAGGGGTGAGCGACTAGCGAATCCGTGGAAAGAGACAGCGTGTTTCAAAGAGCCCCTGCGAGGCTGTGAAAAAATTGGAAAGATGCTTCAGTTGGCTGAAAAGTTGCATCTGACGCACTTCTCTTCTCGGTCGTAGCTATAGCTACGACGTCGTCAAGAATTACATCAGCTGCAACTTTCGC
>JACCRY010000074.1 GCA_013813265.1 Parachlamydiaceae bacterium
TACAAATGGAGGCTAAAATGTTCATAACTCCCATGTGGCTGAAAATTAGTGGGTTACGCGATTGGTTAAATTATTTGTATGACGAAAAAAGAGTAAATTTCTCAGAAGAGTGGTGAACTTGGGCTAGCTCATAACATGAAGGTGAATGTGCTTCTTTCCCGGAATGTAACCATCTTTCTTTGATTAAGAATTTAACAGAAAAACCCACTTGATACAATTGGGTGTTTCTGTTAAATTGAATACAGGAGATAACTTATGAAACTCACAAGTTTAAGTATTATTCGACCGCTTCTTGCCCACCCCTCATTTACTGCAGATGAGGTTAAACAATTCGGGGTTTCTGCTGCTCAACTTGGCTACTATATTAGGAAAGGTTTAGTTAAACGACTTGGCCGCGGCATTTACCAAAGTGCAGACTACCAAGGATTTCCTGAAAATTTTCGATGGGAAGACCTTATAGAGGCAGTAAATTCTGTACCTAATGGAGTTATTTGTCTTATTTCTGCACTTGCTATCCACGATATAACCGAAGAAATTCCGCGAGAACATTGGATTGCTGTACCACATACTACTTCCATTAGTAGAGGCATTAAAGTAAGAATTGTGAGATTCCGCAATATGGAGCTTGGAAAAATAGAACTTGACTTAGGAGGTATTCGCATTCCTATCTTTGATCGCGAACGAAGCATTATCGACTCGTTTAGGCTACTGAGTCGAGAAACAGCCATCAAAGCTCTAAAAATGGCTCTATCGCAAAAAGGGGGTGCGCGATTGGATCTTAAAAAACTTCAGTCATATGCAAAAAAACTTAGATTTAATATTACCCCCTACCTTGTCACGGCAACAACATGAATGAACAAGGACTAAAAGATCGTCTGCAAGTTATTTCCAAGGAAAGAGGTATTAACTTCAATGAGTGCTGGAAAAAGCTGCTTCTTGAACGGTTTTTATCACGATTATCTCGATCGCCATACACCCAACAATTCATTTTTAAAGGAGGTTTTCTCCTCGCCTACATCATGGAAATTGGACGAGAGACGACTGATCTCGATTTTTTACTCACAAGCATAAATGCCAGTAAAGATGAGATAAAAGAAGCTATTGAAGAGATTATCGCAATAGAATCAGAAGATGGATTTTCGTTCAGTTATGAAGGAATAGAGCTTTTAGAACAGCCGCACATGGACTATCCAGGGTATCGCGTCGGTTTGAAAGAAACATTTGGCCGCATGAGGGACAAAGTTCAGATCGATGTTGGGATAGGAGACGTTGTAATGCCCACCACTCGCGAATTGCACCTCTTTCAATACAAGGGTAAACCAATGTTTGAAGGGGAGATTTCCTTGGTTGTCTATCCTCCGGAAACGATCTTTTCAGAGAAGCTCGAGACAGTTCTCTCTAAAGGAGCAGCTAATAGCCGTATGAAAGACTATCATGATCTGCTTCTACTTGCACGCGAACAACATTTGATTGACTTCAAGAAGCTGCAAGTATCACTAAAAAATACATTTAATAATCGCGGTACAACTCTTGAGCTTATTGATTTTAAAACAAATGAGCTTAGGCCAATGCAAAAACTTTGGGCTGCACATATTAAAAATTTAGGCCACACTGCTCAGAAATTGAAGCTACCAGAGAACATTCAGGACGTCATTGTAGAACTCAATAAGATCATCAAGAATGTAGAAACATGATAAGATCTTTTGATTGCTGGCGTTGCACCTGGTATAAGGAATCCAAAAAATCCATTAATTTTTTGTCGTTATTTTTTTTGACCTTTTGTTTGACACTTCACAACATGCTAACGCTTTTACATTCATCTTGAGGTCGACCTAAGCACCGTGCTTTAAATAGAGACTTAAACGCTGAATAGCTAAAAGCGCAGCGCCCCAAACAACAAAAACAAACATAGGCATGTGAATCAAGGCGCTAACTTGGAGAACAACAGCAATTAACAAAAATAAAGCCTCAACAATAATGCCAATGTTAATTATAGTATGCAATAATTTTGGGATTTTTTTGTAATCTGTTTTGAAATTACGTTTACCCATATTTATTTTAATGCTTTTTTCCCTTTCAGCCTCTTTAATGAGATGTCTCTTACAAATGAGTTCCCTGAAATGTTCCACTTCGTCAGGATACTTTTCTTTTATTTATTGAGCATCTTCATCTGAAAAAATACTTACAGACCAATATTTTTTTGTTGTTCAACTTCTGAAAAAATAGGAGGAAATTGATTCAAACTGTCTATAAGGCATTTAAAGTCAAGTGGTTCTAAAAGCTTATAATCTCTTATGCATGTAAAATTAGCAGGAATATTTTGAGATTCATAAATGTTTATGTCTGCTTTATCCAACAGCCCTATGTGAGAGAAACTCGGCATTGACGTTTGAAGAAGCAGAAAAGTTGTTCCAAATGATTCAAGAGTATCTCATTCTCTCCACAAGAGAGCTAAAAAACATCCGCTTAGGAGAGAAATTACAACCACTTGAAAGTTTGAAAGAGCATGATACCCCCCATGCTGAAGCTTTAATCAATGATCTTGGTGGTGAGTTCACATCTTCACGAGATTATAAACCACAGGAATATCCTGCCTACCTTGCTTTTGAGTATTATTGCAATGTTTTGATGCGTCCTGCCCAAGTGGAAAAACTGGAGAGCTTTTTGAAGGGAGAGGACGAAAACTTGGTTATGGAAATGATCATGGGTTCGGGGAAGTCTAAAGTGCCCTTGCCACTCTTAGGATTGCTAAGGGCAAATGGAGATAACATCTCAATGATGATTGTTCCACAAGCTCTTTTTGAAAGCATTTCTCAAGATACCCAGAATATCTTGCACTCATTTGGCCAAGGTCTTTATGCACTACATTTCGATAGAGACACAAAATTTACTCGCGCGTCATTGCAAGGAATATTGGATTCCCTTGAGCATATTAAGGAAAACCGTGAATGCCTTGTGATGACAAGTAAGAGTGTTTTAAGTTTGGTTCTCAAATACATAGAAAAGTCTACCGAGCATATGAACAGTACAAAGCAAGCCAAGGGTATTTTGACGATTTGGATCCAGAAATTCAAAATATCATTGCTCTATCAGGAGAAGAAATCGCCCATTTGTTACCCTTTACACTATGCAAAGTTTGCGATGAAGAAGCTTCTCATTTTCAGTTATTTGGCGAGAACTCCAAACCGATCCACCACCTTCACATCAAGGATGGAACTGTTACAGTGATGAGTGCTGAAGAAGCGCAAGTGTATCGAAAGTCTGATGCTTAT
>JACCRY010000075.1 GCA_013813265.1 Parachlamydiaceae bacterium
ACAAATGGAGGCTAAAATGTTCATAACTCCCATGTGGCTGAAAATTAGTGGGTTACGCGATTGGTTAAATTATTTGTATGACGAAAAAAGAGTAAATTTCTCAGAAGAGTGGTGAACTTGGGTTAAGTCAACTGCTATTTCTCTACTTGTCGATGCAGTGGATGCTTCAGATCAAACACTAACTCCCTATTTTGATCATTATTTGAACTGGCTTCTGCACTTATATAAACCTATCAATGAATTTAAAGAAATTTTAACTGTTCAGAAAATGCGATTATCAACAAGTGTTGAACTGGATCTTTCTATGGCTTACCTGAGTATTGAAGGAAAGTTAAAAAAATTAGTGGTAAAAAATCATATCCTATATTCACACAAATTGCATGCGCTAATTATCTTCCAGTGGTATTAAGAGCAAAGGCTTGTAAGTCTCTTGCATTGCATAGCAAGCAAAAGTTTGATTTTGGGTTGCCCACCGATCCAGGACATTGGAAAGAAAACGATTTGCCTTTAAAAGAGTTATTGCAATGGGAAAAAGAAGGCTATCCAGAAGGTAAAGGTTATGTTGAACCTGAAGTAAATCCGTCACTCTCAAATCCTACCAGCCCTTTGGAAGTAGCTTGCGCAAATTTAGAAAAATTTCTTGCTAAAGCGCGCTCGGATTCTTTTGACCCTGCGAACCCCACCAACATTCTATTTAAAGGGGATAGGAATGAAATCGATAAAATAATTGAAAAATGGAAATTACCTTCCATCTATTTGGATTTTTTAACACGTTTTTCTCCTTTAAATGTGGATATATACAGTTCAAATTTTGTTATTTTTTTGCACTTATATGGTACTTCAGATTTATTGAAAGAACGTCGTCGTTTTTTGGAACCTATTCCATCAGAATATATCATTATTGGAGCTGATGGTCATGATGTTTATGTCATGGACCTTACAAAATCTGATGGATTCGATGCACCCATTTTATATAGGGGTGAGGGAGAAGATAATTTTGTAAAATACACAGATTCATTCGTGAAGTTTTTAGGTAAACTTTGTAAGAAATAGATTTGCAAGAACTCCTCCTGCGAGACGCAGCAGGCATATTAACTATGGACTTTTGTCATTACATCCAAAAGGCCTAAATAGCAACTTTTATCGTGAATAAAATAAATCTTAAAGCATAAGAGAGGTATAAGTACTTACCCGATGGCCCTTGAAGCAAACTGAGAGTAGAGCTAAGAATTCGCGCCCTCGACAAGTCGAGGGCGAACAAAGCAGAGACAGGTCACCGCTTTCCCTATTTTATTTCCAAAGTCCAAATAAACGTAAAACGTCATTATACGTTACAAAGACAAAGAAACAGATAAGCAATATAGCAAATGGAACGATCAGTCGTTCAAGCGTTTTAGGCTTAAGCTTCCTGCCCGTTAGAAGTTCGAACAAGGAAAGGACAATAACTCCTCCATCCAGTACAGGTATTGGAAGCAAATTCAATACACCCAAATTCATACTAATGACCCCAAGCCAAAATAAGGCTTCTTTGTAGCCTAACATCCAACTGTCGTGAACTGCGCGAACAATTCCTACTGGACCGCTCAACCAATCACGTGAAGCAGGTCGCTCAAAAATTGCATAAAACACACGAGATAGCTCTTTAAATACATTTTTAAACAGTTCAATAGCGGAAGGGTTATACGTCACCTTACGGTCTTGAATAGGTAAACCAATCAAGAAACGTTCTTCATAAGGTTTCCATGAAGCGAGCATCTGCCCACGTCTCACAGGATCCTCAATTGATTCAATCTCTTTTAAACTTGCTTTCGATTCATTGCTCAATAGAGCCAAATCTTCAGGTGTCCGATCAAATTCTTTTGACGGCAATGGAGTGATAGGTTTTAAAAGAGCTAGATTTCCAGAAGAAGTTATTTCTTTTTCAGTCCCAATACTTGAAGCAATGCGATTGATATTTTGCATATCGATATGTTTATCAAAATCAAAATCACTTACTTTTGAGCCAATTTTCTGTATAGCAGAGCCATCGCGCTGCACCATGATATTCACATGGCGTGTCTGAAGATCTTTTAGTAGTTCATAAGACTTTTCGACTCGGATCCCATCAATAGCCAAGATACGATCTCCAGGCTGGAGAGAACCTTCCAAAGCTGAGAAAGGAACTGTCGGGAAAGCTAAGAGAGATTTTTCAGAATCAAGGAATGAAAGAGCATTTTCAACAATACAGTCATTAGTCAAATTATAAGGTAGAACATACAGATCTTGTAATTTGATATTTTTTAATTGAGCTTCAAACTGCCAGTCAGAGATTTCTTCTTTAAAAGCAGGATCTAACTTAAGTTCACGTACATTAACGCGTGGGATACGCATTAAACTTACGTCATTCCCCCGCTTAATCGTCAGCAATACACGCCCATCATTCAAAATATCTTCAAGTTGCTTATTTGAGAAAACAAGTTCCCCATCTACCCAAATTACACGATCACCATATTGGAGTCCACTTTCCAACAACGGGGAACGTGGGGACAGAGGGTTTTCAGCATTATTAGGGAGGCGATTATAAATGAGATAATGGGCGGGTGACATGACCCCAAGGGTCATTTTTCCTTTACCTCTGACTTCAGGATGCTGATATGGAGCAACTTTATACTCAAAAGGAGTCTTTTCTCCTGTTACATAATCTTCTTTAATGCCTTGAACATTCACCTGATCAGATGCAAGAACAACGGCATATTTATGATCGGCGATTCCTTGAAAAGGATGATCATCGTACGCTATAATTTCATCACCAGGACGAATCCCCTTAGCATACAATTCAGATTGAGGATCAACCCAGCCAATCTTTGAAGTTACTTCAACAAAGCTTTTTTCACGACCTCCAAAACTCCATAGAATTCCAAAAGCAATGAATGCAAATAGTAAATTAACTAGAGGTCCCATCAAGGCAACTTTGATTCGTGCCCAAGGCCCTCTACCGTAAAAACCATCTTTTATCGAATAAGGATCTACTTCTGAATCCGTTTCAGCTCCGGCGATCTTGACATATCCACCAAAAGGCAGCCAACCGATCTGCCATTTCGTCCCATCATGCATCCATGAGAAAATGGGTCTACCAAAACCAATAGCGAACGTCTCAACACGCATTCCTACGCGTTTAGCCATCCAGTAATGTCCAAGCTCATGGATAAAAATAAGAAAACCTAGACCTAATACCGCTAACAGGGTGTAAAACAAGCTGACAAGTGCCATAGTTAGTATAACCTTCATTTAAAGCTGCAGTCGCAAAAATAAAACACATATAAGTTGATAGCATAGCAGAAGTTCAAGCTAAAAGCTAGCCAAATTTCACTAGAGCTGTTCATGTGTTTGACTAGCAAGCGTTTCTACTTGTCATTGATGCCTTTCAACTGCTATACAGCGTTTAATACTCATGGCAGGTTATAATGACTTTTTTTTACACGTTTACAGCTTCTTTTTTATTTTGGCTTTTGACGACATTGAATATATTAGTACAAGCCGTGGAAGTTGATATAGACATCAAACCTCAATTCTTCGGCTCAGCGCCTATAGAAGGAACAGTCATCGTTTCCCACTCCAAAGAAGAAAAAGTAGATCCTGAAAGTTTTAAATTAGGGACCGAAACCTTTAAAGTCGAACTGATCAAGGAAGAACCGATGACTGCATCAGGGGACCTTATCCTTTCACTCTATCATTTTAAATTACCTCCAAGACTCAAAGGACCACACATCTTTCGTGAAGTCACGGTTGATGTTGGAGGAACAAAATACCAGTCAGTTCCTAGAACCTTCGAGGTTAAGGATGCACCCGCAAGCACCCCCTCTGCTCCTGCTAAATATGACACTCCAACCGAGCAACCACCTTCTCAACAACCCGCTTCATCTCAAACTGCAAGCATTCCACCCTTTTTACAACTCAAAACCTATGTTGGGGGCCCAGAAGAACTTTATCCAGGACAACAAATTATCATCGGCTACCGCTATTTTTACACAGGCAACATCGACACCACCCAGGAGGTTATTCCCCTACTTGAAGCAGAGGGATTTACAAAAATTGGCGACAAAGTGATTACAGAGAGAGAGTTGAACGGGTTGAGCGTCCGGCAGATCACACAAAAAATCGAAGCTAAGCAGCCAGGAGAATATACATTTGGCCCTTCACTTCTTGAAGGATATGCTTATGAGAGTGATTTGGGACGAAAAGTTTATGCAAAAGAAAAACTTTCCTCTAGCGCAGCTGCAGTTGTTCTTCGGGTCTCTCCCTTTCCCGAAGATGGCAAACCACCTTCCTTCAATGGAGCTATTGGAAAATTCGTTTGGACAGTCAAATTAATCTCTCCAACCACTGTACATACGGGAGATGAGGTTGAACTCTCAATTGATGTTAAAGGAGACGGCAACCTTGACAGCGTTAAGCTCCCTGAACTCTGCTGTCAACCTGGCATGAGCGGTCTGTTCAGCTTAAGTGACCTTCCTCCAGTAGGCGAATTAAAAGGAGATACAAAACATTTCGATGTTAAATTAAGACCTCTCTCGACTTCCATTAAAGCATTGCCTAAATTAGAGTTTTCATATTTCGATCCAGAAACGAAAAAATATGTTATTTTTCATAGTGATCCGATACCCCTTTCAGTGGTTCCGTTAGATACTTCAAAGCCAAGCGTTAAAAATCTTCCAATACCCGACACGACACCTGCAGAAGAAACTCAACAGAAGCAAGCGCTTGCCACTAATTCCTCTGTTGAAGCGATTAATACGGAGAGCTCGTATCCTTTACAAGAAAAAGATTTACACAATTTACCATTCGGCACATGGTGGTCTTTGTTAATCCTTCCATTCGGATGCGCTGCGCTTCTTTATCAATACAATTTGTTTAAATATTTAGAAGCAATTAAATCAAAACCAAAAATCATAGATAGTGAAGATCTTTTCTCTCAAGCTCAAGCAGCGCCATTAGGATCTGCTGAAGCGCACGAACTTCTTTGCCAAGCTTTCTTGCATCGACTTGCGGAAACTGGAGAAATTAATTCACCGGAAATCAATCCCGAAGCCCTTCCAACCACAGGGATTATTGGAGAAGTGCGTACTCTTTTACTTGCACTGGAAGAAACCCGTTATGCAGGCAGAGAAACGCGGGATAAAGAAGAAACTCTAATGAAAAATGCTCGTCATTTATTTGAAAAACTTAAAATTGATGGAGGGGTATCGTGAAACGCCCACTACAAGATCCTTTCATTTTTATTTGCATTGGAGCTGCACTCTTATTTAGTGTTTATGCCATTTCACAATTTTGGGAAGAAGACCCTAAGCCTTTATTAAAGCAAGCTCAAGAGTCATATAAAAATGGAGAACTTTCTAAGACTACTCCTGAAAGAACAAAAGATTTTAATCATTCTCTTGAGATACTTTTAGACCTAGAGAAAAAATACGCTCCCGTTTTTGGCAATGGAAAACTCTACTTCAACCTAGGAAATAACCTTTTTCAACTTGAAGAATACCCGTATGCGTTACTATATTATTACAGATCCGAGCTATTGCGTCCTCGCGATGAAAAAGTACAGGAGCATATCGCAATTACCCAAAAGCAATTAGGAATTTCGGTCAGTGAAAGCGAAACTCCTTTTGACTGGTTATTTTTCTTTCACAATCGACTTTCACTACCTGAAAGGATCCAACTTTTTTTTGCCCTTGCATTACTCATTTTTGGGCTGGCAAGCTGCTATCTTTGGTATTCTCGCCGCTGGATTTATATGGCCATCTTCGCTCTTACAATTATCAGCATTCCACTACTTTTGAGTCTTGCTTATAGTTACGCTCTGTCTCCACTTGAAGCAGTTGTTGTGAAATCAAGCCAACTATACCGTGATGCAGGCCTTTATTATGCTAAGGTCACACCCGAGCCTCTTATGCCTGGACAGAAAGTCAAAGTTTTAGATGTCAAATTAGCAGGAAAATGGTTTAAAGTTAAAACAAATGAGGGAACAACGGGATTTCTGCCGGAAAATTCTACTAGACTTATTGAAACTAGTTCACCTTAAATTCTTTTTTTGTATTTTGTATTGCAATATATCCGCGTGAATTTATAATTGATTTTTTAATAATTCAATTATAACAATCAGGCTGCCGATAAGTGCGAAGAATACTTTAATATTCTTGTGGAAATTAATCGTTTTGAAGATGCAGGCATGCGACCTATTTTACTGTCATTATTCCTATCGGGGTTGCCATTGTTTATGGTCTTTCTCTGTTAGGTAGAGTAAAAGTGGAAGACACGACTTCAGATCTTACGCCTAGTTTTGACCTGAACTCTGAAACAAAAATAAAAACAGCGAGTCCTATTAGAGTTGATTTTCTGAAAGTTTCCAGAGAATTAAAGCCTATTAAAAAGAAAATGGCAGCCTATATTCATTCAACACTGGAATCTCTGTAAAAGGAACAAACGACACACAATTCAAAAACATGCTCAGAATCCTTTTCAAAAGAAAAGATGATTGAGCATGCAATAAACAAACTGAACAAAAAAAAATATACTGATAAAGCAAACCAGGATACTCTAAGGGAAGGATGCAAAAGCGCAATTCTAGATTGGGTAAGCCCCTTTATTGCTGCATACAATCAAAATGAAATAGAAGTTCTTAAAAAAGAGTACCGGATTACAAATACTGAAATAGTTAATCATCAAGGAAACTCGACGCAAGATGATGCGCTTACAACATTCAAAAAGGGTCTCATATTTGAGGCTTTAAGCAAGCGGATTGAGGCTAAATCCACATTTTGCAATCCAAGTGACTATTTTGGCGACTTTAAATTATTGTTTCTTGATCTGACAAGTCTACATATTCCTGAATATATTCGAAGGCAGGTATTAAAAGAGAAATTGGTAGAAAATTGCTGCTATTATTGGCAAAATCACAAACCGGTCAAATTACCACATTATGAAAAATACTATTCTCGTAGCAAACAGAAAGATATGGAAGTTTTTTTCAAAAGCGAGACCGCTCAATTTCTTTGCAGAGATCTCGGCATTAAACCTGAGGAATTAGAATTACTATCTAATGAAAAAAATCTCATTGAAAATTTCAATCGCCAAAGAAAAATTAATAAGAAGGTATTATTTTTACTTGAAAATCGTAGTTAAGTTTGGGATTATGACCTTTCAATACACATACAACGACTTTTTGAATTTGCAATAGCTCCTGAAATGAAATTTCAAGCCATAATTAATGAATCTATATTTGAGTTGATTATGGGGCATTCACCTTTTGAACCTCATAAAGACATAAACGAATTTGATACAATTGCTGAAGCGCCTGAAATGAAACTTCAAGCTGAAATTAATAAAGATGTCTACCAAACACTTAAACATGGGAAAAAGAAGCCCGTACCGAAAGACCTAAAAAACAAAATGCAGTTATTTGCTCAAATGACATCAAAAGACTGAAGACAAAGAAAGCTAGAGGTGTTCGTGGTAAATGTCATAATGTCAGGGCAGATACCAATGGCATTTCGCCCTTTCTCAGGGTTAATGCCTGCTGCGAGACGCAGCAGGCCACATTGACTATTCCTAGGAAATATACTTTATAGGATCCACATAGTCATAACCTAAATCATGAGCTACAGGTTCATTCGTAACTTCTCCAAGGCACACATTTAAACCATTACGCAATCCGACGCTCTCAATTGCCTTCCTCCAGCCCTTATTTGCGATTTCCAATGCATAACGAGTTGTTGAATTAGTTAACGCTTGAGTAGCAGTTTTAGCGCATGCTCCAGGCATATTGGTTACACAGTAATGAACAATGTCATCAACTACATAAGTAGGATTCTCATGGGTTGTCGGACGTGATGTTTCGAAACATCCACCTTGGTCAATAGCGATATCCACAACAACTGACCCGGGGTGCATCTGGCGAATCATCTTTTCTGTCACAACTTTCGGAGCCATTTTACCTGGAATAAGAACAGCACCGATCACAAGATCTGCAATTTTTATATTTTCTTCTATAGCTTGTGAAGTAGAATATACAGTTTTAAGTAATGGCCCAAAAAGTGCATCTAAAGCGCGTAAACGTTCCAAATCCGTATCAGCTATAGTTACGTTTGCTCCTAAACCTAAAGCCATACGTGCAGCTTCTGTGCCTGAAGCTCCTCCACCAATAATCAGGACTTGTGCAGGAAGAACTCCTGGAACTCCTCCAAGCAAAATCCCTTTACCTCCATGATTCATCTGTAAAGATGTTGCCCCCACTTGAATGGAAATACGACCAGCGATTTCACTCATCGGGATAAGCAATGGCAATTTTCCACGCGCATCTGTTACTGTTTCATAAGCGATTGCAACGACTCTACTTTTAATAAGAGCTTTAGTCTGAACGGGGTCTGGTGCTAAATGAAAATAGCAGAAAAGAATTTGCTCTTCTTTTAAAAAAGGATACTCACTTTTTTGAGGCTCTTTGACCTTAATGATCATTTGTTGTTCATAGATCTCTTCTGCTGTAGCAACAATGCGCGCACCCGCTGCTTCGTACATTTCATCGCGAAAACCAATTTCATGGCCTGCCATTGTCTGTACAAAAACAAAATGTCCGGCCTCCACTAGCTCACGAACCATGGCAGGAGTAGCACCCACACGATACTCATGATTCTTGATCTCTTTAGGGATTCCAATTTTCATACTTTGTTTTTTCACGCTAAACTCCTCATATTTTTAAAGCTAGAATTCCTAGAAAGCGAATAAGATTCAAGGGAAAAAAGGAGATAAAGCTAAATTTGACGAAAACACACTTGTACACCATTTCATTTAAATTGTGGGGGTGGGCTGCGTCAAAGCCCCGGGGTTGTAACAAAAAAAATGGGTTCATATGCCCATATTAACCCATTTTTTTTGTTGCAACCGCGGGAGCTTTCACGCTAGCCCGACCCGACAATTTAAATGAAATGGTGTACTAAATCATTTCTCGTGTTTATCCTTTCCAAAAACTGATACAATGCATAGAATTAAGTCATGCGCCTGCTCTATTAAATGGAGCTTCGCTACCCCCAGTACTACAACGCCTTCAAACAAGAGAGCATGACATGTTTGACAAGTTTACGAATCGAGCAAAGCAAGTCATTAAATTGGCAAAAAAAGAAGCTCAACGCTTAAATCACAACTACTTAGGCACAGAGCATGTACTTCTCGGCCTCCTAAAACTTGGTCAAGGCGTCGCTGTCAATGTCCTGCGCAATCTTAACATCGATTTTGAAACAGTACGCAGCGAAGTTGAAAAGCTTGTTGGATACGGCCCTGAAATACAGGTGTATGGCGATCCTGCACTCACCGGGAAAGTAAAAAAAGTTTTTGAATTTGCAAATGAAGAAGCTGCCAATTTAAACCACAATTACGTAGGAACAGAGCATTTGCTTCTGGGCCTTTTACGCCAGACAGATGGTGTTGCAGCTCAAGTTCTTGAAAATCTAAATGTAAACCTCAAAGAAGTTCGTAAAGAAGTCCTCAAAGAACTGGAAACCTTCAATTTGCAATTGCCTCCGATTGGAAGTCAAAATCCCCCTCCAGGATCTCCACCGCAAACACCTCCGACTAGTTCTCCAGGCAGTAAAACATATGAGAAAAACAACGGTGCTATATCTGAAAAAATGCCTGCTCTAAAAGCCTATGGCCACGATTTAACGGAAATGTGCCGTGAAGGTAAGATGGACCCGGTCATTGGCCGTAAAGAGGAAGTTGAGCGCCTGATCTTAATTCTATGCCGTCGACGTAAAAATAACCCTGTACTTGTTGGTGAAGCGGGAGTAGGTAAGACTGCTATTGTGGAAGGACTTGCCCAAGCAATTGTCCGTGGAGAAGTCCCTGACAACCTCAGAAAGAAAAAACTTATCACGCTTGACCTAGCTTTGATGATCGCCGGGACGAAATATCGTGGTCAGTTTGAAGAACGTATCAAAGCCGTTATGGATGAGATTAAGAAAAATGGAAATATTCTATTATTTATTGATGAACTTCATACGATTGTAGGCGCCGGAGCAGCTGAAGGCGCTATTGACGCTTCCAACATCTTAAAGCCATCACTTTCCCGTGGTGAACTACAATGTATCGGTGCTACAACCATCGATGAATTCCGTAAACACATCGAAAAAGATGCAGCTTTAGAAAGACGCTTTCAAAAAATCATCGTTCAACCGCCCAGCGTCGATGAAACGATTGAAATTCTGCAGGGATTAAAAGCTAAGTATGAAGAACATCATAAATGCTTTTATACACCCACTTCCTTAACTGCCGCAGCCGTCCTTTCCGATCGATATGTTCATGGACGCTTCCTTCCTGATAAAGCAATTGATTTGATTGATGAGGCCGGGGCTAAAATGCGCATTGCAATGATGAATCAACCACAGGACATCACGCGCTACGAAACTGATATCGAAGAAGTTCGTATTGCAAAAGAAGACGCCATCGGTAGGCAAGAATATGAAAAGGCGGCTAAGTTACGCGACAAAGAAAAAACTTTGCGTGAGCAACTTTTACAAATCCGTTCTGAGTGGGAAATCAATAAAAAGGAACATGAGGTGATTGTCGAAGATGAAGACATTGCTCAAGTTGTTTCAAGACAAACCGGTGTCCCATTGAGTCGATTGACTGAAGGTGAGACGCAAAAAGTTCTTAAAATGGAAGAAATTTTACGTGAAAATATCATTGGTCAAGATGAAGCTTTAAGTACAATTTGCCGAGCTATACGTCGCAGCCGTGCTGATATCAAAGACCCAAATCGACCAATCGGAGCTTTTCTTTTCTTAGGGCCTACAGGTGTTGGAAAAACTCTTTTAGCCCGTCTGCTAGCAATTCACATGTTTGGAGGCGAAGAGGCTTTAATCCAAGTGGACATGTCCGAGTATATGGAAAAATTTGCTGTTAGCCGCATGACAGGTTCTCCTCCTGGATATGTAGGACACGAAGAAGGTGGTCAACTGACAGAACAAGTTCGTCAACGACCTTATTCTGTTGTCCTCTTTGACGAAGTAGAAAAAGCACATCCTGATGTTATCGATCTACTTTTACAGATTTTGGAAGAAGGGCGTCTTACAGATTCATTTGGACGAAAGATCGACTTTCGAAATACGATTGTGATCATGACTTCGAATTTAGGTGCAGATCTGATCAAAAAGAGCACGGAAGTCGGCTTTGGAGCCCAAGAAGGATCAATGGACCACGAGCATATCAAGACAAAGATCTTAGCGGCTGTGAAAAAGACCTTTAAGCCTGAATTTTTGAACCGCTTAAATGATGTGATCATCTTTAGACCATTAGAGCGTGATTCTCTCCTTCAAGTCATCAATATCGAATTGAAAAAATTGCTTGCACGCTTATCAAAACGCAGTGTGTTTATAGAGCTAGACAACAAGGCCAAAGATTTTCTCGTTGACAAAGGCTTCCAACCTGAAATGGGAGCTCGTCCTTTGAGACGAACAATCGAACAATATCTTGAGGATCCACTTGCTGAGAAGGTGCTCATGCATCCTAACGAAGGAAGACGTTGCCTAGTGACTGTAGAAGATGACCACTTAATATTTATTGATCAAGAGGTCATACCTCTTCATGTACCGAAAGATAAAGACTCCAAACAAGAACTTCTTTCTGGTAGTAAAGTTAAAGCAAAAGGCAGTGAATAGAAGAATGTCCATAATTCCTTTAACGCAGAAAAAGCGTGTCTTTCTGTATGCATTACTGATCGCACTCGCTTCTTTTGCAATGATTCGTCTTTACTATCGACTTACGGATGATTTTAGGCTTGCCAATATTACCGACACGTTGAATTACCGCCCAGAATGGGACGTTGAACCGCCAACTCCGGCTGAAAAAGAAAAGATAGGCACCCTTCTTAAGCAGAAATATTTCTACATTGGAAAAGGGGCTCAATCCTATGCATTTAGCTCGGAAGATGGCCAGTATGTCCTTAAATTCTTTAAATTTAAGCACCTTAGACCTTCTCCTTTATATGACTGGATGCCTTCATGGATGCCATTTGAAAACTATCGTGCCAAACAAGATGCCCGTAAAAAGCGTAAGTTTGAGGGTGTTTTCTCAGGCTATCATCTTGCCTACGAAGTGAACCGAAATGAAAGCGGTCTTCTTTTTGTTCATTTAAACCGTACATTAGATCTTTTTCCCAAGGTTACAGCCGTTGATAAAATAGGACGAGAGCATTTGATAGATTTGGATGACGTGGCATTTTTAATCCAAGTAAAAGCCGAGACGATGCGTACCGTACTTCATCGACTATTGGAAGAGGGAGATATTGAACTTGCTAAGACACGGATTTCTCAGATTTTTGACCTTTACGTCTCTGAATATAAAAAAGGAATTTTTGACCACGACCATGGGATTATGCATAATGCTGGGTTTGCTGAAAATCATCCGATTCATCTAGATGTGGGCAAGTTGAAAAAAGACGAGAACATGAAATCTGAGACTTACTATTCAGAGGATATTGCTTTGGTTGCACGTAGAATGGACAAATGGCTCAAGGAAAATGAGCCTAAAGATTACCCTGAGCTTGCTAAGCATATCGAAGCAAAGATCAGCAAAATCACGCAAGCACCTTTTAAACTTTGAGCCTACTTTAAGGCGCTAAGGAGCAAAGCAACCTGTAACTGGACACACTGATCATGCTATTCATGTAAACGTTTTTTTAGTCGCGTGCTTCTTTCGCCGACTACCGCGGCTCTGCGTTTGTATCTCCAAACCCCGCGTTCCGCTATCGCTACACACGGGGCTTTTATGTTAAATCGCTTCCGCGATCCAAGGCAGTTCATATTGTTTAAGGACTTGTTTTCGATCGCGGAAGCGATTAAACGTAATAGCCCCGCGTGCAGCGTTAGCGGAACGTGGGGTTAGGATAATTTGAATAACATAGCTGCGGTAGCAGTGAAAGAAGCACGCGTTTCAAAACGTTTACATGAATAGCATGGACGAGTTACGTTTTGGCTATACTCCACCCCTATGCACCACCGAACACAGGAATTCCCATCCAATGGCCTCCACACTTCTAATTTTTCTATCACTTCTTCTTTCCTTTTCCACTCTGTATGGTTTTGAAGATTTCAATCTCGTCCCAGTTTCCTTCCAAGGACGCTTCATGCCCGCAGAAAGCTACTCGAGGCAATGGCTCTATCAAAGAATTCATAACAGTGATTTACCGCCACTTGTACAGACTAGCTCTCAAATCCCTTTAGAATTTCTTTGGAATGTTTATTTTACAAGTCTAAAAAAAACGCAGCTGACTCAATCAGAAGAAGCACTAGCCCGCTCTTTTAATCAACTTATGAATTCGGAGCTAACGTCCAAAGAAACAGCACTACAGCTTGAGCAACAACATCCACTCTTAACACGCTTAGCAGATTCCGGAATTCTATTTAAAGTATTACCAGGAAAATTTAAACCAGGCGAATGGTATTCTTTGCTTGCCCTACATGCTACCACATACAATCCGAAAACTGAAAAGCTCGAACTTGTAAAAAATTTTACTTTATATCCGGATTCGCTTTTTCAATCAATTCGAACAACCTATTTCCAGCTCGAAATAGCATTCGATGCAGACAATGCTACTGAAGTCTTTACCTTAAAAAAACAACTTGCACATCTCTTACTAGAAGGATATAAACTCCTCGCTAATCGTCCCTATCAAGAAGCACTCGGAAAAAAGCTCACATACCCATCTATGCTCCAACTTTATGCAGAAACTCTCTATGCCAGCTATCCCCTCACCCTTATTTGCATAGCAGGCTATGGTCTAACTCTCGCTTTTTTTATTTTAGCTCTTCTTCTCAATCGCCCTCTCTTTACTTCTGCAGCTTTTTTTCTTCTGGTCGCCACTTTCTGCCTACACACATTTATTTTAATTCTTCGCTGCTATATATTGGAACGCCCTCCAGTTTCAAACATGCTTGAAACCATGCTGTATGTACCCTGGGTCACAGTTTTGATCAGCATTCTCTTAAGTTTAATTTTTTCGACGCCCTTCCTGTTAATTGCCTCATCATCTGCCGCTCTCACTCTTCTAATCCTCTTACAATTGAATTTCCATACAAGCAGTTTTGAGAATGTTCAAGCTGTACTTGACTCACGCTACTGGCTCTTTACACACGTTTTAATGGTCGTTGGGAGTTACGGTCTGTTCCTTTTAGGCAGCCTGTTAGGGCACCTCTATTTAGCAGGTCTTGCTTACTATAGGCAAGAAATACCAACTTTGACCCTAATCGCCAATGCCCTTTTACAAGTCCTTTATCTAGGCGTTGCACTTTTAGTTGCGGGAACCTTGCTTGGTGGAGTTTGGGCAGCTCAAAGTTGGGGCCGTTTCTGGGACTGGGACCCTAAAGAATCTTGGGCTTTTATCTCAATCTGTATCTATCTGCTATGGATCCACGCTTATCGTTTCGGAAAGATTACTCATCTAGGACTATCTATAGGCTCGATTTTAGGTTTTTTGGCTATTAGTTTTACATGGTATGGCGTCAACTATATTTTAGGAACGGGGCTCCACAGCTATGGCTTCGGAAATGGTGGCTCCTCTTTTTACTATGGATTTATATTTACCGAGCTGCTATTCTTAGCTGCTGTGCTTCGGTACCACCACTTGTCAAAAAGGATTGATAAGAAAAGGCCTACTTGTTAGTAACTAGGGTATGGGCAAATAATTGCGTTTTTTTGGATTAAGAGAGACTCGCAGTATATTTCAAATCTCTCTGGAAAAAGGAAATTAAGATGAGACATGTTAAAAGTGAGCGACTGAAGAAGCTAGAATCTGAACTCTTGGATCTTCAACAATGGCTTAAATTGGGACTTGTTCCAAAAAAAGACATAGAAAAGCACAAGGAAGAAATCATAGCAGTCCAAGCTAAGGTAGAAGAAGAGAAAGATAGACTCCAATTCTTAAAAGAAAGTGGAGAAATTGAAGAATACGTCACACCAAAACGTCCTACTACTCGTGCGGGTTATACAGAAATGCCTACGATCCCCGACATCGATATGACAGACACAGGTGGCGGTGTAAGCGAAACTGGTTTCGAGATGGAAACCGGTACGTCAGATCACGACGATGTTACAGGTGATGGACGTGAAGATACCGATGAAGAAAGTAAAGACGAAGAAGCCGAGGACGAAGAAGAGTCCTACTTCAGCGATCGCAACCGCTGGAAACGAGGTGGAATTGTCGATCCCGATGCTGATGATTGGTAAAGATCAGTCTATAAGTCTATATTTTCATATCCCCTTCTGTTCTCGCAAATGTGATTATTGTCATTTTTATGTACTCCCAGACAAGGCCCCTCTTAAAGTCCTTCTGATGGAAGGATTGAGGCTTGAATGGGAGTACATTAAGCCACTTCTTATCGAAAAAAAAATCGTTTCAATTTATTTTGGCGGTGGCACGCCCTACTTGCTTGGGGCTGCTGCAATTGCAGAGATCATTCAATGGGTCGCCTCCATAGTTCCACAAGGCGTCATTTCTTCCATGGAAATCACTCTTGAAGCTAATCCTGAAAATATTGAAATTGACACCTTAAAAGAATTCTATGGAGCAGGTATTAATCGCTTAAGTATCGGATTACAATCTCTTGATGATACCCAACTAACAATATTAAGCCGTCAGCATTCAGCGAAAAAGGGCCTTGACGCCATTTCAATGGCCTATGATGTAGGCTTTAAAAATATCTCAATCGACCTGATGTACGATCTTCCAAATCAAACTCTTGCAAGTTGGCAACGTACTGTAAAACGCGCCTCTAGCTTGCCCATCAAACATTTATCACTTTACAATTTGACAATCGAACCTCATACCGCATTCTTTAAATATCGAAAAAAGCTTGAAGAACAGCTTCCTGATGGAGAAACCAGCAAAGCAATGTATGAAACTGCTTGCTCGCACTTTGAAGCTTCAGGTCTACGTCAATACGAAATTTCAGCTTTTGCAAAGGAAGGCCAGATCGCCCGACATAATAGCGGCTACTGGACAGGCCGCCCTTTTTGGGGGCTTGGGCCTTCTGCTTTTAGTTATTGGGATGGGCGCCGATTTTCCAACAGCGCCAATCTCTCGAAGTATACGCAAGCTTTGCGTACTGGAAACTCCCCTATCGATTTCAGTGAAGAGCTGTCCCCTATCGCAAGACGACGCGAACTCCTAGCCATCGGGCTACGCCTTTTTAAAGGCGTTGATCTAGTCGCCTTTGAACTTCAACATGGTTCTCTAGACCTTCCTTGCAAAGATCTTTTAGCTAAGCTAAAAGCGGAAGGCTACTTAGGCTCGGAAGATTCGCGATGGTTTCTCCCCAAAAAGGGCATCCTTTTTTATGATAGCGTAGCAACCGAACTTGTTTTATAACAGAAATTTGGACTCCTCGTCCTTACTTAAGAACAAGAGTTTGTAAAGAGTTCTTTAGGAGAAGGAAAGTTAGCAATTGATCTAGGATCTGGTAACAGTCCAGCTATTAAAGACCTTTTACAAAGAGGATGGCGCGTCATTGCAGTCGATAGTTCCCGGGCCACTCTCGCAATTCTAGAAAAACAGTTCAAAGGGGAGATTAATTTAGGTAAGCTAAGTCTCATCGAAAAAGATGTAGCAACTTTTACTCCTTTAGAATCGGCTGATCTTGTTATAGCAGCTGACATTTTCCCTTATATTAACCCCTCTAAATTCGAGAACTTGTGGAATAGGATTCACGACACTTTTATCAAAGAGAACGGTTTCCTTATTGGAAATTTTTTCCGCGTTACAAATGCGACACCCGAAATAAATGCTTTGAAAGAGATGGGAGCATGGTTTCTTCCTGACAGACGTATGGTAAGACCACTTTTGACAAATCAAGGGTATGAGATTATTAAATGTACTTTTAGAAAAGACCAACCAAACAACGACCCAATATGTATACAATTCATTGCTAAAAAAACTTTCGGCAGCAAATAATTCCTCTAAGCTAATCTTTAGTTATTTTTCAGCTATACTCCCGTAGGTGGTATAGCTGAAAATATGCGAGCAGCCATGATATCCCAAAAACCCCTCATCTTTTTCTTGAGTGATCAAATAGATGGTAGATCCACAAGTCTTTTTTATGCAGTACGAGTCAAATTTCTTATAATTTCCTCATACCTTGGTATTATATCTTCAAGAGATTTCGTTCTTGTATCGTCACCATCACCTACTTTAGCTCGAGTCATTTCTAATAAAAGATCTTCCAACTCGTTGATTTGTTTTTCAGACTTTGGATATTCTGCAGACAACCGCTTTATAAGGGCGCCTATATACATATCCGTTTGAGCTTGAGCTTCATGTAGTTCTGTCGTGTTTGATTTTCCGATATTTGAATTTAATTTATTTTTAATTTCTTTCCCCAAAATCTTCACTTTTTTATTGAATGTAGAATTGTCTGTTTGAAGACATTTTTTATTTAAAAGGAGAAATTTTTCTATTCCAAATCTTCCCACAGTATTGGCTTTTGGGTCATTAACGAATTTTTCTGTAGGTATAAGCATATCTTTTCCATCTATTTTTAACAATTCTCCTTCTAGAGTATTAATAATCAATATTGCTGTTGTGTAAATTTCACCACTATGACTAAGGTTTCCTTCAGGAGCAGCGAATCGAGGATTTCCTACAAAAATGCCTTTTTCACCAGCTTTCATTTTTTGTGTTTTTCCTAAATCTGCTATGCGACCTGTCAATTCGCCATTTTTACCTTGGACAAGCAATACATTATCATTTTTTCCATCTCCATGCACATATCCAGCCTTGTGTAAATTAGACATACCTTTAACGATGTGAAGGCCAATTTTTAAGCTTTCAGGGAATTTAAGCGTTCCTTCTTGAATCGCATGTTTAAGATCTTTTGCCTTTGAAGTTTTAACAGTATACTCGCCATTTTTTTGAGATTCAGAATTTTTCATAACATCCATATCTGTAACTATGTATTTTTCGTCTTCAACAGGAGAAGGCATCTTCTTTAATATTTTACTTATATCTAATCCAATCTCCAATTCATCTGAAATCTCTTTCTTTCTAAGAAATTTAGTAAGAAAATCTCCTCCCACAGGAGCATAATAGACATTTTTACTATTAAAATTATGATTAAGGGTTATATCACCTTTAATTTCATACTCCACAAATACCATTTTTGCTTTCCCCTGGGCAATTTGTTTAAAAACGACTTGCGATCGATTTATACCCTTAATTGCCATAGCTGATAGATCAATACCTCTTTCAAGATTTTCGATTCGACGTTTGTTAGCTGGATCAGGTGTTTTCTCTAATTCCATTATTGCTTTAAATTTGATGTCAATGTCTTTTTGAAATACTGCAATTTGTTTATTATTAGCTCTCTCAGTTTGTATATCTTTTATTTGAGAAAAAATTTCTTTAACGCCTTTTTTGGAAGAGTCCAACTTTTTTATAGCGTAGTTTTTACTTGCATTAATAATTTTCGTTGGAAGCTCTAAGATTTTTTTTGCAACAGCATTTGTATTAGAATTTATCCCCTTAGGGGGGGGTGATGCTTCACTCTTCTTATCCACCTCACGCGGAAAAGCGAAAGTTTCTATGAAATTAGTAAAATTATTATTTATTCGTTCTAATGGCATAAATAATCACCGCTATTAACTAATCTATACAAATTTATTGTATCATAGCGATAATAAATTTACAAATTTTTAGTAGTATAACGATATCTGAACATTTAACCGCTTTTTTCATCTTGTTGATGGCGGCTGATGAATCCTTGAAATCCTTCAGTCTGTCGCAGATCGAACAGCCAATCATCATTCATAATTTCGTCAATTGGTGGAAGGGCTCCAAAGTGTTCCGCTTTTTCTAAAAAGAAAAGCGCTTCAGGATAATTCCCTATCAGGGAATAGAAACAGGCGCTGCTGTAGTACGCTTGAATACATCCAAGGGCAACTGCTTGGTGAAATTTAATTTCAGCCAGTTCAAAATAATGTCTGCTCTTATAGGGAAGGGCTGCATCGTGAACAAGTTCCGCTAAATTCAGTAAAGCCAATCCACATTCATTCCAAGCCATTTCATCTTCAGGATCTAAACTGATAATAACTTCAAACTGTTCAGCAGCTCTTCCTAGGCACTCTGCGTCAGAAATTCGTTCTCCTAAATGTAGCAAAGCGAGTGCTAAATTATAACGGGCGTGCGGGTGGCTAGGGTCAGTATGGAGAACTTTTTGCAAGACTTGGACAGATTTTTCATAATAAAGAGGGTCTTCTGAAAAATCCCCAAGAAAATCAAGAGCGCAACCGTAGTTATACAGAAGCTCTACATCGCATTCCTCTCTATTACCCCAACTATTTTGCAAATTCATTGCGTTCTCAAATTTTTCAAGAGCGGATTCAATTGATTGTTTGTCTCCAAGGATTTCTCCCATCTTCATCAAAGCTACACCCCAATCATTCCAACATTGCGCTTGTGATAAAGCTCCATTTTCCATAGCCCTTGCACATAATTGACAAGATTTTTCAATAAAGGACAGGTCATTTTTAAATTCTCCCAAGGCAAAATTGCTATAGGCAAGCCCATGCCAAAGCAATGCGGAATTTTTATTAAGGGCTAGCCCGTGCCGAAATTTTGCCATAGCTTCAAAGTAAAAATTTTCATCGTTAAAATAACGGCCAAGCTCGTTGTAGCAGCAACCGAAGACATGCCAACCCATTTCATTTTCGGGATTCAGCGCAAGACTTTCAGCTATTTTACGCTCAGCATTTTTCAAGGATCCAATTTCTTCAGTAAACGTACCATACACCAGCAAAGCCTCTCCCCATGCACACAGTACCACCGGATGGTGTGCTTCAAGGGAATCGGCACGAGCAAATTTTTCAATACTGCCTCTAATAAGCTCGAGGTTTTCTTGTTGCTTTCCGCACTCTAACTGAAGTTGCCCCCATTTAAACCAATACACCAACTGATTCGAGTCGAGCTTTGCTGCATTAAAGAAGCTTTTGTTAGCTCGAAGAAAATTATCTGAACCCCCAAAATTCTCAAAAAGAAGGGCATAGCTGAGCCCCAATGAAAACCAAGTTTCAGAACATTCGTGTGCGACAATGAGAGATTTTTGATAGAATTCGATAGCCTCCAGACAATAGCTTTCACGACTAAGCAAACGGCCAAGTTGAAGATACACATCTCCCGAGTCTTTTAAAAAATCTGGGTCACTCATTTTTATATCCTGAATCAGACGATATTTTCCCAAGGCCTCGTAAAAGTCGACAGCTTCTCCACTTCGCTTAGCAACATGAAAGTGCGATTTCCCCCAATCCCAGAAAAATTGGACCCGAACGGCCTCTTTCTGCTCAATTGCAGCAGCTTCTATTTGGCGACACTTTTCAATAGCTCGAATGAAATAACTTTCATCTTCAACTAAAACTCCCTTATGTATCAAGGTCTGCAAATAATCATGTGAGACCTCAAAAGCATCAGAATTAATCTGTAGAGCACGCTCAAACGCATCCAAAGCAGCAGTCATTCCGCGAATACTATGTTTTTGGCTTGCATAAGCCTTTCCAGTCATATGCAAAACTTTGAAACTATCCCCGGCAACTTTTAAAGCTCTTTCAAAAAGATCAAAGGCTCTGGGATCGCTTTTGTTTAAAAGTTCCTTGCCCCACAAAATAAAAAATTGACCCAAAAGTTCTTTATCTGAAGGAGGAAGAGGCTGCCAAATTTCCGGTTTTTTAAATGGCTCTAAAGCTTCATAGTCATTAGTCGCTAAAATTTCATGAAGTTTATCAGAAAAAGAAAAATGATCTTTGGACATAAACTTTTGAATCCTTTGAGTGAGCTATATTTCGTTAAAATCCAGAGTAACAAATACAAGCTTTTTAATCAATCGCAACTATTAAACGTAAAAGAAACGGTTTAATTGGCCATTATTGTTTTTGTTGAATATGTGAATTGATTTGCTGCCATTCAGGATGACATTGAACTAAAGAAAGAAGATCGTCAAGAGTAAAGTTAGGATTGTGAGGATAAATAGCTTTAATAAGAGTTTCAATAAGGCGAAAATCATCTTCAGTATCAACAGTCCAACGAAATCGGGATTTATCTTCCTCTCCTGTTACAGATGAAAGTATAAATTGCTCAGGGTGTTTATAAATAAACGCTGTCACATGTTCTCGATCTGAAGTGGATTTTGCCTCACGATCGGCGATTTTTAAACTTTCAAAAGAAAAAACCTCTACATCCAACCCTCGAGGATATGTTCGGATCAAAGTATTTGCAACATAATCAACTTTTGGATACTGCCGAAAATAAGAGGCTACAACTTTATCAATCACTTCAGGGTCTAATAGAGGACAATCGCCGGTGAGTCGCACAATGACGTCAGCTGAAAATTGCTGAGCTACACCTAAATAACGTCCTAGAACATCTTCAACTGCCCCCCGGTAACAAGGAATCGAATAAGCTTCACAAAATTCAGCAATTAGATCATCTTCTTTAAGCACCGTAGTTGCTACAACAATTTTTTTCAGCAATTGGGCCCGTTTGACTCTATCGATAAGATATTCCAAAAGAGGCTTCCCCAAAACCTTCATCATGACTTTACCGGGTAAGCGCGTAGAACCCTGCCTGGCTTGAATAATTGCAACAACGTTCAAAGCACTGTGATTCAACAGATTAAGTTTATCAAGCAATTTAATCACCATTTTTGGGGTATGAGACTTGCACCTTAAATACATAGTATGCAAAATCATTATGCACAACCTTTGAATACTATGGAGCGACAAAAATGCGACGTTCGATTTGCTATTGCAACCCCAGCAGCACTTTAGCCGGTAAAGTCAACACCTGGAAATTTACTTATACAGCAGCAGTAAATCTTGCAAAAGGAACAAAGCTGACATTTGACCTTGAAAGCAGTGGCAGAGATATCGACTGGCAAATCCCGACTTCGGATCTTAAAGAAGATGTGAATGTCATTTATGGTAAATATGAAAATGGCAAGGTTGTACCCGCTAAAGAAATTGAAATTCCTGATCGTTTTACACCAAAATTTGAATTTGTACTCCCTACAGAACTACCAGCAGGAAGCAGCTTCTTCATCATTATCGGCTCCCCTAAAGATAATCCAGCGACTGCAGTCAAATGTGGGACACGGGCTCAAACGACTGCTCAAAGACGTCGTACGTTTTCTCTCGTAATCGAAATAGGTGGCAAGGGAAAATCAAAAACGAAAACCGAAGAAGAAGAAATTTTCACCATGGATATCCGTGGCAGCGAACTTTGCAACATCGCCATTTTAACCCCCTCTTTTGTTGTTCGCAATAAGCGTTTTGACGCGATGGTTCGTTTCGAGGATCAATATGGAAACCTCACAAGTGAAGCTCCTCCTGAAACACTGATAGAGCTTTCTTATGAACATCTTCGAGAAAACCTCAACTGGAAACTATTCGTACCAGAAACTGGTTTCATTTCTTTGCCTAATCTCTATTTTAATGAACCAGGTTTCTACACCATCAAGCTCTTAAATACGCACACTAAAAAAACCTATTATTCATCACCGATTAAATGCTTTCCCGAAACCTCTACAAGTCTATTTTGGGGGCTTTTGCATGGAGAATCAGAACGCATCGACTCAACAGAAAATATCGAAAATTGTTTGCGATATTTCCGTGATGACAAAGCTTATAATTTTTTTGCTTCCTCCCCATTTGAAAGTGTCGAAGAAACTTCTTTAGAAACGTGGAAATCAATTTGCCAGCATCTCTCCGATTTTGATGAAGCAGATCGCTTTACAGCTATGGTTGGCTTTCAATGGAAAGGAGATAGCCCTCAAGAAGGACTAAGACAAATTATCTATGCAAAAGACTCTCGAACACTTTTACGAAAAAAAGAAGCGAAATATAGCACTGTCGACAAAATCTATAAGAGCTTTGCTCCAAAAGAATTGATTTCTATCCCAAGTTTTACAATGGGTAAAGGGATGGGATACGATTTCCACGACTATAACCCGGATTTTGAACGCTTGATAGAAATTTATAATGCTTGGGGATCTTCTGAGTGCAGCAAAAAAGAGGGCAATCTGCGCCCAATTTCTGCTCAAAGTAAAAAAGGCGTCCAAGAGTTCCCTTCAGGCTCCATTCAAAAAGCTCTTCTGCGCAATTGTCGCTTTGGTTTTGTTGCGGGTGGCTTGGATGATCGCGGTGCTTTTGCTGAGCTGTTTGATAGCGATCAGGAACAATATTCTCCAGGATTAACAGCAATTATAGCAAATGAACACTCTAGATCCGCTCTCTTTGATGCCCTCTATAACCGATCTTGCTATGCAACAACTGGGGCTCGCATCATTGTTGGCTTTAATCTTGCTTCATATAAAATGGGATCCGAAACAAGTACTGCACAAAAATATGGCTTTTTATCAAACCGCCACCTTCATGGCTTTGTTGCCGGAACAACGAATCTAGAAAAAGTTGAGATTATTCGAAATGGGATTGTCATAAAGACTTTCACTCCAAATAAATATGAATTTGAATTTTCCTACGATGACATGGATTCACTAGCAAATGTTGCTTTAGATGCTAAAGATAAAAAACCTCCTTTTGTATTTTACTACCTTCGTGTTCTTCAAGCAGACGGCCATATGGCTTGGAGCTCTCCAATTTGGGTCGATTATATCCCTGTAACCGCTACCGGTAAGAGCACAATTAAATTGCGTCCTGCCAAAGCGCCCAAACCGCTCTTAGATTTTAGTGAGGATGACCTTTCTGAGGAGCTCGATCTTGAAGAGGATGAAAGCGATATACCAGATGAGGATTAATCATGTTTATTCAAACTGCTGCTATTGCTTTTGTCATTGTTCTCATCGCGATGGCACTTCTTGGTATCGGTTGGCTTTTAACTGGAAAACCTAGAATCCAACCCGGAGCTTGTGGAAGAGCGCCTACTCAAAAAAAAACACGCACAGATGAGTGTGGTCAAAAGGCTTCTTGTCAGCTTTGCGAGCATGATAAGAAGAAATCTCCGGGACACGATGAATGACACTTTATGACAAGCAGCGACCTGAAACAATTCAATCGATGTTTGGCAGTATTGCGAATAGCTATGATAAAACAAATGCAGTGCTTTCTTTTCAGCTACATCGACTATGGAACCGCAAGCTTGTCAATGCTACAGTTAAACAAGCAAAAAGCCGTTCTTGTGTTGTTGCAGACCTCTGTTGTGGTACCGGGGCCATCACATTGCCATGGCTTAGAATTAAAAATGCACAGCATACAGCTTATCTAATCGACTTTTGTCCGGAAATGCTAGAATGTGCTAAGGATAAGGCTTCTACTTTAAAGCTTGCTCCATTTCATACCATTCATTATATCAAGGCCGATGTTCAAGAATTACCTCTTGAGGTTGCGACAGTAGATTACGCAACTCTCGCCTATGGCATTCGAAATGTAGAATCACCTCTAAAATGCTTCCACGAAGTCTTTCGTGTTATGAAGAGTGGGGGGACATTTGGTATTTTAGAGCTCACAGAACCGGATAATTCTGTTTTGCGTTTTGGCCATCATCTTTACTTGAGACTATTACTTCCTGTCTTTGGGAAACTTTTTGCTAAGAACGGCGATGCTTATAAATATTTAAGTCAAAGCATTCAAACATTCGTCAAACCAGCTGAGCTGAAGCTTCTTCTAGAAGAAGCAGGGTTTAGCGAGGTGCAGGTGCGCCCTCTTTCAGGTGGCATTGCCACCTTGTTCATCGCGACCAAGCCAGTTTAAGCATTCTTTCAGCCAGTAGAGTATAATCTATTAGCATGCCAATTAATGTTTCTTTAAATGCAATGTCACAGGCCTTTAGCCTAAGGGTGGTTGTCTAGTTTACCTAGGGCGATACCATATAATAAGGAAGGCCTTCAGCCTGCTAAGGCACTTCATGACTTCATGTACATGTAAGTGTACGTCTTGGAAACATCCTCAGGCTGAAGGCCTTCCTTATTACAGCCTAGGGCATCGCCCTTGGTATAGCCAAAACATGATTTTCAGGCTGAAGGCCTGTCACACAAGAACTAAGATTAACATTATATGTCGATATGTTCATTTGTAATATTAGAATGAAAAAGCACGCTTGAAGATTAAATGATCATTGACTTATTTTTTCTATGTCGTTAAACTCTAGATTTACAAATTAACTAACGCCGGAAAGATGAATATATTTTTAAATACAATACGTAATTTAATCTCTTATTCTAGGATAGGTCTTCATGTCAAATTTGTATGCATTTCATTTTTTCTTTTAGCCTTAAGTAAATTGTTAATTGATGGAATATACGTCGTAAACAAAGGAATTCATTTATGTAATTCCGAATTGATGGTATTTGATTTAATTCTTCTCTGCCCTCCATTTTTCATTTGTTCATGCATATTAAAAAGAAAAAAATGGGCGTATATGGGTAGCCTTATTTTTTCTCCCATCTATTTTCTTTTTGGAGCATTGAGTATTGTGGACTCTATGTTTGCTCCTTCAATAATTGATCAGATGTTTGCTATAATGCTAGGGATTGTATTTATCTATCCCATGTTTGTATTCTTTCAAATATCATACATTAAATATTACGAAGTTTAATAAAGTTATTTAGTCCAAGAGCACTGAGGAAGTTTACCAGGTCTATTAATAATCATGCTTCCACTTTAGATGAAGATGTCCTTGGGCGTCATCTCCTACTTCCGCTTGCACCTTTACGTTTTTCGTGACATTTGCCTCAATGCCAATTCGATTCGATGTCGCGTCTCGTTTGATCCCAAGAAATAACTCCGGCAAAATATATTTTCCGACCTGTACAGACCTTTTATCATCTTTCCCTTCACCATTGTGAAAGTCAATTCTGTCAATTCCCAGACTCTCCTTAAAGCGTGTGAGAAATGTTGAATTACTTCCACCTGAATTCTTAAGCTCATTAATTGACTGTGTTAATTCAGACCCTTGGAATGGCGTGATGTCTCCCATACCCCTTCCAAAAAGGATCCATGACAAAATCTCAGTTTGCGATAAAGGGGGAGTTGAACGAAATAAAAGAGAAGGATTAATTAAGGGACCTTTAAGAACCACATTCGCAACAATTGGACCAATTTCCATTTCACCCACAACATAGAGGAGAGTTTCCTTAGACATATCTCCAGCAAAGGAAATCGAACCTTCAGAAATTTTAAATTTTTTCCCATTGAAAAGATAGTCACCATTTAAAACACGAAAGTCACCATGAAGTAAAGGTTGAGTGGCACAGCCCGTAACCTTAACATCCCCTTTCCACTCAGAACTAAGTTCTTTGCTGTGGATAAATATCCCCCCCTTATTCTGTACATGAAAGTCAAAACAAATGGGCCAATCTACTCCAGGCTTAGTGATTTGAGTGGGAGGTAATTCTCTTACACTTTGATTTTTATAGATAACTTCAATATTATGGTTAATTGCAGAAGGCTTTTCAGTTAATATAATATCTAACTCATTAGCTGCAAACTCTCCTTTTAAGGTTGCTCCCTTACTATCACCCGAAAATATTGCATCACCAGACAGTACAGCTTCAATATCATCCAAGCTGATGAGGGCACAATGATTTAAAGACAAATTGACACGAAAAGGATAATCTTTATTAGCGGACAAATCAAAAGCTCCCGTAGCAGCAATTCTTCCACCCTGATAATCAAAGGCCGATAAAGTTTTAAGCGAAATTCTGTCATTCGTAAAAAGCAACTCGCCATCAATGCTGTGAAGTATAGTTCCTGTTTCCCAAGATTCTAATCCCCCATTTTTTAATTTCGCGTGACCTAATAATAAAGGCTTATGAAAAGGACCCATGATATCAAAAACATAGGAAGCCTCACCTGTCATCCAACATTTTGTAGAAATAAATGCATGGATATAACGAGAAATGTCGACATTACCGCTAAGGCGGATTGACATGCCATCACTCTCAGAAGGCTCTATTAAAAGGGCGCTTTTTCGCGAAACAGGACAACTCCCATTCACTTTAAAAAGATTAACATTGCGATCTGACAACTCTCCTTGAAAATCTATCGTCTTGCCTAGGAGCCTTCCTGACAATCTGGCTTGAAATAAGGCTGCTTTTTCAAGCGAAGGATGATCGATTGAAACTGTATCCGCATTGAGCTCAACACGTGCCTGCAGATCCGAAAAAGTCCCTTGTAATAATAACGTTCCTGAAAGGATACCCATAATAGGGAACGGCACCTGCTCAACTGAAGTAGATTCAAATGGCTGTTTTGGCAATTCAAATTTTAGATCCACCGTATCGAAACCGGCATTTCCTGAAAGAACAATTTCTTTCTTATCAAGGATAAAGTGACCGTACGCAAGATCTACGTGTAAATTTTCTCGAAGTTGAAGCACTAATGGATTTTTAAGTTGCAATGAATGTGCATCCGATGACAAATGAAATTGATCTAATTGAAATAATGTAGGGGAAAATGAGCCAGAAAAATCTATAAGAAAAGGATCTTCATATAAGCCTGTCGCAGAAATCTTATAAGCCCAAATTTGCGAATGATTTTCATTGGTCGTCTCTACAGAAACTTTCGAAAGTGAAATTCCATTTGTAGACAGCTCTTTAGCCTTTACGGAACAGCCCCCTTCATTAAGATCCGTATTCCATACCCCATTGGCTCGAACTTCACTCAGTAGTGAATCCTTTACATTAACAAGAGGAAAGGTCGATGTGAAAGTATAGAGAGAAGACTCCTTGTTTGGAAGGGAAACAGCCACTTTACCCCCATTCAACGAATAAGGAAATTCACTTTTTGTAGATTCAAGAAGAATGATATCTCCATTAAATCCATCTGTGCCGTTCCATAAAATCGATGTCTTTATATTTTCTGGAAGGGCTGCAAGTTCAGAATGCTCAGATGATAAACCTTCCAAACGGATAGTACCCCCTTTCAAAGACCCCAGAAATGCCTTAACCAAAGAAAACTTAACAATGATTTTTTCCGCTTTTATTTCGCCATACTTGGAGTTTTCGTAAGTTACATTTTTCAATACAATAGAACGAGGGAAATCAAACTCAACATCAGCAATCTTAAAATCCTGCCCCGTTTTAAGCTTGAGTTCATTTTGCATCCATACTTTTATCGTTTTGCGAGTGCTTTCTTGATTTAAAAGAAAGATGCAAACGACAAAAGCGATGACACAAATAGAAATAAAAATGCGAATCTTATTCATATTTAAAATGCTTGTCCTATGCTTATGTATGCCTCAAAAAGGCTATCAAATTTTTTAGGCTTTTTACCTGCTTTTATATCTTTGCTATGTTGATGCTTATTACGTCTAGTAAGTGGAAAAGCGACGTCAAAACGAATTGGTCCAATAGGAGTATGATACCGAAAACCCAAACCAGCTGATTGCAACTGTTTATGGTTAAATTCTGGCAAAGAACTTTTATAAACATTACCAATTTCATAAAATCCCACAAAACCAATTGTTTCAGAAAGGCGCATTCGACCTTCAAAACTGAATACCATAATAGAGCGTCCACCAGTCGGTTTATTATCATGATCCAAAGGGCTTACAGTAAGGTACTTATACCCTCTAAGCGTATTCTCACTACCAGAATAGAAACGTTCTGAAGGTGGAATTTCGTGTCGTGATGAACCAAAAATTGTCCCCACAACAGTTTTGGCTGCCAAAACAAATCGACGCTCTTCAGAAAATGGTATATAAATTATTCCTGTCAATGTAGTGGGACAGTAGAAGTAAGCAGGGACTCTAATTTGCATGGTGGGAGAAGTTTTAAGATTCAACGAATACCCTGAGGTAGGATCAAGTATGCTATTCGCAGTACTCCAACGAACTTGTAAAGGTATTTTTAATAAATTAAAAACTCCATTATTTTCTGATCTACGAATCGAAATCCACTTGTACATTCCCCCGTAAGAAACATTAAGACGCTTATTGATTTTGTTTTCGATTATGGCTGAAGCGCTAAAAGAAGTTTCTGTATACCCCTCAGTAATCTCATGTTCTACCTCAGCCAGGTATATAAGGTCCTGATTCTTTTTTCTAAAATCAGGTAATACATAGGACACCCTACCATCTTGCGTCTTCGCCCAAACAGTTGCATGGACATTGACTCTTTCACCCATACCTCTTACGTTGCGATGATCCCATTCAGCAACCGCTCCAACGCCTCGAGCTGTTGTGTAACTCACCCCACCAACTATGCTACGGTGTTTAGATTCGTTGACCTGAATTTCCATCGGCAGCTCTCCCGTCTTGGGATCAGACTGGCCTTTAGTAATCAGCATGGAGTTAAATAATCCGCTGGTTTCAAGCGCTTCTTGAGTATCTTTGATCACATCCAGGTTGAAAATTTCCCCTTCTTTCCAGGCAATCTTCTTTCTAAAATAGGCTTTTCGAACAGAGGTATTTCCCTTAATTACTGTCTTACCGAACCAAGCACGCACTCCAGATTCTACAGTCAAGCTTACTGAGATATCTTTTTCTTTTTGATCTGCAATCACATTTCGTTTTTTAATAGCTGCATGAGGATACCCTTTCTGAGCTAAAAGGTGAAGTAGAGTTTCCTCAGCATGAAGGATGACTTCTCCATAAGCAGGAGTCCCCAAAGTGATCCCGATTTCTTCAAGGGGAAAACTTGCGAAATCAAATCGATATAAAGAGCAATTTTCTTTAGGTTCACTTTCTGAAGAGGTTGATGTAGCTTCAACAATTTTAAAATTGGCCAAGGGATAAACAGGTCCTGGATTAACGGTAAAAATGACTTTTATCGATCCGTTTTCATTCTCAAATTTATAGCTGATCGATGCGTTGTAATACGCAAGCCAATGCATTACTTTAACGAAATTAGTGACGTCTGCCTCGCTTCTGCGCTTCAAAACCCCTAGAGAAGTGGCTGAGTGTTCAGAAAGGTTCAAAAGTTGTGACGATGCCTTTAAGGCTGTGTCAAGTTCTGTTGAATCAACGCCTTTAAATTCGACTGTGTAATTAAGCAAACCTTCCGCTTTTAAGCAGAAAACTAGCATTACCCCGATGATGATGAATATTTTTTTATGTTGTTCCATTTTTATCGCCTTTGAAAACAAGTGCAAAGTGGAACTTGACGCATTTATTGATTGGTATAGAACGGGTCGTACAAAGCAAAAAGAATACCAGAAAAGCGAAGGAATAAGGCATTTGAAAAATAGGCTCAAGGAGGGTGAAAAACAAAACATTGCTTTACAATCCCCTTTTTTCTTCCTTATCTTTCAAATACCTTACAGTGTACTAGGGCGTCGAGTCCCTTAAAATATCTTAACGCTTAGAGAATTGGAAGCGCTTACGAGCACCAGCAAGACCATATTTCTTACGTTCTTTCTTACGTGCATCACGTGTCAAGAAGCCTTGAGATTTAAACTCTTGGTGCAATGCGGCATCTTCTTGAAGAAGCGCACGGGCAACTCCAAGACGCGTTGCAACCGCTTGAGCTTCGATTCCGCCACCTTTAAGACGTATGAGCATATCGTGTTTTTGATTTCCACCGAGTTTTGCAAATGGAGCTAAGACGACCATACGTTGCAGTTGGTTGGGGAAATATTCATCAAATTTCTTACCGTTAATGTCGACATTGCCTTTACCGGGCCTTAGACGAACTGAAGCCACGGCGGTTTTACGGCGGCCTGTTGCAACTTTTTCTTCTAACATAATCACCTTTCTATCCGTTTAAATTAAATAACCGCGCTTTCCGGCTTCTGCGCTGCTTGTTCGTGTTCAGCTCCTGCGAAGATGCGAAGCTTTCTCAGTTGTTGTTTCCCTAAGCGAGTTTTTGGCATCATTCCACTAACCGCATGCTCAATGATATAACAAGGCTTACGCTTTTGCATGACTCTGTAAGGAATTTCACGTAAACCAGCGATATGTCCTGTGTAATAGCGATATTGCTTCTGAGCTTCTTTAGCACCTGTGACATGAATCTTGGTAGCATTAATCACAATGACACCGTCTCCGCCGTCAATATGTGAGGTAAAAGTAGGCTTGTGCTTGCCGCGCAAAATCTTTGTGATCTCACAAGCTAAACGACCTAAAGTCTTCCCTGTAGCATCTAGAACGAACCAGGAAGTTTTAACATCTGCTGTCTTAAGCATAAATGTTTTGTTTTTTTGTTCTGACATCTCTGAAACCTGTAAATTGATTAATCTTAATTGCTCATGATAAAGCTTTTGCTCCCTTTTTGCCAACAGAAAAGTGATCTTTGCAGTGAAAAAAAATTCAAAGGGGGGAAGAGCTAGGCAGTTAAGGGGGCTAGAAGGCCACAGTGAGAAGGTGCTGACGCCCCAGTTCAACGCAAAGGCGCAAAGTCACAAAGACGAAGGAAAAAAACTCAGTAGAGACCAAATTAGTCATTGGTTACAAGCAGAGGTGAAATATTTATATTCTGTTTTCAATTTGCCTCCACTCTATGGATTATATAGAGAATATCAATTGAACTAATAGCAATATACTAGATTGATTTTTTTTAACACAGAGAAGCAGCAAAAGACGCAAAGGCACAAAGAAAACAGAAAGGATTAGATATACAAAAATATAGGCTATTTATAAAGGGGCCAATCCCTTTTTCAAAGATTTATCCAAGATTGATGTTGTTCTCTTATCCTTACAAATTTCGTTCTCAAAAATCTTTGTGCCTTTGTGTCATTTGCTGCTTCTTAGTGTTAAAAAAAGATTCGTTATTTTCAGGCAAGGGTGCCATTGGACTGGCTCGCTTTGCGTTGAATTGGGCTATACAGTTTAGCGGTAGTGCTTGCGCAAGATACTAATTCATGATACCCTAAAACCTAAATATTCTAAAAATAGGACATTTCCATGCGCGATCTCAAAACATTTTTTATTAAAACTTACGGCTGCCAAATGAATGAGCTCGACTCAGAAATTATGATGGGTCAACTTGTTTCGCGAGGTCTTTCGCGAATCGAAGATGAAAATGCTGCAGATCTTTTAATATTTAACACGTGCTCAATCCGCGATCTTGCAGAACGAAAAGCGATGGGAAAACTTGGCCGTCTAGGACATAGTTTGCAAAAAAATGTCGTCATTGGAGTCACTGGGTGCATGGCCAACGCCAAAAAAGAAACACTCTTTCAAAAACTTCCTCACCTTGACTTCGTTCTAGGAACAAATAACATTCACGACTTAAATACCGTTCTCGATGAAGTCCTTGCCAGCGGAAAATTAACTATACGTACTGATGATCAATTTTCTCACGAGCTCGATTACATCGGAGCTCACCGCGACGATAAAGTGAAAGCTTTTGTTTCGATTATTCGTGGCTGCGACAAATTTTGCACATATTGCGTTGTCCCTTACACAAGAGGCCCTGAAGTCTCAAGAGAACCTGACAGCATCCTAGAAGAATGCAAGCAGCTTGCAGCTCAAGGATATAAAGAAGTCACTCTACTTGGACAAAATGTTAATAGCTACGGCAAAGACAGGCCAGAGTTCAAAACCCTATTCCATGATCTCCTGTACCGCATTGATGCCATTGAAGGAATTGAGCGTGTACGCTTCATGACAAGCCATCCAGTGGACATTACCCGTGAACTTATGGAAGCGATCAGAGACCTTAAATCATTATGTGAATTTGTGCACTTTCCCCTACAAGCAGGTTCCGACCGTATATTAAAAAAGATGCATCGCATTTACACCGTCGATCAATATATGGAAAAAGTACAAATGCTTCGGGATCTAGTTCCTAATGTCGTGCTTGGAACAGATATTATCGTCGGATTTCCAACAGAAACAGAGGAAGAATTCCAGCAAACGTATGAGTGGCTAAAGAAGATCAGATACGACACTGCCTTCCTTTTTGCTTATAGTCCGCGTAAAGGAACTCCTGCAATGCGCTGGAAAGATGACATTCCAGAAGAAGTTAAAAATGACCGACTTCAACGCCTCTTAAAGTTGCAGGAAGAGATTTCTGCTGAACAGAGACAAGCTTTTCTTGGCACAACCGTCGAAGTTCTGGTAGAAAAACAAAATTTCAAAAATGAAGCTTTGTTGAAAGGCAGAACACGCTGCTGGAAAAGCGTTCTATTCCCTGGAGACCCCTCGATCATAGGGACTTTACAAAAAATTAAAGTTCATAGCTATAGCCACCAAACTCTTCTAGGAGAGATTGAAGTTCGTGAGGCTCTGAAGTTAATATAAATTTATAACGCGTTAACACAATTCGACTTCACAAAATTGGAGAAAATAATGTCCCCTATTAGACTCTGCTGTTTGCTCATATTTTGCCTCTTTTTTAATGGAATTTCCGCCCAGATAAGGCCATATAGGTATGACTTTGCGGTATGTGCCATTTTTCAAAATGAAGCTCCTTACCTTAAAGAATGGATCGAATACTACAAAATCCTAGGAGCACAGCATTTTTACTTATATAACAATTTCAGTGAAGATCACTACTTAGATGTTCTTCAACCCTACATCGATGATGGCATCGTAGAATTGGTCGATTGGGAAGTGCCGATTTTTCAGTATTTTGGACAAAAAAGAGCCTACATGAACGCAATCAACAAAACACAAGGTATTGTCAAATGGCTTGCTATCCTTGATATTGACGAATTTATAGTTCCAAAGCAAAACGACACAATCCCAGAATTTCTTTCGGACTTTGATCAAGAGGGAATTGCTGGAATCGGGATAAATTGGCAGATGTTTGGCACATCCTTTGTTCAAAAAATTGAAGAAGGTCAATTGCTTACTGAAATGCTTACTTTGAAAGCTCAGGAAGACCACAATGAAAATATCCATATTAAATCCATAGTACGCCCTGAATATGTAGTAGAGCCTCCACATGTACACAATTTTCACTATAAATCTGGTTACTTCCAAGTTAATGCAAACATGGAACAATTTGACGGACCCCGCGCTCCTTACATTGCTGTGGACAAAATTCAGATCAATCATTACTGGACCAAAGATGAAACCTTTTTCTTTTCGGTTAAAATTCCCCGTCGTCTGAGCTGGGGAGACTCTCCGGAAACGATTAAAAAACGATTGGATGCTCTTAATCAGATTGAAGATACTTCGATTTCCCGTTTTTTACTCCCCCTACGCCAGGGGGTTTTTGTAGAGTCTCCTGAGTAGCTGGGTTCACGCTCTTCGGCCGTAGCTAAGGCTACGGTTCCGTTACATTTAATCCATTTTGCTCACAGCAAATTCTAAGTTTGAGCCCGTTTCTGGTAAACAAGAAATCCAGGGTTATGCTATGCTTCCTTTCTTACAACCAACATTGGAATTTTCATGAAATTTTCAAAATCTATTTTCATTATACTCATTTTTCTCTTCGGATTTGGAGGATACTTAACTGGCCAGATTACTGAAAAAAAGTCTTCCTCTTTGTACAAAAAAGTAAAATACGAAACCTCACTAGCCTACACGAAATGGACTTGCGCGAATCAATGGTGGAACAAGATTGAACCATACAATATCTATTTGGGCGCTTTGCCTTTAAAGAATGAGGGTCATTTTGAATTAATCCTTGGGTTAGGAGTTACCCGCATTCTTTCGATGTTAGAAAGTTTTGAACTTGAAGACGGATGGAGAGAAATTCCAGTTAAAGCTGCTGATTGGCAGAAACAGGGAGTAGAGGTTGAGCAGATTCATGCAGTCGATTCTTGCCCCCTTAAACTAAGTGAGATAGAAAGAGGAGTCAATTATCTTGCGATGAATTTGGAGGGAAGTCACACAGTTTATGTTCATTGTAAAGCTGGTAGAGGTAGAAGCGCAACCATCGTGATCGCTTATTTGATGAAGCACCAGAAACTTTCCTACGAAGAGGCATTTCACTACGTCAAAAAGCTGCGGCCCAAAATTCACTTAAGTGCAGCGCAACAACAAGCTGTTTTGGATTATTTTGCCAAAAGATAGAATTTCAATGCCTATGCGGTTGACACAGGTAGGTCAGATTTCGTTAGCATTTGTCCGTATTACAATTGCAATAAGTACCACTATGTAGTGCAATGTAATTTAGCGAGGCATATAAGCTCGACTTTGTACATTTTTCAGTCTCTAGTCGTACTCATTTCCACAGTTAATACTGGTCAAAACGTGAAATACAAAGAAATTATTCAAAATTCCACAAGTGCATATATTTATTACATTATTTGCAAATATTATACTAAGATCTATTGCATCTTCTAATGGAATATAGCGTCTCTCATCTTCATCCGATCGAAAAAAGGGGGTTCCATATCCTACTTTTTGAAATAAAGACTGAACAGCTTTTACAACCGCCATAGCTCCTGAAAAAAGAGCTGTAGGAACAGAAATAATGGGCCCCACCACAGGAATTACTTGAAATATATATGCGGGCTCATAATCTTGTTGCTCAACAGCGCGAAATGTCCGTGTTAATGCCTCTGTAATCATTGTAGCCATTATATTCCTCCTGATAATGGAATCGGCTCAAAATTTCACTGGATTTTGATCCAACTAGAATTTAGAGTAGTGTTTCAGATCAATTATAGCAATAACTTATGTTATGCTATTTCTAACAGAACAGTACAGCTGAAAACTAGAAGCTTCTGTATTTTTTTTGATTGCTTCTAGTTTGGAGAAACAAACGCCAAAATTTTATCCCCTGGTTTACCCTTCCAGGGCTACACCAGGGGTTAGAGTTTTGGAAACAGTATATGCCCTTTTACAAGGCATATTCTACGACGCGCTTTTCTCTAATCACAGTTACCTTGATCTTACCTGGATAACGTAATTCTTCCTCAATGCGCTTTGTCAGATCATGTGCAAGGGTCACCGTAGCGGCATCATCTAGAAGCTCTGGAGTGACTATAATGCGGATTTCACGCCCGGCTTGCATTGCATAAGCTTTTTCCACGCCTTTAAACTCATAGGCTAAATCTTCCAAACGTTGAAGCCTCTTGATATACTCTTCAACAGCTTCGATTCTTGCACCAGGACGTGAAGCAGATAAAGCATCTGCCGCACTACAAAGACTCCCCTCAATCGTTAATGGATCCATCTCCTGATGGTGACAGCCGATACCATTGGCTACTTCCTTAGTTTCACCATACTTAACTGCAAAATTATACCCTATGATCGCATGAGAACCTTCGACTTCATGCGTGACCGCCTTGCCAACATCATGGAGAAGGCCAATACGTTTCGCCATCTGCTCATCAAGACCAAGCTCTGCTGCCATCATTCCAAGTAAGTGACTGACTTCCAGAGAGTGATCGAGGATATTTTGACCATAGCTATAGCGAAATTTGAGTTTACCAAGGAGCATGATAAGTTCTGGGTGCAGATTCATCGCTCCCGCTCTCAAAGCCGCATCTTCGCCATGAATTTTTATCTGCTTCTGAACATTTGCCGTTGTCTTCTCTACAACTTCTTCAATACGCGTCGGATGAATCCGACCATCGGCAAGTAGATCGCTAAGTGAAAGCTTTGCAACATGCATGCGAACAGGATCAAATCCTGAGAGAACGACCACTCCAGGAGTATCGTCAATAATGAAGTTCACTCCCGTCGCCCGTTCCAGAGCTTTTATATTACGCCCCTCCCTTCCGATAACACGCCCTTTCATTTCCTCGTTAGGAATGGCAACTGTACTTACGGTAATTTCAGAAACGCAAGATCCGGCCATACGGTTGATGGCAGTAGCAATGATTGTAGCAGCTTCCCTCTCCGCTGTTTCCTCAGCTTCTTTACGGCTTTTACGAATCAAATTCGCTGTTTCAGTTTTGACCTCATTTGTGAGACGACTGATGATTAATTCTTTAGCTTCGATCGAGCTCAATCCAGAAACTTTTTCAAGTTCAACAACAAGCTGTTCTTGAAATTTCGACACATGAACTCTTTCTTCTTCAAGCCGAACTTTTTCAAGAGCAATAAGGCTCTCGCGTTTTTCAATCTCAGATAATTTAGATTCCACGGTGTTCATGCGGGTTTCAATTTTATCTTCGCGTAATTTCAAGCGTTCTTCCTCGCGTTGCATTTTGCGACGTTCGCTTTGCCAAACGCGCTCTAATTCTCGCTGCTGTTCCACTTGCTGTTGTTTCAAAGTTAACTCTGCATTTTTACGTAACGCGTCACTTTCAGATTCAGCCTTTCTCATCATCGCAGTAGCTAGAGTTTGATATCCCCCAACCTTAGCACGGTGAAACAGCCAAAATCCAAATGCGCCCACAGAGACACCAGAAACCAATATTAAAAGTAAATAAGCTATATCATCTAAACTCATTGCAAAATCCTGTCTCTAAAAAATAAGAAGTAATCATCACGATACGTGAATTTGAATTCCTTATCCACCTTGTTCTGGAGTCTTGCACATAAAGAAGCGCTCTTTTATACTTAAATTTCATGATTTCAGCCAGTACCCGAAGGAAATTCAAAAAGATGTTAGACATTCATTTAATCCGTAAAGACCCAAAAGCCGTTGAAGCCCAACTGCGTTTAAAAGACCCTGATATCGATCTCACACTAACACATGAGCTAGATCAAAAACGCAGGGAATTGCAGACAAAAGTTCAAAATCTAAAAGCTCAACGCAATGAAAACTCCCAAAAAATTGGCGAATATAAGCGCTCCGGAAAAGAAACTTCCGGTCTTATGGAAGAAGTCACCAAACATGCTGAAGAACTTCTAAGACTTGATCAAGAACTTGCGATTGTAGAAGAAAAGTTTATTGCAGAATTCTCAACGCTTCCAAATCTTCCTATGGAAGATATTAAGGTTTCGCAGGATCCTAAAGATAATGTTGTCATTAAAGAAGTCGGCAACAAACCAGACTTTAAGTTCCCTTTTAAAAATCATGTTGAACTTAATGAAAAACTGAAGCTTTTTGACTTTAAGCGCGGAGCTAAAATTACTGGAGCAGGATGGCCTGTTTATTCTAATACAGGAGCAAGACTGGAATGGGCATTGATTAATTACATGATCGACATACAGCGCAAGAATGGGTTCACTCAGTTCATGCCTCCGCTATTAGTCCGTGAAGAAATCTCATACGGAGCGGGCCAGCTTCCAAAATTTAAAAATCAGCAGTTTAAGCTCACCGATGATGATTTCAATCTCTTTCTCATCCCAACTGCTGAAGTTGCACTAAATGGCCTTCATTTTGACGAAATCCTAGAAGAAGAACATCTTCCCTTAAAATATATGGCCTATACTCCATGTTTTAGGCGTGAAGCTGGAGCTGCAGGAAGTCAAGAGCGTGGTCTTATCCGTACTCACCAGTTCAACAAAGTTGAGATGTTTTGTTTTGTCAAACCAGAAGAAAGCATGAAGACATTTGATTGGATGATGGAATGTGCAGAAGGTATTCTTGAAAGTCTTGGTCTGCACTACCGTTCAGCTTTGTTGGTTACAGGAGATATGTCCTATGCAGCGGCACGTACGGTTGACATTGAAGTCTGGCTTCCTGGTCAAAATCGTTATTATGAAGTTTCCTCTGTCTCCAACTGCACAGATTTTCAAGCGCGCAGATCTAGTATTCGCTTCCGCAGAGATGGAAAAACCGAATTCGTTCACACACTCAATGGTTCTGGTGTTGCCACCTCTCGTTTAATGGTTGCGCTTTTAGAAAATAATCAAAATGAAGATGGTTCTGTTGACATCCCAGTTGTGTTACATAAATATCTTGATGGTATGACAAAGCTTGTTCCACAAGTTTGACTACATGGCCAAATCACTAGAACTTTCTGAATTTCAAAAAATTTCAGGTCCCATTTTTGATGTACGCAGCCCCGGGGAGTTTGCTCAAGGGCAACTTCCCGGAGCCTACAATCTCCCTCTCTTCACCAATGAAGAACGCTCCCAAATCGGTAGTCTTTACAAGCAAATAGGTCGCAAGCAAGCAGTGCTTGAAGGGATGCGTTATGCAGCCCCAAAATTTGCTCACTTTGTTGAAGAAGTCGAAAAAGCTCTTCAAGATTTTTCTCCTGAAGGAAAAGCCAAAATACATTGCTGGCGTGGTGGGATGCGCAGTGGGAGTGTTGCTATGCTGCTTGAGATGGCAGGCATGCCAACTGTGACACTAAAAGGCGGTTATAAGGCCTTTAGGCACTGGGCTTTGGAATCTCTTAAGCAACCCTACCAATTGCGCATCCTTGGAGGCATGACAGGATCTGGTAAAACAGCCATTTTGCATTTCATGAAAGCACAAGGCACACAAGTTCTTGATTTAGAAGGCTTTGCAAAGCATCGTGGAAGTAGTTTCGGCATGATCGGCATGCCGCAGCAACCATCCAATGAGCAATTTGAAAATGAACTAGGATTTCAACTTTCATTGTTTGATCCGAAGAGACCGATCTGGATTGAGGACGAAAGCCGTTTGATTGGCTGGTGCAAAGTTCCTGACCCTCTTTTTTTAGCTATGCGAACAGCCCCTCTATATATTCTTGAACGTTCTACGAAACATCGACTTGAAGAAATCCAAAAAACTTATTGGGATCAAGATCCTAATGCTTTGATTAAGTCCACGAATCGCCTAATAAAAAAATTGGGGAGCGTACGAGGAAAAGAAGCAGTAGCAGCCATAGAAAAAAAGGATATGGAGACTGCTACGCTGATTATTTTGGAGTACTACGACAGAAGCTATCTTCATGAATTACGAAGGCATAAACGTCCACAAATACAGCTGGATGGCTCACACAGATCGAACGAATTGTGGGCAACTTATTTGGGTAGTTTGCATTAAAACTGAGCATCCCTGCTCCTGTTCCATCATGTAAGATCTGTGAATGCCTAGAAACTGTATAAGTCTATAATGATTTTTTTCAGGATGGAACAGGATAGAACAAGATGAGGCAGAATGGAATACAGAGCAATATACCTTTAGCTCCCAAATTATTATACTTGCTTCAACTTTCGTAAAATATAATGATGCAGTAAGGATTTTGAGACCAGATGATTTTGTTTTAGATCGTAGACAGTTCTTAACCCAATAGCGTTGAGGTTATCCTCTACCTCCTGGCGATAATGTTGCAAGAGTTCTGCATCTCCCCCAAGTAAAGGAAGTGCCAGCGCGTTCGGATCGGTCACTTTTGGTAAAAGTCCCAGCTTCCAATAATCTTCAACATACCAAACTGAAAACCGTGAAAGTGCTTCAATCGCAGGCTCTTTATCATCTAAAGCATCAAATTCATCTTGATCCGTATCGAAAACGGATGAAAGATGCTCTTCGAGCTCTAAATATAGACCAGAAGCTCTAACAAACTGGCTTGAAGGCTGGCCTATAACAGAAAATAAAAACCTTTCGTAACGTTCACGATAACCACTAAGGACTTCAACAAGATCACTACTATGCGCGTTCCATGCTAAAGAGAGAGCATTTTCAATCTTACAGCAAATTTTATGGATACTCTGCTGGAATTCAACGAATTCAGACTTTAGATTTTCAAATTCTTGTGGCTCCAGTTCCAGAACTTTAAGGATACGAATTTTTTGCTTTTGCTCAAGAAATCGATTTTGAATTTGATCGAAAAGCCTTTTTACTTCATGTACAAATAATATGAGGTGATGCTGTAACGGCTCCGTAACGCAAAGTTGCTGAAGCTGATGCTTACGTTTTTCCGGAATTTCAAATAACAATTCGCTGAATAGTTGATGGGGAATCGCTACAAAAATCGGAAAAAGTTTCCATACTTGTTCCTTATTGACGGTAGAAAAATCAAGAAGTTCCAGGAGCTGTTCAAGGGTTAAAGTGGATCCCAATGCTTCTAGGGCTTCAACAGCTGTAATCCCTTGGAAAAGCCCCGTTAGTTTTAATTTCCATTGAGGCTCTGCAACTTCTGTCAAAAGCGGACTTATAGTTGTAATTTGTCCTAGATTCATTTGGGAGGCGTATTCTTGAATTTCCTCTGGAGTCATATTTCTTATAAGGGCAGCCAGCTCAGACTCCCCATAAGATCCAATTTCTATTTTCTGCTCTAGCTTTTTCATATACCCTCGTTACAGAAACCGTAAGTTACCTGAGCATACAATGACTTTTTAGATTTAATCTGTAAAGCCAATTTGGGGATTAGTTTTTAACACAGACGCAAAGAATACACAGAGAGATGAGCCTCTAACTAGACATTCCAGTTACAGGTTCCACAAGTTTTACCCCTTTTTTGTTAACTCTTAATCAGAATTTATTTACCATAGTGAGGATATAAACCTATTAGGAATTGATCATGACTGATGCACCCCCCCCTCGACAGAGCTCTCTAGAGAATTTAATGGATGAAACACGCCAATTTTCTCCTTCGGAACTTGTGAAAAGCAACGCGACCCATCTCACCTCCTTTGATCAATATGAGCAAATGTATCGTAGATCTCTTGAAGAAAATGATCAATTTTGGCTTGAACAAGCCCATAGCCTTGAATGGATTCATCCTCCGACAATTGCCTGCGAGCACACATGGGATACACCCCATGGTCAAATTCAGCATACTTGGTTTAAAGACGGAATTCTAAATGTCACACATAATTGTTTAGACCGTCACCTCCCCCTGTATAACAACAAATGCGCCTTAATTTGGCAAGGCGATGAAGATCATGAAGAAACACGTATTTCTTACTTAGAGCTCCATGCACAAGTTTGTCGTTTTGCCAATGTTTTAAAAGCGCATGGTATTAATAAAGGGGACCGAGTCAGCATCTATCTACCAATGATTCCTGAGTTAGCAATAGCTATGTTGGCTTGTGCCAGGATTGGAGCTATCCATTCCGTTATTTTTGGCGGCTTTAGCAGCGAATCCCTTGTACATCGTATCAATGATTCAACTTGTAAACTTCTTGTAACTGCGAATAGTGGCATGCGTGGGGGGAAAAAAGTCCTTCTAAAGTCAATTGCAGATGAAGCCCTTTTGCACACACCTTCAATTGAACACGTCATTGTCGTTAAGCGAACTGAGGATTTCTGCGATATGGCTGTAGACAGAGATTATTGGTATCATGATGAGGTCTCTAGGCAGTCTGCTGAATGTCCTGCGGAACCCATGCATGCAGAAGACCCCCTTTTTATTCTATATACATCTGGATCTACAGGAAAACCTAAAGGAGTTGTTCATACTCAAGCCGGCTATCTGCTGCATGTCTCACTTTCTCATCGTTACATTTTTGACCTACATGATGATGATGTGTATTGGTGTACAGCTGATCTTGGTTGGATTACAGGACATAGCTATAGCATTTATGGACCTCTTGCTAATGGGGCCACTTCTTTACTTTTTGAAGGCACACCGACCTATCCTGATGCTGGCCGTTTTTGGCAAATTATCGATAAATTTAAAGTGAGTTTATTCTATACGGCTCCAACAGCTATTAGAACTCTCATCAGCAAAGGATCTGAATTTCCTTTAAAATACAACTTAAGCTCATTAAGAATTTTGGGCAGCGTGGGCGAACCGATCAACCCTGAAGCATGGATTTGGTATTATGAACTTATTGGCAAAGGTCGATGCCCACTAGTGGACACTTGGTGGCAAACAGAAACAGGAGGAATCCTAATCACTCCATTGCCCACAACTCACACTTTAAAACCAGGATCTGCCTCGCGACCTTTTTTTGGAATCGATCCTATCATTCTTCGTGATGATGGCACCGAATGCCAACCTAATGAAGGAGGAAGCCTTTGCATTCGCAGGCCATGGCCAGGTATTATGCGCACAACTTGGGGAGACCATCAACGTTTTGTCGACACCTATTTTTCGACTTTTAAAAATGTATACTTTTCAGGAGATGGTTGCCGAAAAGACAAACAGGGAGACTATTGGCTTCTGGGAAGAATTGATGACATTGTAAATGTCTCCGGCCACCGCATTGGCACTGCAGAAGTTGAAAGCGCCTTAGTTAGCCATCAAGCTGTTGCCGAAGCGGCAGTAGTTCCTATTCCCAGTGAAATTAAAGGTCAAGAGCTATACGCTTTTGTTACATTAGTAGATTCTGCGGAAGGAAGTGAAGCTTTGAAGATGGAACTTTCGCAACACGTCCGTAGAGAAATTGGAGCCATAGCGATTCCGGCAATCATTCAATTTGCCAAAGCGCTACCAAAAACACGTTCAGGAAAAATTATGCGTCGAATTTTAAGGAAAATTGCTGAAAAACAATTTGATGAGCTCGGTGACATTAGCACTCTGGCTGATGCCAGAGTGCTCCAAGATTTAATTACACCTACCTAGCGAATTTCTTCGACATCAATTGTTTCGATTTTTTTAGAAAGATTTTTCTCATCTTTGTCAGCTTTTTTGGCGTCTTCTTCAGTGCCTGAAATGACATCGGTAACAGCCCCTTTTAGGACCTCAATTTTTGAACCATCATACATTTTTAGGATAAGCGTATTGTCTAGAATTCGGACGACAGTTCCAACGATTCCAACAGCTGTTACGCGATCCCCTTTTTTAATTTGAGAGCGAAGAGCTTCAGCTTCTTGCCTACGCTTTTGTTCAGGGCGATAAAGAATAAAATAAAAAAAGACTAGGAAGATTCCAATCATACTAACTGTTTGCCAAATACCTTGATCCCTTACTGGGGCCATATCTTCGCCTTCTGCAAAAAGAGGTATCTGAACGAATGCCATAGTGGCTAAAAGTGTGAGCCGTTTTTTCATGTAAGTGTCTCTCTTTAATGGATAATTGTTTGCTTAATGCAATTTTGTCACAAACCCCCTATAAACACAAAAAAATTCAATGCGTTACCACCTTTATTCAAACCAAAGGCACAAAGAAAAAAAGAAGACAAAAAGAATATAAGGAATGCAGGATTAAGAAAAAATGGCACTTTATTTGAACTCCTCTCTGATTTCCATTGCCCATGTCTTCTTTACACCTTCATGTCTTTGCGTTGAATCTGTGCTGTAAATTTAGAGCTACCCCTTACGCATAAATATCGCAATATTTTCAACATGCATCGTCTGCGGAAACTGATCTACAGGTTGAAGACACTGTAATTCATATCCCCCGTTCACAAGCTCTACAGTGTTGCTCGCCTGGGTTACAGGGTTACACGAGACATAGATAATTTTAGCCGGATTTAATCTCAAAAGTAGTTGAACAGCATTCCCATCGAGCCCAGTGCGCGGCGGATCAACTAAGACTACATCTGGAGGAGGAATCTCTTGATCCAAATGGATTTTTTTCAAGACATCTCCAACATCTCCCATAATTATCCGCATGTTAGAAATGCTATTTAACCTGAGATTAGTATTAGCATCAACAGCAGACTCTGCTGATAACTCAACTCCAATCACTTCTTTTACATGTTTTGCAAGAGAAATTCCTAAAGTTCCTGTTCCGCAATAGAGGTCATAAACGACAGCATCTTTGGGAATCATGCCAAGTTCTATGACCCTTGAATAAAGTCTTTCAGCCTGCAGGGTATTGGGTTGAAAAAAAGCTGATGGACTAATTGTAAATGTAAGGGCTTCGGTCTCTGTGTCCTGATCCTTTTTAATATAAAGGACCTCTTGAATCGATTCAGGTCCATAGAGAGGCATTTCATAAAACTCTGTAGGTCGGCCCTTAGCAATTTGCTGAATTCTAAGAAAAATACTTAAACTTCCTGTATCATCCTTAGGCTCAATAGTTTCCCGCAGAGCACTCACAAAGTCGGCTAACTGATGCTTGCTTACCGCATAGTCAACATTCCCAGAAACCGTTAACATGACTAAGCGTTGCCCAGTACGGACACCTTCTCTTACAATTAAAGTGCGCAATGCCCCCGTATTCTTAGACGGGTGGTACGCTGCAAGCGCTGATGTTTCCCACCATTGTCTTGTCGTACTTAATGCATCGATAAACCAGCTATGTACAAGATGACATTCTTTAAGGTTAAGAACTTTACCTCTTCCTGAATCCATCATAAGACCCAAAAATTTGTCCCCTGCTCGGTTCGAAGAGAATGAGAACTCCATTTTATTACGATATTCCCATGGATCCAGGGAAGGTGAAATTGGATGAAATATCACCTCAGGGGTGATTAAATTTTCAAAGCAACGTTTCACAAAAGCTTCTTTGTACTCTAATTGATCTGCATAAGAAATCTGCTGTAAACGGCATCCTCCACATATTCCAAAATGAATACATTTAGGTTTAATACGTTTTGGAGAAGGCACCAGAATTTCTTCTAGCACACATTGGTAAGCTCCCTTACGTTTTTTTAAGATATCTGCACGAACAAAATCTCCTGGAAGAGTAAATGGCACTTCTAGAGTCCATTTCATCCCTTGAGGGTGATCATACATTCCAATTCCATTTCCACGGCTAGAGAAGTCGTGGATATTCACATCGACAACACGCTTTTTTCGTTCTTTTTTCATAAAATGTAAGGGGGTGGTGAAGTATAAAGAGAATTATTTTGCGAGGTTTTTATGTACGAAGTCAAGTGAAATGCACTATTGAACGCGTTTTTCTACGTGTTGTAAAAAAGTTCAGCCACCAACATAGTTGGGGCTGAACACTAACAAAATTAACCCGTTTAAAATTAACGTGAACGAGCAGGCAACTTAGCTGTTGGCTTCTTAGCAGCTGAAGAACTTTGTTTGGATGAACTTGAGCTTGATTTACCTTTGGAAGATGCTTGTGTTGCTTGGCTTCTTCCTTGAGATCCTTGTGAACCATGAGATCCACTTGAGCCATTAGATGATCTTGAGCTGGATGAAGTTGATTTAGAGGATCCAGCTGAAGATTTGGAACTCGACCCACTCGCTTTTGAAGTAGAGTTTGATCGGCCTGAAGAAGAGTTGCCTTTATTGGAGCTAGAGCTAGAACTAGAACCTTTGCTGCCTGAAGAACCTTTTGACCCTTGAAAAGCTTGAGATCCTTGCCCTTTAGATCCTTGTGAACTTTGGCTCTTGGAACCTTGAGATCCTTGACCTTTAGATCCTTGACCTTTAGATCCTTGAGATTTAGATTGGCTTGAACTCTTCTTGCCTTTTGATTTGCTTGAAGGACTTTTTTCGCTAATGATCGATTCTTTACGATACAATTTAGCAACTTTTTCTAGTTTAACTGTCCCAGTGCGTACACGCTGAGATGCTGCTTTATTACCCTTGCTTGACTTCTCAAGGTCCGTTGTAACCTCTGTAAGAAGATTGTTCATAAACTCGGTAATGTCCGATAAATTCTTCAATGAATTGATGTTTTTGGTCACGACTAAAGTCTCCTGTATATAGGTAAAGTGTCTACTTATTAAGTATCCTCTTTCCAGTATATTGTGCAATCCCTTTTTTAAAAAAATTTAATTTTTTTTAAAAATGTTAAATTTTTTTAAAAAAAATTTTTTTTTAAAAGCCACCCACATATACTTAAAGAATAGATTTCTTCATAGAAAACACCGCTGAAAAAAAATTAGAAATTTTAAAAAAAACGAAAAAATAAACATAAAAAGGCCTTAAATAGGCTCATAAATCAAAGCAAGCATGCGAAAATCCTTTCAGATTATCTGATTGCACTTTAACCCTATTGGAATATACTTGTGAAAACGGTACTTTATGACGTCTAATCTTTACAAAAGGAGTCAAAGGAAATGGATAAAAAAAAAGTTATCAACACATCTCTTGCCCCTGAAGCTTCAGGCCCCTATTCTCAGGCTGTATCTTTACAATCTCCTCAAAGGCTAGTTTTTGTGTCAGGGCAACTGCCTATTGATCTAGAGACAGGAAAACTTGCAATTGAAGACATCGGAGCAATGACACGTCGTCTCTTAAAATCTATAGAAGTCATATTGAAGGAAGCTGGTGCATCTTTAGAAGATGTCGTCAGGGTTGATATTTTCTGCAAAGAACTCAAGAGAGATTTTGCTGAGATTAATAAAGAATACGCTCTTCATTTTACGGGTGCGGTAAAGCCTGCTCGACAAACCGTGGAAGTGGCATGCCTCCCCCTTGGCTCCCCTCTCGAAATCTCCTGCATCGCGGCAATACCCTGAGCCTATAAAAATTGTAGATCGGCAAAAGTAGCTCGACATTCAATGTCGAGTTAAACGCTAACCTTGTTAGAACTATCAATTTTGACTCATGCCTACTGATCTCTCAAAAATGGCGTCTTTGCTAAAGGTCAATAGCATTCGCTTAGTTGACTCCCAACTCGACATCGAATGTCGAGCTACTTTATCCCAGCTGAAATTTTTATGACCACTTTTCAAAACAGCCATGTGGGCTCCCGCATGACACCAAATATCTATCCCTCGGAGAATAAATGGATTGATCAGTCAATGCTAAGACGCGAACTTTAAACTCATTAAAAATTTTTACACTTGAAATAAAAAAACGTATAGCTTAAAATAGCAATTTATTATTAACAAACAAAAAATAAAACTAAAGTTTTTATGTTAGATTCAGAAATATCGTTCAGATAGAAAGAACCATTTGGCTTAATATAAGTGGCGATCAGCCTGTAGAGCTTAAACCCTCTAAATTTCCAACATTCATAGCTACTACAATACCTATAATTCATAAACTAAGTAAAGTTAAAGGTTACAGTGCTTCTCTTAGTTTGAGCCCAAAATTAAAAAATAAAGTCACTGAATTAGATAGTCAGACCGAAAGACTCGAAAATGCAAACGACAGTAAGACAAAAGATATTATCATTGCAGTTCTGAAAGGTGCTTTTCTTGCAGCCGTTCTTGCTGCCACTGTTTTTGCTTTTATAGTACTTAATAGTAATCCAGTCGGAGCAATTTTCACAGGTGCTGCCATTGTTGCTGGGCTAGGTTCAACCATTACGCTAGTGAACGCACTAGTGGAAGCAATAAATATGCGTGCAGGAGCCGGCGGAGTTGCAGTGGTAATACTTGGACCATTTATACCGCTCATTGATGTTTTTGTAAATATTCGTTCCCTAAAATCATACATCGAACGAGAAACTAAAGAAAGCATTGAGCTCTTTTCATCCCTTTCAAAATTCTTTACTGATTCAGAAAACATGAATAAAATCAGGAATGCGCTAGTGATATAAATAACTCAGTACGAGGAAGCTATTAGTGTGATGCCATCCACAAGCGAAGGGCAACAAGCCATTCATTCATTAAAGGCAAAGAAGGAAATAGCCCTTAAAGAATTAGAGGCTGCTATTATCTATTTCACCGAATTAGTTGCGACTAACAAAGCAACCTAGAGCAGGTGGACACAGTGGATCTGGTGGGCGATGTGGACAACCTAGATAAAGTCCATTCGCCTTCCAGTTTGTCCCCGTTTACTTCAATGGAATATCTTTTTCCGATTTACCTTTGGTTACATTTCTTCAAGCAGATATAATCACTCCAAGGGCCAACTTCCAATTAGTGCAAATGCTCCTGATCCAGCGTCGAACGTAGGGTAAGTGATTCAAAAAACATATACATGAATAACAGGCATCAAAATTTTCAAATCCACAATTGCATTATGAAATCTACCGTCTATCAATTTTTAAAAGAACGTTGCGACATGGCAAAGCCTCTTTTGATTGGACTATCCGGTGGGCCGGATTCTTTGGCTTTGCTTTACACATTAATGGAAATTAAGGACCTGCTACCCATAAAGTTGGGGATTGCACACGTTGACCATAGTTGGAGAGAATGTAGTGCCGAAGAAGCAACCAAACTAGAACTACTTGCGCATAAACTCTCACTCCCCTTTCATCTAAAAGTACTAAACCCTAAAATACTGACAGGAAATCTAGAAGAAGCTTGTCGCCTTGAAAGACTCGCTTTTTTCAGGGAGCTTTCAACGGAAAATGGGTACCAAGCAGTTTTACTCGGGCATCATGCCGATGATCAAACTGAAACGGTTCTTAAAAAAATTTTTGAGGGATCTGAACTCCCCTTTCTCCAGGGTATGCATCAAGAGACATATATTAATGGGGTGAAAATTTGGAGACCGCTGTTAAATTTGCGTAAGTTTGAAATGGTAAGATATCTACAAAATCGATCCTTAATTCCCTTCGAAGATAAGACAAATGAAGATCCACAGTTTCTCCGCGCCAGATTTCGGAAAACAATACTTCCACTCCTCTCAAACCATTTTGGGAAAGAAATTTTTAATTGCTTAAATAGGATTGGACGCGATTCAGCCGAATTGACCCTTTACCTTGATGAACAAATCAAAACTTATATTGATCATATTGTTTTTAGTCCTTTTGGCATTTCAATAGATCTTAGTCAAAAACGTCCCACATCCGCATTTGAATTTCGCCATTTACTTCGCAGATTTTGTGATATCAAAAACATAAGCTTTTCACGCGCCCTGCTTGATAAGCTTGTAGAGTTGCTTGAAAGTGGAGTTGCTAATAAAGAAATTCGCACGAAAGATACAAGCATGCAAATCGATCGACATCGTCTATTTCTAATACACAATTCCATACCAGTAATGGAAAAGGAACTTGAGATAGTTCCGGGAATTTTTATTTATGGCGGATGGACACTTGAGATTAGAGCTGTTACGTATTCAAAGGAATTACCGACTACTGATTGGACTTCTGCATGGAAAGGAGAGGTTCAAGTTGTGCTTCCGGAAGGAAAATATCGACTCCTTCCCCCTAAAGCAAACTATCTTTATAAAGGTTCAGGCGAATTGGGAAAATGGTGGAATAATGCAAAAGTTCCTGCATTTTTGAGAAACTTTCTGCCTGTTGTTTCAAATGGAACAGACATAGTACATGAATTTTTGACCGGGCGTCGAAAAGATTTCATTCAGCCAGGAACAAAGGCGATTTCAATATCATTCCATTACAAGTAGGGGATTTCGATTATTTAACCTCTAATTCTATCTTTGTGGTGAACTAGATTGTTTTTTTTAACGCAAAGAAAGGCAATTCCAATGACACGCTTATCGAAAAATAACATATTAATTTTTGAAACACAGAGGCACGGAGGACACAGAGAAAACAAAAGAGAATTTGAATTTTTCCATACCTCTGCGCCTCTCTCTGTGTTCTCTGTGCCTCTGTGTTTAAAACTAATTAGTACAAAAACATGTTATTTAGAAGAAACAGCAAAAGGTGCAAAAGCCGCAAAGATAAATGTAACTCAGCCAAAAGTAGCTCGACATTGAATGTCGAACTAGGAGTTAACCTAGTAAGAATTATCTATTTTGACTAATCCCTACTCAACTTCTCAATGTCGAGGTACAGGTCGCTTACGAAAAGAGATCTTTGATCTTATCCAAAAACCCTTTGCGATTCGGCATGTTTCCTGGAATTTCTAAAGTCCTTAACTCTTCTAATAGTTCTTTTTGTCTTTCGCTTAAGTGTGTCGGAGTTTCAACTGTCAAACGGACCAAAAGATCACCTCTAACCTGACCATGCACAGAGGCAAACCCTTGACCCTTAATTCGGAAAGTCTTGCCTGTTTGTGTTCCCTCAGGGATTGTGATACGACAGACATGAGATCCAAGAGCAGGCACTTCTTTTTTGCAGCCTAAAGCAGCATCGCTGAAACTGATCGGCAAATTAAGAATGACATCGTTCCCTTCACGTTCAAAGACCTCATGAGGTTCAACTGTAATAAACACATACAGATCACCCGGAGGTCCGCCACCCTGTCCTGCATCTCCGTAGCCACTCATTTTCAAACGCATTCCGTTATCAACACCGGCAGGAATATGCACTTTGACATGCTGTTTTTCTTTAGTTACCCCTTCTCCTTTGCAAGATTTGCAAGGATCTGTAATGACTTTCCCTTCTCCATGACACTGCGGGCACGCAGCTGACATCGCAAAAAAACCACGCTGCTCATAAACCTGTCCTGAACCACCGCAACGACTACATTTTTTAATGCTTTGAGAACTGGAGGCTCCAATACCCTTACAAGTTGTACAGGCAACAAGATTTGTTACAACGAGTTCTTTATCAAGACCTCGCGCAGCCTCTTCGAAAGACAATGTAACGTTAACCCTTTTGCTTGCTCCTTGCCTAGCTGAACGGCCGCCGCCACCGCCCATTTCTCCACCAAAAAAGCTTTCAAAAATACTTTCGCCACCGCCGCCACCACCCATTCCGCCAAAGGCGTTCATGAATGTGCGCATAGCCTCATCCATAGATTCAAAGCCTCTGCCGGCACCAGGGCCTGCAGCAGCACCGCCAAGACCAGCCTTTCCATATCGATCGTAAAGCTGACGTTTTTTTTCATCGCTTAGGACCTCGTAGGCTTCTGAAATTTCCTTAAAGCGCTTTTCGGCGTCAGAATCACCGGGATTTTTATCTGGATGAAATTTAACAGCCTGCTTGCGATACGCTTTTTTAATTTCTTCTTGCGTGGCACCTCGCTGCAATTCTAATGTGTCGTAGTAATCTGCCATGGTTTCATAAAATGGGGTTATAAATCGGAACTTTTTTCAATATTTAGCGGATGCGTCTATATTTTAGAGCAGCCTTAGCTTTAGCACGTTTTTTGATCGAAGGCTTCGTATAAAAGCGATGAGCTTTTACAGATTTCATTACACCTTCTTTATCCAAGCGTTTTTTTAACGCACGGAGAGCTTTATCAATAGAATCGCCAATACGAACTTTAACTGAAGTCATTGAAATTTCTTCCTGGTTGAGTGATACATTTGATTTCCGCTATCCTCAGATGGATGGCGGATATGCCTTACTTTCTTGTTAGCAGTATAGCAACTCTGTGCTTTATAATCAATCCCCTATTATCTCGACTTTATCATTTTTTTACCGGCATCTTACAGAAATCGCTCCCTGGACATAAATCTGCCTTAAGGATCACCTGCAATTTGCCCGCAGAAAAATCATAAAGTCGAGATTGCAAAAAGGTGGAAAAAAAAAGGTGTTTACTATAAAAATGCAACATGATGACACGACTTCTATTTTCTGCGAAAAAACAACTCCTAAATTCTTGGTGGGTATTTTTCTTTGCACTCCTTTGCTTTATCTGCTATGAGCAAGGTATAAAGAGACAAAATATTCAGTTTCAAACTCTAATGAAACAGCTCAAAGAGCTTCAACACGAAAAAGCGACTGCAATGTCTCTTCATACAGAACTTTCAGCACAGATTCTCAGCCAGACGGATCTAGATTGGATCGAGTTAACATTGATGAAGGAATTGGGTGTTGTCCCTGAAGGTCAAAGAAAAGTTTTTTTTAACGAGTAATGCTTCTCCATGGACTTACATTTTCAAATTGCTCTTTTAATCTTTCTTACTTTTTGCTCAGGATATTTTTCTGCCTCCGAAACTGCACTTTTCTCCCTTCCTGCCACGCGAATTAAGGCCTACGGCACTGAAGCCAACCCTAACAGAAATCTTATTGCTAGACTATTACAGCACCCTAGAGACCTTCTTGTCACAGTCTTTATGCTCAACACCCTTGTCAACATACTGTTACAAAATGTCGCCTCTAGCATGTTTGGCAACCTAGCAAGTTGGACATTAAAAATCGGAGTTCCTTTAGTCATCACATTGATATTTGGTGAGATCATTCCCAAATCTTTTGGGATGCAGCACAATATCGCAATTAGCGATTTTGTTGCCCCAATGATTAATCGACTGCAAAATTTCTTAACTCCAATAAGACATTTGATCATTTCCGTAACGTACCCCCTTTCTCGCGCCCTCTTTTTTTTCTTAAGAAAAGAAGAAACTATCTCCCGCGAAGAACTTCGACATGTGCTCAAAACCTCAGAAGAAATGGAAGTGCTCAATAAAGATGAAGCTCAACTGGTCTGCGGATACTTGGATTTGCAGGAAGCTCTTGTAAAAGAATTGATGCGCCCCAGGCAAGAAGTCCTATTTTACGATATTGGTGACCCCCTCACAAAACTTACTCATCTTTTTGTCGATCAACAATGCTCACGTATCCCTGTCTGCGAAGGGTCTTTAGAAAATGTCATCGGCATTATTAGCGCAAAAGAATTTTTTCTTTACCGCCGCGAGCTTACAACAAAAGAACGGTTGATTGAAAAGCTTGCGAAACCCTTTTTTGTTCCTGGAAATATGTTAGCTCGTGTGCTGCTCCGTCGTTTTGAGGAAAAGAAATGCGTTCTTGCCATGGCTGTTGACGAATACGGATCAATTGCAGGCCTCATTACCCGTGAAGACATTCTAGAGGTAATTATTGGGCAAATTAAAGATTTTCGTGATGAAAAAAGTTTATTTTCCAAACAAAATGACAACGAAATTATTGCCAGTGGAAAACTTGAGCTAGATGAATTTAACACTTTTTTTTCATCAGATCTTGAGAGTGAGAACAATCGGGTAACTCTGGGTGGCTGGATCATAGAACAACTGGGAGAAATCCCTAAAAGCGGAACGAAATTTGAAAACTCCGGTTTTCTATTTCACATTTTGACAGCTACTCCAAGTCGCATTAGACGTATTTATGTTCGCAGATTGAACCCTAAAAGCACGAAGACCTAGGCAGTGTACTCATTATGAACTCTTCAGCTCTTTTATGGCTCGCTTTAAATTTTGCAACGATTGTCATCTTAGGATTTTATTCGATGATGGAAATGGCATGCGTTTCATTCAATCGTGTTCGCTTGCATTATTATGTCAGTAAAGGAGAAAAAAGAGCTCTTCTGCTGAATGAACTCCTACATCATCCTTCGCGTCTTTTTGGTACAACCTTGATTATGGTTAACGTGGCTATGTTTGCCGGCTCTGAATTTGCCCGCGAATTTCATGAAGCCATCGGAATAAGCCCTGACCTCGCTCCCTTAAGTCAGGTACTTATTGTGTTGATTTTTGGAGAGCTTGCTCCCATGTTTGCCGCTCGTAGCCACTCTGAGCATATGGCTTTATTAGGAATTCCCATTCTGTATACCTCAGCAAAAATTTTAACACCTATCCTATGGCTCCTTGACTATTTGACATCCTTTTTAAATGCTATCATTAGCCGCAATAAGGTCAAAACTGCGATCTATTTAACGCAAGAAGAGCTGCAAAAAATTCTTGAAGAACAAGAAGAGGATCAGATTTATGCAAGCGATCGGGAACAATTTAATGCGATTACCTCAAACATTTTCAGTTTGCGCCACAAAGAAGCAAGCCAAATTATGACCCCAATCGATCGAATTCCTATCGTTGCCTCCACTGCGACAATTGAGCAAACGCGTAAACTTTTTAAAGATCGAAAAGTCGAATATCTACCTATTTACCATAATGACCGGAATAATATTGTTGGCATTGTCCTGCCGCGAGACCTTTTACGTGCCACAGAAACGCGCAAGGTACGCGAATTTGGTCGTACTCCATGGTTTGTCACCCAAAATACCAAGCTGACCCATATCCTCAAACAATTTAGGCATAATAATCAAGAAGTCGCCATCATTCTAGATCCTCAAGGATATGCCATAGGGCTCATCACACTTGACGATGTGATTGAAGAGATCTTTGGGGAAACACCTCCTACAGAAAATAGTGCCCGCAGAAATCGGTCATCTAAAAGATTTGTAATTGACCGTACCTTTCTGGGGACATTAACTGTAGATGAATTTTTTAATCAGTTTAACGTACTACTTGCCGATGATAGAGATCTAACTTTAGCGCAACTCATTGAGACCGAACTCGGATATCATCCAGAAACAGGTGAATCTATCTACATTGACCCTTTCGAACTCATTGTAAAAGAAACATCCCTACATACAATCAAAACAGTGTCCATAAAAACGAAGATCAAATAAAAGTGGGTTGTGAAGTAGTTGTTTACCCTATTTTAGAGTGAGAAGTTGTTGAGGGTGTCACAGCCAATCCACCCATGAAAAGGGGGGAAGTCCCCCCCCTGTAATTGAAAGATTTGATACTTAGCTGGCTGTGAAGTTATAACTCTTGAAAAGCATGGCTTTGAGCTATATGCTCTTCATCTCCAATTGATCTGGTTTTAGTCCCCGAGCTTATTTCTAATTCCGAGAGAGAATCCTCTTCTTCACCAGAAAGAGAATAATTTTGAATTTCCTCTTCATAAACCTTTAGTTTGTAATTCCAATTGGCAAATTCAACAGTTTCATTTTTAATTAATCTCTCAAAAATATTAAAACTCTCATCCTTCACATGTGATGAAATTGTTATTAAAGAACAAGATGAAGCCTCCTCGGATAAATTCTGCCAAAGCTGGCAACCAGCATATATTGACTTATTTAATACAAAGTTATAATTAATAAATATTGCAGCTTTATGGTCAATTTCTTCACCAACTTCTCTAGCCACAACAGGAATAGCCAAACACTTCTTATTATCATGCATCACAAAAATTGTCGCACCTTCGAGATTGTTTATTAATGCTTTTCTCAAAGAAACAAATTCATTAGCATTAATAACTTTCTTACACGAAATCAATTCAAGATTAAACTGGTTACCAAATTCTGATATCGCTTCACCTTTACGATTATCATTTAAAATAAATTTAGCCCTTAGATCATCAGGGGTCAAATCCAATTTTTTTCTTACTTCTTTTACATGTGGTGTTTTTATCAAATCTTGATTGGACATAATGGGTGAGCTATTTTCTTTTTTAATTTCCGCATTGACTTCTTTGATCTTCTCTTCACTGGAAGAATTTGAAAGTACCATGTCTGGTTCGTAAGTAGACATAAGAGAATCTTCACTCGATAAAGTTTTAATTTCTTCGTCTAGCTGTTGGCTTACGTTATTTTTTTCAGACTTTACTTTCTCATCTTCCTTAAGAGGACTTCTTTCCTCCTCATGTGAAGTTATGACAATTTCCTTGGAAGATTGCTCCACTGGATCTGCAAAGTAAGCAGCAACCGAGGTGCATAATGGGGGTACAACTAAAACAACTGTTGCTATAAATGTGTAAGGCAAACCTACAGTAAACAGAAGAATGCCCATCAAAGCTCTTTCCCATGCTGTATAGATAGCTGTTAAAGGAACATGCTGCTCACCTGAAATTGTGATGAGCTCTCTACCGCCCAATACTCCGCGAAGAGGCTTGGTGAATGACTCAGCTTTTGTCATATTTTCTTGTGAATCTAAATTAATTGTTATAGACATTCGTAACTCCTTTTAATCTAAAGCTTAGGAAGAAAAACGGCATTTAGTTTTTCGGTTCCAATGCTAAAACATTCTTATAAAGAAAACAAAAAATTTCAACTAATAATTAAATGAAATCTATTTATAGTATAGCATAGCATTACCTGCAATAACATAAAAGCAAATTCTAGTAATTCTTGCTTTTTGGAAAAAAAAATTGTGGCAGCAAGACTAACCGGAGATTCAGAAAGAATTAAGTCAATTGTATATCACCCTTTCAAACACATAGTTAAGAGAACATCAATTCACAAAATTAAATGGTTTTCATAAAATCGAAGATCAAATACATCTGGTTTGTAAGGCAGTTATTTATCCTTTTTTTGAAGTGGGTAGACTTGACTTTATTTTGTTCGCTGTCGATATTTCGACTTGTCACCGGCGCCGGACGCTTAAAGGAGCGCACGTTAACCATCTGTAACTGGAAATTTTGATGCCGAGATGATTAAAGAAATGATTTACTGCAGAGTCGCAGAGAACGCAGAGGCAACGCAGAGATTTCATTCAAAAGTAGCCAAGGAGGCAGAAGCTCTACTTCTTTTATATTAAATTAATGTGCCTCGGCGCTTCCTCTACGTTCTCTGGGGCTCTGCGGTAAATCTTTTCCTCAACCGCATCGGAATGCCCAGTTACGCGAACCCTTAACGCTCGCTACTCTTAGCGTCAGGCACCCTCAACAAGTAGACAGGCCGAGGGCTCACAGAATGTAGACAAGTCTTCGCGCTTCAAAACTTAGCAAGGAAGAAAGTACGATGGAAAAATTGATTCATATTCAAGAAGCACAGGTAGTTTTGGAAGGATGGCTTAAAGTCCCAGACGGTGCTGAAGGGCTTGTTCTCTTTGCCCACGGCAGTGGAAGTAGCCGATTTTCTCCGCGTAATAATTTTGTAGCTGATGTTTTAAATAAAGGTGGACTGGCAACTCTCTTAATTGACCTTCTCTCGAAAAAAGAAGATGAAATTTATCAAACCCGATTTAATATTGAGCTTCTTAACACACGCCTACGAATGGTTATTGACTGGCTAATTAAGGAGCCTGAAACAATTAAATTGCCTATAGGGCTTTTTGGCTCCAGTACAGGAGCGGCAGCAGCATTATATGTTGCTTCCATTTTTGGAGATGAAATAAAGGCAGTTGTTTCGCGTGGAGGCCGTCCCGACTTGGCCATGCCTGTATTGCGGAAGGTAAAAGCTCCCACCTTATTTATTGTGGGTGGAGATGATTTTGGAGTCATTGGACTAAATGAAGAAGCCTATGAAAAATTGACCTGCCTAAAAAGTTTTGAAATCATCCCGAATGCTACACACCTGTTTGAAGAACCAGGGTGCCTGGAGGAGGTTGCCAGAAAAGCTAAAGACTGGTTCAAGAAGTATCTTTTGCCTTGAAGCAGCCATGTAGTAGATTAAATTGGTGTGCCCAAAGCTTCGGAAACCTTAGCTATGGGCACAGTTGAGAAATTTTAAAAACTAACTATTTCACACTCTTTTCAGTTAGATTTTTTTCAGATTTTAATTACTTCTGACTCAGAATTTCTTTATCTTGTTCTTCCTCTGATTTCGAAACAGAATTGTCTCCTTCTTCACTTGATGTAGAGAGTCGATAGTTATTTTTTTCACTTGAAGGTAATTCAGTCTCTTGGCTTTCATCTGATTCCGATATAGAATTATCTCTTTCATCCAAAGAAGCTCCAGGTTTGGAAGCTTCACCAAAAATAGTTGTAAAGTCGATGCCTTCACTAGAATTCGTTTCCGAAGCAGATAGAGAATTTTCTTCACTTGAAGTACTTTCATCATCCTCTTCAATCATTCTTTGATAAATATATCCATCAACTGTAACAGCTTCATTTTTTAAAAGTTGGGGGAAAATATTACCTTCAAGGGATTGTTCTTCGATAATGGCCCCCACTATTTCTCTTTGGCATACCACGCCTTGTTGGCAACTCCACAACAGTTGGCCGCAGGTATTAGTGGGTTTACCTTCTATAACATCAAACATAATAAATATCGCAGCTTTTTCATTCATTTCCTCGGAATTCGCTCCTTTCAAAGCAGGGATAGCCAAACACATCAGACACATCGTATCATTTTCTACCCGAATAATTGTTGGATGTCGAAGAATATCGACTAATGACTTTCTAAGCGTAAGAAATTCTTTGTCAGTTAAAATTTTATTACATGTTCTGATTTTTAATTGAAAGTGTTGCTCCATCTTTTCCATAGTTTTTTCTCGGGATGAATTTTCCAGAAAATTAATTGCTTGAAGATCAATGTCTGTTAGTCTTCTGCTTTCCCCAATATAAACACGGGATGGGGTGAGGCGTTCTCGATCTTCGATTTTAATAGCACTGTCTTTCTTTAGTATTTCCGTTTTAACTTCTTTACTTTCCTCTTCAGTGGAGGAATTTTTACTCTTCACGTCTTCTTTCGAAAGAGACTTTTTGGATTCTTTGTTTGAAGATGACACATTTTCTTCTTTACTTGAAAAAGACCGAATTTCTTCTTCAACTGATAGAGAACGACTTTCTTCTTGAGTCTTGACTTTTTTTTGTTCCTTAGAAGACTTCTTTGACTCTTCGCTTGAACTTGAAGAATCTTTAACCTTTGCATCTTCTCTGACTGGCTTCTTTAACTCTTCATCTGAAATTTCGACAACTTTTTCCAAATCGCTTTGGCTCGAAAAGTATTCAGCAACGGCCGTGTATATGGGCGGTGCAACAAGAACAACTGCAGCAATAATGGTGTAAGGGGAAGCTACGGTAAATAGAATAATGCCGAGCAAAACTCTTTGCCATACTTCAAATATAGCTTTGTCCGGAGCGTCGACTATAGAAAAACCTTGAGTGTGAGGGTTACCTACAAGAATAGGGCTGCGTAGAATGGCGATCTCTCTACCACCTAAAACACCGCGAAGTGGCACTGTGAATTTCTCAGCCAAAGTCATATTTTCGTGAGAATCTAAGTTAATAATAATAGGCATTTTCATAACTCCTTTTTATGCGGCTTAAGAATTAGAGAGATCTCTTTGAAACTCTGATTCAACAGCCATTTGTGAATATCAACATTTGTATTTAATTTAAAATACAATTTAAACAAAAATAACACAATAGCATTATCTATAATTTTGTTAAAGTCTATTTTGCATAAATCTCGAATTTTAGGAATAACAAATAAAGTTGTGATGGTGAATGCGGACAGAAGCTGGACTAAGCGGCAAGGCGCTATAGACGCCCCTATTTACCACTGTCCCACACTTTTAATCTTCAAGAGCAAGTGCCTCTTCAATCGTCAAATCCTCAGCAAATGCTCTTTTAGCTACTTTGACGGCTTTGTCATAGCCTATTTTTGGAGCTAAGGCCGTCACGCGCATTAGAGATCGCGCAACATTTATTTCCAAACGTGGAAGGTTAGGTCGGACTCCTGTCAACATATGGTCTGCAAATGAACGACAGCTATCTCCTAAAAGAAGAACTGATTTAAGAAAATTATGAATGATCATAGGTTTAAAGACATTTAATTCGAAATTACCCTGCGATCCCGCCATCGTGATGGCGAAGTCATTTGCCATCACTTGGATCGCCACCATCGTCATCGCTTCGCATTGCGTCGGATTCACTTTACCGGGCATAATTGATGAACCTGGCTCGTTTTCCGGCAGGAAAAGCTCATTAAGTCCACACCGTGGACCGGAACCCATCCAGCGAAAATCATTGGCAATTTTCATTAAGGCAGCCGCAAGTGTTTTAAGCGTACCGCTTGCAAAAAGCAAAGGATCATGGGAGGCCAAAGCGGCGAACTTATTTTTTGCTGAAACAAAAGGAAAACCGGTTAATGTCGCTATTTTTTCAGATACTAACCTACCAAATCCTGGAGGAGCATTAAGACCGGTACCCACGGCAGTGCCACCTATTGCCAAAGGGTAAAGAGCCTCAACAGCTTGTTCTATCCATGTAAGACAATCATCAAGTTGTGCAACATATCCCGAGAACTCATCCCCCAATGTAAGTTCCACAGCATCCATCAGATGTGTACGTCCAATTTTCATAATGTCTTTATATTCCATTGCTTTTTGATGTAGGAGATCACGCATTTTCTGTACTGCAGGAAGAAGTGTGGCATGAATTTGTTCAACTGCAGCAATGTGCATAGCAGTTGGAAACACATCATTTGAAGACTGTCCTTTATTGACATCATCATTGGGGTGGAGAGGAACTTTACTGCCGCGCAAATTTCCTGTAAACACGCTAGCGTGGTTAGCGATCACTTCATTGACATTCATATTTGTTTGGGTGCCACTCCCAGTCTGCCATACATTCAGAGGAAAATGGGTATCAAATTTGCCCTCTATAATTTCCTTGGCAGCATGGATGATGCGATCAGCTTTTTCATTAGAGATCAGGCCCAGGTCTAAATTCACTTCTGCACATGCATATTTAACCAAAGCGATGGCGCGGACGATGCTCATGGGCATCATCTCATTGCCGATATTAAAATAAATTAGGGAGCGAGCTGTTTGAGCTCCGTAATAGGCCTCTTCAGGGACGTTAATTCCCCCCATGCTGTCGTGTTCAACTCGCATTTTTTCCATATCGCTCCTCTATTTTATTCATTATATCTTGTAATCCAAAAAGCCCGGATCGTAACCGATTCTTTTTTGTTATACAACATTGGAGAAATTCATACGCATAAATGCCGAATTTCTTGCATCTCAATTAGGTCTGCAGTATCTTAGTAACTCAAAATAGAGAGAGATAGAAACACAGAGGCACAGAGGACACAGAGAGAGCAACATGTGGAGATACGAATTAACACAATCAATAATAGGAGCCGCAATTGAAGTTCATCGATGTTTAGGTCCAGGCTTGCTTGAATCTGCATATCGAACATGCTTGGCATATGAATTGAAAAAACGGGGTTTTAATGTTGTTGAAGAAAAGCCCATCCCTGTCTTTTATGATAACATGCAAATGGAATGCGGTTTTCGAGCTGACTTGTTAATTAATGATTTGATAATTGTAGAATTAAAAGCCAAAACCACAATACATCCTGTTGATAAAGCTCAAACACTTTCACATTTACGTCTAATGAACCTACAAGTTGGACTACTTATAAACTTCCACAACGAAAAACTCACTGATGGTATACACAGGATCATTAATGGATATTAAATCCAAGTTAACTTCCTCTCTCTTCCTCCGTTCTCTGTGCCCTCTGTGCCTCTGTGTTTCAAAAAAAGGAAGAACCCACTCATGACACGTATTTTGTTAATCGGACTCTTAATGCTACTTGTCTTTCCACTGCTAGCAGCAGCAGCTAGTCCGACGCTTTCATGTCCAAAACACGCCCTCTATCTTGTTCATAAGGGCCAAATCGACTCAGCATTAGATCTCTACCAAACTCATTTCAAAACTTGCCAAACGCACGACACCGAATTTTTACAACAACTGGGCCTTAGCTTGCTTGAACAAGGAGCCCACAGCCGAGATCCAGAAACCCAACTGATGGCCCTTTTTGGCGCTGGCCTAGCAACGAATGAACGGGTGCTTCCAATTTTAATTCGTGCTATAAATTCTCCATTGCCTCAATTGCAACTTATCGCTCTTAACCTCCTTGCTCACTGCCAACATGACGATGCCAATAAAGCTATTTTCCAGGGGTTACGGTCCAACTCTCTACTTGTGCGACTTGAGGCCCTCCACCAAATCGCCTTAAGAAAAGACTGCAAAGCTTCAAACCACATCGAATCGTTAATGGGAAAAGTTAATCCTGAACTCTTGCCTTTATTCCCTCAGCTCTTTGCTCTTGTTGATGACAATGAATCCGTAAAAATGCTTAGAAAACTTCTAAGTCATACACAAGAAGCCGTGCGCATCGAAACAGTCATAAGTTGTGCCCGAAGTGGCAGAGACGACCTGCTGCCAAAAATTAAAGTTTTAGCTGCTCATGGATCTTTTGCCCAAAAGGAAGCCTGCGCTTTGGCACTTGGAGCACTCCGTGATGATTCTTCTCTTCCTTTTCTTTTAAAGCTATCCCGTACAACCACAATTTCTACAGTTAAATTAGCAGCTTGTAAATCTCTTTATATACTGGGCCATTTAGAAGCGCTAAAAACGATACAAACACTTGCAGCTCAAGGAGATCTATTTGGGATTGCCATGCTTGGAGACTTGCCAGAGAATAAAGAAATTCTTGCAAAACTTTTAACATCTCCAGATTTTTCGATCAGACTCAACGCTTCTATTGCTCTATTAAATCAACAAGACGTAAGATGTTTAACGTTGCTTCCTGAAATTTTAGTGAAAGACTCTCGGGACCTTGCTTTTACTAAAACACTCTCTCAGGGCAAAGGACTGATCTGCTGGAAACCTGTATTTTCCGCCAGGCAGCAATTTGTAGATTCACCAACGGATTTAGAACTTTCTTTGAATTTTCGAGAATCGTTGCTAATCGCCGCTGCAGATCTTCCTGAAGAGGATTTCCTGTTTCTGATTAAGCTTATCTTTGATAAGCAACAAAATGACCTTGTCCCGACAGCAATTGCCTTATTAGAAAGTATTGAAACTCCTAAGGCGATAGATCTTCTCAGGATATACCGACAACGCCCAGGAGCCCCTTTAATTCGCAATTATTGCAATCTGGCGCTTTATAGACTTGGAGATGAAGGACCTTACAGTGAAAGCCTTTCAGCCTGGCTTGAACAACAAATAGCTGTGGGCCTCATTCAATTGAGGCCTCTTGTCCCCTGGGAACTGAATGATGACCAGATGGCTCATCAGATCACTCCGCATGAGACATCACGGCTACTAGTTGAGACATTTGAAGCACTGACAACAAAACAAGATAAGCACGGCATCAATTGCCTTCTTGAAGCAATAAAAAATGGAAACTCGAAGAACAAATATGCTTTGGCAGGCCTCCTCATTCGTGCAACACTTTAAATTATTGAGATGCGGAGTAAGGGAAATTAACCGCAGAGCTCCAGAGAACGCAGAGGAAGCGCAGAGATTTTTTTGTCTTTACAAAATTAGTTTGCAGTTCCTCTGCGCTTGCTCTGCGGCTCTGCGGTTTACTATTTCGTCCCTGCCCTTAATCTTGATTATGCTTCTGACTCCTCTACAGATATGCTGCGAAGAGCCCGCCCTTCCCGAAGGAATTACCGTCAACTTACGCGATCCTGAATATAAGGATGGAATTCTCAAAACTGAAAAAGGTGGATTGATCACAGCCGACGGCATACGCATTCAGGCGAAACAAATTTTGTATTCACGCAAAATCGTCGAGGAAAAAGCTGTTTGTACAATTGAGGCTGAGGATGATCTGCTTATCGAATTTAACGATTATATCTTTGTAGGAAAGCGTCTAGAATATGATTTCCAAGAGAAGACAGGGATCATCTATGAAGGAAAAACTGCAGTAGATCCTTGGTTTTTTGGTGGAGAAAAAATTTTTCTACATGCAGATGGAAGCTACACTCTCTTTAATAGCTATCTAACGACCGCTGAAAGTACGAAAATGGAGTGGAAACTCTCGGCCGATAAAACAACGCTCTACCCTAATCACGACCTACACGTCCGAAACCTTAAATTTCAATATTATAATTATCCTCTGCTTTGGGTCCCATCCCTCAGGGTTAATTTAGACTACCTATTAAACTTTCCAGTGCGTTATAACGCCCGCTGGGGTGGCCGTCAAGGGCCTCGTGTCGAATTTTCCTACCAAATTTTTGCTTGGAACCGCTGGAAAACTTTTTTGCGCTTTGACTATCGCCTCACCCGGGGCCCCGGCCTGGGACTAGAAACATACTATCGTTCCGAGGACCATAAAGAAACTTTTGAAGCGATCAATTATTGTGCCCGAGATTCTTCCTTAACAAACCCGCATGAAAGATTACGCTATCGTTTCCAAGGAATTTATACCAATAGCTTTATGAATGATAAAGTATCGTTAAGCCTGACTTACGACAAGCTCAGCGACAAAGATATGGCCACAGATTATAGTGACAGAGGGATAAATCTGCAGTATCCAGGTGCAACGATGTTGCAGGTTAGACGACAATCAGACGCATGGATTGCAAATTTCCTTACAACGATGCGCTTAAATACTTTTCAAACACTTAAACAAGAACTTCCCACATTCAGAGTCAATTGGAAACCTCTAACTTTAGGAACAACAGGAATTATAGCTCACCAACTTTTTAGGGCCTCTTATCTTGACTACCAGTACTCCCGCGACATTCGCCACCATCCCGACCCCTACCACTCCCCGCGCATTCAGTATGTGCAGCAATTTTATCGACCTTTTAGAGTATCTTCTTTAATTATTACTCCGGAATGCGGCGGAACACTCATTTACTATGGCAACCTCCCTAAAGAAAATGATCATGGTAACATCCCCAAAAAAAATGATCGTTGGTTGGGAGTTGGGATATTCAAACTAGATGCCCAGATGCCATTTTTTAAAAAAGGCCTAGTTTACACACACACACTCACTCCTTATGCACGTTACGAATACTACACAATGCCGAAATCAAAACCTAATAACCATTTTATATTCGATATTGACGATGGGCTCTACGAATTAAACATGCTTCGCTTCGGTCTCCAGCAGAGCCTCTACTACAAAACAAAGAATGCTGAACTATATAGACCTGTTAGATTTGACCTATATGCGAATTCTTTTTTTAACAGCAAAACGTATAGTCGCGCCATTCCAAAGGCGTATGCCTCCCTCGACTTTTATTCAACTCCTTTTTTAAAGCATACTTTAACAACCGCGTGGGACTTTGAGCATTCCATGCTTGACCATTTTAATCTCCGGACAGAGTGCACTTTCAGCGCCAATACCGCCCTTGCAGTAGAATATCGTCATCGCAGTGAGTATGACTTCCGGAAAGCTGATCGTACAAACTTTATTCTTGAAGCTTATAGAAGTCCAAAAGAGTTGCTGAATTCTCCCCTTTCGGATCGACGCGATACATTGCTTCTACATCTTTTTCATCGATTTCATCCGCTTTGGGCTCTTGAATTCCAAATGCGCCATGGATGGAATCGTAAATGGGATCGTAAAAATCAACCGAATTACACCGAATTCGGAATGGATCTAATAGGAAGACCTCATGCCGCTTGGCAAGTAAAATTTTCCTATCAACATTCAGAAAATGATCGTCATCGCTTGACTGTTTATTTCAACATGGGGAGTATACAATTAGATGGATGGAAATATGACCATCTAGTTCCGCAAGTTGCTTTTTAATGATTGAGGTGTAAAATCGTCTCTTTACTTAAAACATTACATTTTGCTCTTAGCAAACAATTCTTGGGCTTGTTAACGAATCGATGGGCAATCAGTTGTCTTGTAGTTTTACTAGTACAGCAGATTATTGAAGCATCTTCCACGATTTGGCTTGTCAAGCTCATGCAAAGCATTACTCAGGGCGAAGATTTCATCCCTTATTTCATTCTTTGTCTTTCATCTCTAGCACTTGCTTATATTCCTTTATGTATTGCTTTTATCCTAAAAATCACCTGGAAACAGAAAGCTCAGCGTTCATTTATTAAAACTTTTATCTCATCCAATAAGAATAATATTGGGGAGTGGAATAACAAAACGTTAAAAGAACAAAAGCTTTCAATGTTAACCTCTGAAGGTCCGGCAGCAATCCACGCATTCATTGATTATGTTTGGGATCTCTACACTTATATTTTAAGTGTTTTTTTAAATGTCGCCGCCTTGTCAATTATTTTAGAGCCTTTATTTAGTTTGACTTATGCCATCAGCTTTATCTGCGTCATTATCGTCATGAAACTTAAACGAAAGAAACAGCAAGAAATGACTAAAAAAGCTTTGGGAGCAAGAGTAGAGCTATGTCAATCTTTGTTAACATCGTGGGATAATATCCTTTTAGGAAATGAGTATAACTTCAAACTATGGGAAGAAAAATCAGAAGAGCGCATAGATACGTGTATGAAATCTAATGTCGCTTTGGAAAGATTTGATCAGATGTTGGCTATTGTTGTCAGTTTAATCACCTCAATCCCCTCTTTGCTCGTTGTCGTTTACTACGTTGCGATGCATCGACATAACCCTGTTGAACTGACTTCATTCATTGTTGTTTTGCCTCTATTATTTATGAACCTTTCCTATACTTACCAAACGCTTTCTTTAGCTTTCCGTTGGCCGATGCATATTGGTAAATTACGAGCCATTTACAGTAAAATAGAAGGAACATCTGGTACCAATGGCCGTATGGAAGCAAAAATTAAATGGCCCAAAATTACACTTTCCGAACATAAGAATGTACCACGTGAATCTTTTGAAATGCCTTTAGAAAAAGTGACAGCTTCTTTGGAAGCATTGCTTGAAAAAACGTCATCCTCTTGCCGTCTTACTTTACGAGGAGAAAACGGATCTGGAAAATCGACCGCGCTCATGTTAATTAAAGACAAATTGAATAAACAAGCCTTTTTCTTGCCTACCCAAAATCAATTGACCTTTTTGACAGACACGAACAATTACTCCACCGGAGAATCGTTAAAAAATCTCCTTTCAGAGATTTTGGAGCATGTTTCAGCGGATGTTTTACTGTTGGACGAGTGGGACGCTAACCTTGACCAAGAAAATCAAGAAAAAGTTTCTCTCATGATTGATACTTTAGCAGCCAGCAAATGTGTTGTTGAAGTACGCCATCGCTCTAACTAAATCCAAGACAGTGATCACCATTTGACGAAATTCCTCTAGCCCAAGTTCACCACTCTTCTGAGAAATTTACTCTTTTTTCGTCATACAAATAATTTAACCAATCGCGTAACCCACTAATTTTCAGCCACATGGGAGTTATGAACATTTTAGCCTCCATTTGTA
>JACCRY010000076.1 GCA_013813265.1 Parachlamydiaceae bacterium
CTACAAATGGAGGCTAAAATGTTCATAACTCCCATGTGGCTGAAAATTAGTGGGTTACGCGATTGGTTAAATTATTTGTATGACGAAAAAAGAGTAAATTTCTCAGAAGAGTGGTGAACTTGGGCTAAATGAACCATCTGGCGCGTTATAAGTCATAAGAACGTTTGCATGTACTCCCACATATCCATTAGAATAATCCATTTCCCATTTATTTGAGTAAACTGTTTTTATTTGTGATTGTTTTGTTAAAATTTGGAATCTTCGGATAGAGTCTCTTAAATCTCTTACGTTGTCACAAATGATTGTAGCGCGTACAGGATCATTGATTTTTTGCAGCACTTTTGAAGGATTAGAACCTGGAAAAGAATACTTATCTATTTTTTGTAAGATGCTTTTTTCAGATTTAACTAAAAATTGATAATTATCTCCAGCATGTATTTTTGCGTCAATTGGGCTACACGCATCTTCAACAACCTTAAAGAAAAATCCAGCAACATTTTGGGCATCATTATGTAATTCGTTTGCTGTGGCTGCCGTATTTGCCCAGTTCAGATGTTCTGTAGAAGAATGCTCCATTGGAAGATTATTCAATTCCAATTTATCTGAGATAATTTTCTTGTTATGTTGCATAATTTCACTTACTGCAGAAGGTATTTTGGGGATAATAATGGGCACGCCTCCAAAATCATCGATTAGATAGACGCTTGGTGAAGAGGACAAGGCATTTTTTGCAGCCTCTTGTATAGCCTTAGGAGCTGTATTTAAATGCTTATGCGTGTCATTTTCATTGTGAATTTCAACGTATTTGTTTGGATATCTATTTTCAATTCTTGAATTTCTTAAATCATCTTTTATCATATTTTTAGAGATCTTAGGTAATACTAACTTACCATTTATTTCTCCCAACATCCCAGTGATCAGAAGTGTATCTTTACTTTTTAAGACCGTCTCATCATCGATTGAGATTTCACCTAACGCCAATTGGGTCAAAAGTGCTACCGTTTCTTTGCTTTCAAGCTTCTTAGCCCAATCCCAAATTGAACTTATACGGGTATAGGATTCTTTTACTAATTCTTCAAACTTAGGACGTTCAAGTGTTCTGCTAGTTTTACCCAAAGCACTTTTCCCACATTCTTTTAAAAAGCCAAGGTATGTTACCGGGCTACCGCTAGATAATTGAATAATCCTGTCGATTTGAAATTCACTGAAATTAAAAGACTTTAAGATTCTTTTTTGAGTGTTAACATTTAAAAAACTTGTTCGTACCACTTTAGAATTAGGTTTTAGCAGTTCATTCCTTTGAAGACTTTCTAGTACTTGAGGGGATTGCATACCAGAATTGTGAAGGATCATCACGACTTTTTTTCCGCTTTTTCTAACTTCATTAGCGATTTCTAATGTCGTTAGGCAAGATGCGAGTTCATCTTCTGATAGTATTTGTTTTGACGCTAAGTCAAATTCATCAATAACTATGATTTCATTTTCGTCTTCCACTAGCTTGTTGATAATTTGTTGTTTATTTTCCTCCAAAAATGTTCGTTCATGTTTTTTCATTTCGGGAGAGTAGTATTGCTTTCCTATGTTTTTTCTATCTTCTTGTGGAATGTTATTCTTATCGAAATAATTTTCTAAGAAATCGTTACGAAGGTCAAATAAAGTTTGCTCGGTTCCTAACGCTATTTCAATTTGCTCAGTTTTTCCTGACCCTGAGGGGCCGTATACCACTGCGGATCCATTCGTTTGAAGTTCTTGCCTAAGCTCTACAACCATAGGCAATGTTTCTCCAATATTTAAGATTTCACGCTGATGTTCTTCAAATTGTTCCTTATTTAACGTTTGATAAAAGCTATTGGTAATGGTGGGGTCCTTAGATAAAGGTAATTTTGCCGTAAAATTTATGTCCTTTTTTTCTATATCAAATGAAAGTTCTGATGGGTCTATTTTTAAACTTATTTTGTCAGGATTTTTCTTATTATTAAAAGTATGCAAGGGCTTACTTCCAATAGCTTTATTTGAATATCTAATACCAGGATGAATTGGGTTTATCATGTTAGCCTCTCAAAAAAGAAATTTACTTTATTAAGCTTATTTGTTGCAGTATTGTTTCTCTTTCAATTGTAATTATATAGCTAATTTACTTTCATAGAAAGGTGTAATTAGTAAATATGGGAATTAAGATTTATAACGCAGAGCCTGTTTCGCCCAAAATAGACTCAGATCAGTAGAATCTGAATAGCTGTATATGCAGATATCATGCCATTTTTTCTAAGCAATAAAGCAAGTTCACAGTCTCGACTTTGTGGATTTTTTAGATCGATTTACGGTAAGAGAATGTCTTTTATTTTCAAATTGAAAACACTTAAAAGATTTAAAATCAATATTTTATGTTTGACTTCATGCCGCAACCATTTGATTTA
>JACCRY010000077.1 GCA_013813265.1 Parachlamydiaceae bacterium
AAATGGAGGCTAAAATGTTCATAACTCCCATGTGGCTGAAAATTAGTGGGTTACGCGATTGGTTAAATTATTTGTATGACGAAAAAAGAGTAAATTTCTCAGAAGAGTGGTGAACTTGGGTTAAGACAAATTTGCGCAATTTGTTCTTCATTTTTCATTTCAGAACAAAAGATTTCCATCGTCTCAGTAAAAGGAAGCACCCTATAATACAGTTCCTTTAAATTGATTTTCTGGATGTCGAGGTCGAGATGATCCTTCTGTTTCCCATGGCGAAGATAAGTCGAGAGGCGAAACTCTTGAGAAAGCATGATCAGCTCTTTTAAATCCTGGGCCCCTGTCGTTGTGAAAATTCCTTTCTCCTCAAGCTCTTCAATCCTATCCCACGTGCTTGTTGCCTTCAGGCCGAAATAGTTCGCAAGGCTATCAAACATTGTGTTGGGTAAACGGTAGAGGTCCTTTTTAACGTTATAATTTTTTCCAGCATTTTCCTCTTCAAGTGAAGGTTTGAAATTGGCAAGGTCGTCTTTCATGAGATCTGCAGCACGTTTTTTTCCTTCGCTTTTAAGAATGAACTCTACTTTCTCTTGATAGTCAAAGAGAAGGGAATATCCATTTTTAGAGCCGCTGACATAAGTGCATGCGGATAAAATACTTGGCAAATGGTAGCGTTTTAGGACCCAAAGGCGCTTCTGTTCACCTTCCTCTGCATCAATAAATTGAAGCTGACTCAACCCTTTCGGAGTGTGGATCAATTCGTAGTCTCCTTTTTCTTTCAGCTGTTTTCCCAGAGGCGTTTTACAGGCATTTGGCATGCTTCCATCGAAGGAAAGGCCCCTTGGAGTGACATCATCAAACACCGAACTCAGGTGGCGGATGTTTAAGGCTGGAAGAATTGTTTCTCCAAGATTGATGAAGCGCAGGTTAAGAAGCGTTGTAAACAGGCGAAAGAATTTTTTGTCTTCATTTTTTTCAGAATCGATGAGAATCGCAAACTCAAAGTCGGAGTAGGGTGTCATCTCCTCCCGAGCAAGCGAACCAAGGCCAATCAGGGCATATTCACAAGGGAGCTTTTGACCTAGGTCTTGCATCTGCGCGATGACATCTTGAGCAAGGTTATGGATAAAGGCCTTGATTTCCTTGGTAATTGTATCTTTATAGAGGCAGTGGAGAGCTTTGGCTCTTTCGTATGTGTCCTCGATAAGTTGAATTGGAAGGTATTTGTCTTTAATGACTTCCCTTAATTGTGTAAGTTTTTCTCGATCAAGATGAGATTGGGTGATTCCTTTGGGGATAACTTGATTGCTGGAGACTTGCTGTAAAAGGGTGTGTTCAATTGCATCGAGCTGCGCATCGATTTCTTTGTGGAATACTCCATCGTCATGCAACTGCTTGATGTACCAAAGGATTCCAGCGGCTTCAGGAAATTTTCCTTCATGAAGGTAAATTTCGCTCATGAGCTGAAAGCCTGAGAGGCTGATGGGCTTGGGCTGTTGATCATCTTCGATGTTCTCGATGCTTATTTCGAGGTCTTGCCCTTCAAACGACTTTAAGAGGTGATCACCCCACTTTCCGTCACTTATCAAAGATTTTAGCGTCTTTTTAGCCAGTATAAACTCTTGTAAGTAGTCACCAAGTTCCTCTTTCGCCTCTTCAAAATACCCACATTCGACTTTAGCTCGAATTTGTTGGAATATAGGATCTTCTTTGTTTTCGGTTAGATCTTTTTTAAAGGATTGATTAGTGATTTTGATGAGAAGCCCACCCTCGGAAGTTGCCATCTTAATCAGCTTGGTTAGCTCTGGATCTTTCTTAAAGACAAGAGCCTTAAATTTTTCTAGGGTTTGGGCATCATAGGCAATTGAATAGCCGCAGTGTAGTAGCAGGGCGTGTTCTGATGGTTTTATTCCTTGGTTAAGACACTGCTGCACCTTTTTTTCCAAAAAGGTGCGGTTGTCTTTAGATTTAATGAGATCAAAGACGATTTCATCCACTGGATTTAAGGGGGACGAGTCAAGAAAAGAAGTAGAAGAAATCATTGAGAGTCTCCTGCATGCATATCACTAGAGTTAAGCAGAACAATTTCTGCGATAGGCAGTTTATTGAGGCAGGTTTCATCAGAAAAATGGGTTAAAAAACAAGCCATAATGCGATTGTTATCATATTTTTTGACAGATAAAGAGACAAAATCACATTTAACTTCAATGTCTTCTTTGAACTTGTTATAGAGGCTTTCTCGTTCTTTTTCTAGCTGCTTTTGCACAAGTATAAGAGCACTCACTTTTATCTTTATTCGCTCTATCTCTTCTTCATGTATTTTTATTTTTTCGCTTGATAAAAGGATGTTATTGCTTTTTTCTCGTTCTAACTTCTTTTTTGTTAGATCATTTTTCTGAATTTCTCTTTCCAAAAACAATAGCCTTTTCATTTCCTCAGAGGAAATGGGAAACTTTAAATAACGAAAGTTTGTTTTTGAAGCACTAAATTGATCCGGAATGGAACAAACTATTTTTGCCTCTTTACCTACTATCTCACGCGCATGCGTTAAGTAAGTCTGAGCGTTTTTTTCAAATTGTGCCAGGGAGAAGGCCGGTCCTTCAGGCTCAAATGTAAATGGAGGTGGAGATTGATGCTTAAGAGTATGGTAAATAAAGGCATGTGGACAAGAAAAATGTAATAGGCCACTACTTTTCTGATGTTCCTGAATTTTGTCACTCATAAGTTCAATCGGGCGCGCCTGTATGACAAGGGGAAGCTGCTCTGCAGCCTGAAGTGAGTTCTGTAGTTCTTCGATGTTTTTCGGAGAGTATGAAGAGCGCTCAACTTTTTTCTGAGCAAAGATCTTCACCCTTTTTTTTATCAATTTTTCTTGTTTGAGTTTCAGATAAGCTTCTCGCTCTTTTATCCAATTAAGCTCTTGTTCAACCTTTTTGAGTTTTAAATACCCTTTAGACTCTTGTTGGTCTTCATGAGCATCCGCTATGGCATTCTTATTTTCGATATAAGATTTCACATACTCTCTCAAATTAGTAGATTCTTCTTGCTTCATTTCTTTTACAAAAGATTCGGTAAGATGGTTGACATTCCGGGGAATATTGATTTCAGCTGCAAGCTTTTTAGTGGCTATTTTTTTAGTTTCCTCTGCTTTTTTTTGAAGGTCTTTTTTGGATGCGATGTTCTCAGATAAGAACTTAGGATAGGAGCTCTTTGGACAATACAATTGTTCATTTTTTGTTTGAAGAGATTGCTCTTTATCTAAAAATTCATTGAAGCATTCTTGAAGCTCATCTTCTTCAAGGTTGTCATCACTCCAGGACTCATCACTTTCTGAAAGAGCGAAAAAATTCTGGATCTTATTGTCCATGTTTATATTTTCCACGGATTTTTGAGGTCGATCTAGAAACAGTCGATACCTTTGAGAAGTCATAAGGGGACTAAGAGCAGGATCTGCTGACAACGCCAATGTTTCTTTCAATTCTTTCCAATCCCCTTGCATTTTGATGAAATCGGCTAGAGGTTTTGCGAGGGTTAGTTTTCTTCCTTCTCCTGCATCTAAAATAATTCTATCTTCTTGAATGATCTCCATCGTTATTCGAGTTGGTGACGACACTTCTTTCTTTTCTGGTATAGGCTCTTGAACTGGCGTAAAGTATTCTGGAATTTTCTTGTCGAAGTGAATTTCAAAATTCCCTTCTGTATTAACAGAAATACAGTCAGGCAAGTTATGTAAATCTTTGACTTTTTCTGTAGAATGCAAAGATTTAATGATGAACTTAGAGTTTTGAATGCAGTAGTGTGAAAGCCCTATATCGTTTTGTCCTGTAAAATTCCGCAAAAAACGATCAAAGTTTCCTAAAGACTCAATTGTCCAATCTTTCGACTGTTTTTCCCATTCGTAAACCAACGTATCGTAAATTTCTCTTTGCCCTTCAGAATAATAATTTTCAGCAATTTTACGGTATTTCATAGCAGATTCTGCGGCCTCTTTGCTTTTCCCTCTTTTCTCATAACAAGAGATTTCCGTTTTTAAGATAGCGAGTTGCTGATGAGGTGTCGCTTCTGAGAAAATTTTAAATAGTTGTGCCAAACAGGAATCGATCTTATCCTGTTTTAAGTAAAGCTTGGAAAGATAAATCCAAGAGTCTACTTGGTTTTGGTTGGAGAGCTTGGGTATTAAATTTTGTAGTTCCAGGACTTCCTTTTCAATAGATTGATCTAACGCTTCCAAAGTAGAATATTTATGTAGCTCCAAGTTGGCGTCAATCATATACTTTAAGCAAGTGGCTTGATGCTGATAGTCTTCTTTAAAAGATTTTGTCGTAATTTTTTTCTGTTTATAATCGACTTCAAAATAAATTTCAGGTAAATTCTTTAATTTCTTATACCCTACAACAACCTCCTCAAATTGCTTATTCTCTTTAAGATGGAATAAAAGACCATTTCGCTCAATTAGCATTAGGAGAAGAGGTTTTTTTCCATTCTCCATTATTTTTTCGCAAAGATTTTTTGCATGAGTTAATAGGGCAAGTGAACCCAGCTCCTCATCTGAAATCTTACAGTAAAAATAAAGTCTTCCTAGCTGATAAAGGGTATTGAGGTAAAGGTAAGGTAAGTGAGGGTGGATTTTTTTAAAGTCTGTAGCCACAACCGTATTTTGCTTTATAAATCTGTCTAGCATGTCTTTCAGCAACCAAGTGACCTCTTGGGCGCGAATAGGATCTCCATTCTGACTATAGAAATGCCCGATATCTAAAACCATTGAACCTAAAGTAACCAAGGTTTCGCTTTTTTTCTTTAGCTCAAAATCTTTTAGATTGCTGAGTCTTTCGAATAAAGTCAAAATGTGAGGAATCGCCCATTCTTGGTCTGTGGTTCTTAGAGGAGAGTCTAGTATTTTTCTAAATAATTCAACCAGCTGATCAAAGTCTGTATCCAAAAGTTTCGCGTTAGAGGTTTCTGGTTTTTGTAAAAAACTCTCTATCACATCTTGATGAATCGAAAATGAGTCAATATTACCTCTAATTAAGCCTTGGCTTTTTAAATCTTCGAACCTTAGATTTGGACAAATCATTTTAAGGACGTTTTGATCCAAAGAGTGGTAAGAAAGAAGAGAGAGGATGCGTAAAGAATCGGTAAGAAGGGGATTCTTTTTCTTAATGTTTTCTATTGAGATTTCTTGCTTCTCATCCTCAACGATCACTATGCTTCTTTCATTAAGCAGTTTTTTAGAAGAGATAAAAAAATGATGATTATCTCCTCTTCCTTCTTTGAGGAACTCAACAATGTATGTCCAATGATTGATGGTAACCCCGTTAAGAATAATCAAATAAGGTTTTCCCTCAAAGTGTGATTCAAAAGCTTGGGGATAATTTTCTGGAAATGCTGATTTCCATTTAGGTTCTATCTTAAGGCCTAAATCTTTCATTTGCCTAATGAACGCATTCGAAGATCCCTCAGCATTAATCCAATAAATATTTCCCTGATATTGGCTGGAATGTTCATCAATGTATTTTTCGCAGATCACATTTCTCAATCTTTCACTCTTCCCATGTATCCAGACCGCATTTTCCTTCAAAAATATTTTTTCAAAGTAGTGAGTTGCATTAGAAAAAGAGATCTTGTTTTCATCGAAGGTCGAGAGATCATTTGGGATTGGAAAGGAGCTGCTCAGCTTTAGACTAGGGGAGTCATGATTTCCTGCCTGCAAATGATCTATAGAGCCATTATCTAACGAATCATTAGTTGGATTAGTGGGAGGGATTACAAATCGATTATGAGGATTGTAGGAAAAATTTAACGGGAAGGGTTCCATTGGGTGTCTCCTGAGATGTTGAGAATTTCTTATTTGAATTTTAGGCTAGTACGCCATGTCATTTGGCTTTATATCCATGTACAAAGGGTCAACTTACTTCAAATTTTCTTGCTTGTCAATTTTCAATCTTTCCGATCATTGTATAAGGCATGTGCGAGTTTGTGAATGATCGATTTTTGTTTCTGGGCCTTGAGTGTTCACTTTCTCAGCGGTAACTTGATTTTGTTCTTCAAAAATAAATGAAGGGTAACGATGAGCACGTTCTTCAATTTTCAAAACGCATTCACTTGCTTCTGGAAATTGCACTTTACAGAGGTTGCCTTGTTCATAAAAACAAATAGTATCATCTTCTTGAAAAATAGCTAGATTTTCCTCGATGCATTTTAGTGCTATTGCTGAAAGATAGATTGTTGTGTTGAAGATGGGGTTAAGGCGGGAACTTAAAGAAGAAATGTTGCAGTACCTCTTGATCTAGAAGAGTCTCTAGGGGGAAAAGACAAAAGAGAACGCAGCAGAAATAGACCCTACGAGAAAATGAGGAGGAAATGACCGGCTCCACAAACGAGAGGTCGTTGTTAACGCAGTGAAGATTTTGCTCTTTATCGAAGATGTAATTCGATAGCCTGCCGCCTCCAGGCTTTGTAAGGATAGAACAAAGAAGGGTCCAAGTGAAAAGAGGACTAGGAGGACTAGTTTGAATTTTCTGCCACACGTCCTTTAAGTTTTCTCCTGGAATGGTTTGCGAGAGAAGGAGAGGATAACTTCTTTTCCCTCCTTTGGTATGGACATCAAAGCGAATAAGAAGAGAGGGCGGAGTGAGCTGACCAGCAATGCGAGAGGTAAGGTTATGGATAGCATATTCCAGCAGGGGGTGCGCAGGTTTTTGCTTGAAATGAAGACCTTCGTTAATAAAGCTCACGTTGTGAGCGCTGTTGTCATACATAGATCGAATATTTTCACCATCCATGATCTGTTTGATAAAGCAAGGTTTTAAATAGCGTGCTTTTTGAAAGTGGGGGGCCTCTATCAAAACTTCCGTTTCACCCTCAACCTGTGAGCTGAGGGGCTCGGTAATCTCATAAAGTTTTTCTTTGAGTTTCTGAAAATTCCTAAGAAAAATAGGGCGTAATCCTGTGCGATTGGGAATTTGGAGGAGCATCTGAAAAACAGTGGAATTCATTTTTTCTATGATTTCAAGGTATCTCTCTCTTAAGTCATGGGGTCCACTGGAAAGAGTTGAAAAGTACCTAACATGCACTTCTGAAGGCGCCTGGATGAGACACAGATGAGAAGTGATCAGTTTGATAAGGGGCTCTGATTTTAAAGAGAGGTTCTCTTGAAAGGCTATTTCGACCAAATCTACATCACGAAAAACTTCTTTAAAATCTGATCTTCTCAAAGGATCTACAACGTTTCGTAAGCAAGTATAGAGCGGATGCAATACGAGCCAGTAGCATTTTTCCAATGCAGAGAGTTCCTCTGGGGAAAGTGTTGCAAAAGAGGAGAACTGAAGGCAAGAGGCCTCTTCTCTCTGCTCTTTGTAGTGCAAATGCAGGCGGATCCGGATCTTATAAATGGCGGCTACGCTCTCCTTGAGTAGAAAACCGCTTTCTGGAGTGAAAACCTTTTGGATGACAAGCGCATCAATAATATCTAGCGTGTTGGTTTTTGCAATTCCACAAAAGAGGGCCATGTCGCTGAGTAGGTAGTTCAGTACTTTAACATACTGTTCTTTGATATTCACGATGTCTGCCTGAGGATCAAAGGGGTTTTTCCAACGTTCTTTGTAATCCGCAGCTTCCGAGGTAAAAAGCATATTAGGCTCACAATCGCTATAGCTTGATACTCCCTATGATTATCTTTACGAGCCCTTTATCTGTTTTACCCCTTTGACAAGTTCCCCAATAGAAGAGGGGATTGGTATGCAAACTGACATTGCTGCTAGCGAGAAGCTGCTCAAATGCCGGCAAATGCAGAGCTATGAAGACCTAGAAAAAGTTTTCGCTGCAAAAGTCAATGGAAAGCATCTACATCTTAGAAAGCAGCGGCATGCGTTTCACATCGATAGCGTGAATTAATCAAAAAAACTTTGCAAAATAATGTAAGCAATCCTGCTGTAAGGGAATTTTATCGATCTGTATGGGAGATAGTCGTGTGCAAGGCAGCTTTGATTTAAAATGTGAGGCTATCACCTTCTCTTGGGCAGATGCAACGTGTTTTTGATCTAAGGGTCTTGAGCGCGAATTTTGCTTGTTTGAGCTTTTTTTCTATATCTAAATCAGTTTGATAGGGATCGTGATGGTATAAACACAATGTTTTTACCTTAGCTTGGTCCGCCAGAATGGTAACGCGGCTTATACAAGAATGCCCCCAATTTTCTTTGGAGGCATATTCTTCATCCGTGTATGTTGAATCTATAACGAGATAGGTTGACTCTTTCACCAATTCTAAAAGTTGTTCAAAATCATTTTGGGAATAATGCGGGCTTGTTTCTAAGTAAAGTTCATTGTCACATATGTAGCAGAATGATTTATTTTGGTAGTCAATTCTATAACCTAGACAAAGTTCACAGTGGGCCAGGTAAATTGACTGTACACGTACGTCGTCAAGCATAAACACTTCTGCTTTAATCGGGCGAAATTTGATATCTGCAAGAAACTCTTTGTTGCTTACTGGAAAATAAATAGGATTCATTTGGCTAAAAATGATTTGTTCTGTTGTTAGGGTAGGATGATCTGAACAAATAATTTCAAACTTATTACTTATCATGTAAAAGGGACAAAAAAAAGGTAGACCGTTGATATGATCCCAATGTGGATGAGAAATGAATATTTTGGCAGAAATGGGTAGTTGATTTTGTGCTAGCAAATAATTTGAAAGTTCTCTGATCCCTGTTCCGCCATCGAAAATAAATAACTCCTTTCCAATTCTTAGTGAAACGCAGCAAGTGTTACCTCCGTAATGGACTGTTTTTTTTCCCGCAACAGGTACTGTACCCCTTACGCCCCAAAATTGTAGTTTCATGTTGTCTGAAGATAGGCGATTCAATCCCTTTACGAGAGGGGTTATTTGTTGTTTTTTATCTATCATACTCAACTCATATAAATTGTTGAGAAAAATGACTAAAAGATCTAAAAAAAACGTACATCAAAAATTATTTTTAAATAAGCAATTTTTTAAAGTAATACTGTAATATCACCCGTTATTTGCATTTTAACATATAAATAATTGTTTCACAAGTATCAGAGGTTTAATTGTCAGAAAACTAGTTTTTTGAACTAAGGATTGCGTAGAACAGCAATAAGCAGATAGAAGAGAGAAACAAATAGGTGTTAAACTTCAATTATCCATCTTTTTGCATTTTCTTTGCGCCTTCGGATATGCCAGGCATATCACATTAATCCATCAAACTGAAAGGAGTTTGAAATGTAAATTACACGTTCTACATTTAGCTGCGCGTGGCGTAGAAGGGTAACTAACTACGTGAAACACTGCGGTCTCGAAAGAGGCGA
>JACCRY010000078.1 GCA_013813265.1 Parachlamydiaceae bacterium
TCGAGACCGCAGTATTTCACGTAGTTAGTTACCCTTCTACGCCACGCGCAGCTAAATGTAGAACGTGTAATTTACATTTCAAACTCCTTTCAGTTTGATGGATTAATGTGATATGCCTGGCATATCCGAAGGCACAAAGAAAAATTGTTAAAATATATGAATTAAGTGTTCTCTTCTTTCTCCAAGCTCTAAAAATTCGGGTGAATAATCTTCTTTGTGCCTTTGCGCCTTTTGCTGCTTCTTTGTGTTAAAAAAATCCTTTTGTAGTTTATAAAATGGAATGCTTAAACAAATTTGATTTCTGATGCTCAATGTGATGCAGCTGACCAAAGCCCCGCTAAAAAAATTACGGAACGTGGGACAAAACCATATTTTAAACCTTTATTGAAAAAGAATTTATTCTTTATTTAATCTACATCTTTACTTGTAATATCTAATATGATATAATTAGATTAATACTAAACATTTTAAGAGGTTTTTATGAATTTTGCTTTATGTTGCTCTTCTAATGATCAGCCCACTATGCAGCAGTTAGCTCAAGATAAAATTCTTAAAACTCGAAATAACTTCGGTGCTTTTACTGCAAAACCTTTAATACAAGAAATCGATGACTATTCAATGACAGGTGGTATAGATAAAAAGGTACTAGCGACAGCAGCTACCGCAGAAAAACTCTACAATGAATGCCCCACGTTTACTGATCCCATGACTATTACTCCTTATAGAACAATTCACTTAGCTCCTATTAATGAGGCTGATGCGCTTTCTGAAGAAGTAGAAATAATAGCAAATCAGATTTCGCCCACATGCTTACGCACCTTGAAGGACGAAGACTCTACAAATTTAGAAAATATTTATGTTGCTAGTGATGGAGAAGAATTTATTTCAGGGCGTGCAGGAATTATCGATACAAGAAAGAAATCTCAACAGTTTCATATTTTAGTTGATCAGCATCTCGCTCTTTTACCCATAAAGGATAGAGTCGCACGTGTTGTTTCACACCAGCTTAATTCTCCGGAAACTGAAGGCAAAATGATCGAAAATCAACACCGTGAAATGGCCCGACTTAACTCAGAGAACAAAGCGTATAAAGTCGCTCACCTTAACACACCAACCAATGTGCTCTATGACTACACAATGTATATTAGAAAAATTCCCTATATCGGAAAATTTTTAAGCGCCCTAATAGAAGGCATCTTCTTGTATGGAGAGAAGGAATCAAAAAAGCAAAATATTGAGGGTCTTGCGAGAATGGCTATATGGCTTAAAGAGGATCTTGAAGATTTTGAATTAAATCTTGATGGAATGGGAGAATCTCTCGATTTCTTAGATCTTTCGATAATATCAAATTCTAAAAAAGATATAGAAACTACACGGTCATTAACAAAAATAAGTTTACTACGTTATTATGATGACCTAAGTTCGTTAAATCAGCAGCTCCAATCACAAATTGATGAAGGTGGATGGGATAACCTAAAACCAGTCCAAGAAAAAATTGCACTTATGAAAATGATCTTGGGAGATCAATTAGACATCGAAGGACAAGAGCTCGATCGTGGATGCTTAAATATGGCAATTGAATTATTGAATTCCCGTCTTGGAGTTTTAGGGTTTATAAATTGCAAAAGTGGATTGGATCGAACTGGATATCTTTTTGCTGTGAAAACAGCCATGGCTGAAATGGAAAAAGTCGGAGCAAACCTTTTTGAGATGGTTACTCAGTGGTCGTCATTAACTTCTGCATTAAATAAAATCAGTTACATTGTAGCCGAAAATTTTGAAAACGATAAGGATGAGTTCGTACAGAGTGTTTGGATAGGGCCAATAATAAATAATGATCTTGAAATCAATAATCAAGTAGTTGAATTTAGAATGAAAGTATTTGAAAATCTTCGCACACACGGCTTAGATGCCACAGCGAGGAGTACAGGTGTTTTTGGCTTCAAATGGGGTACAGGCTCTTGGGCAGCTAACCGTATTCCATTAAACTTTTTACCCCCCCTAGTTACGATGATTGATACGGACAATCATGAAATAGAAGTGCCTTTAGTTAAATATAATGAAGGTGGCATTCCTACAGGACTAACTCCAGAAGGACAAGCTTTCTTAATTAAGGACTCTCAAATGCGTGGAGCTTAATTAAGCACAAAGAACTGCCACGGTGCCATGGGCACCGGTAGTTCTTTGTCCACGCCTATAAGAAAAACAATCCACATTATTTGCATAGGTACACATTTCAGCGATTTGAATGTGCTTGCTTAAGATATTAGCCTGATTCAGCTGCCAAATAGCCAGGGCCCATAAATCAAAATGATGCTCTTTGACACGAAACTGCCAAAATGACTCAGGAAATTCTTTTCGGTAATTGATGAATTCAGCATGTTGCGGACTTAGACTGGGTGAAATTCCCACATGCAAGTCAGCAGGGTTCGATCCATACGCTTTGATCATAGCGGCAATAACTTTTTCATATATATTACATACATGGCCCCTCCAACCACAATGAACGGTTGCAACAGCCTTGTGAATCGGGCATTATCTATATTATACCATAAAATTAAGCCATAGGAAAACAGATGAAGGAATTATTTTTTTTCTTGAACAATTTCCCTGGTGGGCAAGCATTCTTTTAGTCATCTTACTCTTCACAACTATCGCTATATTAGCCATTTTTGCAATGCGCAAAAAAGGGGACTTAAAAGACCTCAAGGGGCATCACGACGTTTCAGGATTTGTCTTTACAAATATCGGGGTTCTCTATTCTGTCCTACTGGCTTTCACTGTCGTTAATGTTCAGCAGCGTTTTGACAAAATCGGAGAAACAATTAGAATTGAAGCTGCTTATCTATCTGAGCTTTATCGAGATGCCGCAGTTTTTGAAAAACAGGATGAAAAAACAATTCAATTGGCAATTATAGCTTATTGCAAAAGCATTATTCAGGTTGAATGGGCAGTTCTTTCTAAAGGAAAACCTCACCCAACAACAACTAAATTCTTAAATGATGTTTGGCATAGCTATTATAACATCGAGCTTAACTCTTCAAAGCAAGAGATTTTTTATGCTGAATCCATTCGTAAGTTAAACGATTCGATTAGTGCACGTATCTCGCGACTGCTTGGAGGGGAGGAGTCATTAGGAAATGAAATGTGGACCATGCTTATCTTAGGAGGAATGTTAATTGTCGCATTCTTGTCCATGTTTACATTCGATAAAATTGGAGGTCTTCACCTTTTGCTCGCTTGCCTTTTAGCAGCTGCAATTGCCTTTCCATTATTTTTAATTTATTCTCTCGACACCGCATTTTCTGGATCACTTAGTTTTGAGCCTGAAGCTCTAACTGAAGTCCTGGAATCCTTTAAACAACCCATCTGAAAAATTAATTGATAAAATAGCCCTTTAAGTGCATTCTCACACTTTTATCAAAACTCAAGAAAAAGGAAAAGAGTGAAGAATCTAATTAAAATTTTAACATTTAGCTGCTTTGTTCTCAGTTCATTTTCACTTCTCGGGAAAGAGTGTTATGATGACTACTGCCCTAATATAGCGGTCTTTCTTTCATCTCAATCTCACACATTTACAATTGAAGGCAGGGTACTTTTTCTAAAACCTGAAGGAAATCTACACTACGTTACTGAAGTACACCCACTTCCCCGCTCTTCTCAAAATTGGAAAATTCATGATGTTAAACCAGGTTATCATGCTGGATTTGATATAGGTGTCTCATACATCCCTCGCATCAGGACGACCAACTTGAAATTAAATTGGGAGCATTTACATTGCAAAGATTCCAATTCGAAAATCGCGCATGTTAGCAATCATAGACCAATCAGCACTATGTTTAAAATTGGTCCTGATGCACCCCTATTTACGAAAGCCAAAGGAAAATCACATTTTCAATATGATGCAATTAAACTTGATGGCGGAATCTTCGTTAGTTTTGGCGACTATCTTTTAGCTAATTTCTATGGTGGACTAAATGGAACACGGATAAAGCAAACCCTAACCTCCAAATATGTTAATGATCATAGAACTGTTTCGCGTTCTATTAATGCTCCTAGCACATTTGGGGGGTTAGGCCCGCAGCTAGGTGTCGATTTTGCTTATTCCCTGCCTGCTGGCTTTGAACTGAGCGGTGGAGCAACTGCAAGTATACTTGTCGGGTCTATAAACAGTCATACAACATTTAAATCCATTTCAACTTCTTCAAAACACCTTGGGATCAAGACTGCAAACTCTCAGAAAATCCGACAACAACATAGGTCTCAAGTTATTCCTGCATTTGAAGGACGTCTAGGATTAGTTTATTCTTTTGAATCGTGTAGTAATACAATTAAGCTTGAAGCAGGCTATGAAGCAAAAGTATTTATAAACGCTATTCAGTCTACAGAGTTTAGTAACCAGGTTCTTAAACCCTCTAAAAGATCAGACTTTCATCGGCACCTGAGCAATTTTGCCTTGTCAGGGCCTTACATCAGTCTAAACGCAGCTTTCTAATGCCGCCCCTCTGGGGGCCTTAACGAGATTTAAAGCAAAGGCAAAGACTATAGTTGCAGAAAGAGGAACCTACCTCTCCGAGTTATACGTATGCATCAATCCGTAAATTCCATTTTTAAAGCACACAGCCTAGGTTGACTTCACATACTTTTTCTGTTAGATTTCCATTAAGAACCTACACTTCTTGGAATATTACGATGACCTTTAATAAGCCTGCATCTTCTGAAAGGTCAATATACCGCCTCTACGGCCCTTCACTCTCTCTTTTAACCGACCTTTACCAACTCACAATGTCCTACGGTTATTGGAAAAAAGGACTCGAAAAAAAAGAAGCAGCCTTCCATCTTTCATTTCGTAAGCGCCCGTTCAATGGTGGGTTTACTGTTGTAGCCGGTCTTGAATATGTTATTGACTTTCTTGAAAATTTCCACTTTGATCCGTCTGACCTCACTTATCTTGAAAGTTTAAAAAGTAGTGACAATACACCCTTATTTGAACCGCGTTTCTTTGATTATCTGGCAAACTTAAAGTTTTCCTGCGATATTGACGCTATGCCTGAAGGATCTGTCGTCTTTCCCTATGAACCCTTATTGCGCATTCAAGGTCCCATCATCCAATGTCAAATTCTTGAAAGTCCTCTGCTGAATTTAATCAACTTCCCCACACTCATTGCGACAAAAGCTGCAAGGATGTGCATAGCCGCAAAAGGGGATCCTGTCTTGGAATTTGGGCTTCGAAGAGCTCAAGGAGTCGACGGAGCTCTAACAGCAAGCCGCGCCGCCTATATCGGCGGCTGTAGTTCAACATCCAATGTTCTTGCAGGAAAAATGTATGGGATTCCTGTTACGGGCACCCAAGCACATAGCTGGATCATGGCCTTCGATGATGAACTAGAAGCTTTCCAAGCTTTCGCTGAAACAATACCAAATCAATCGACATTTCTTGTAGATACCTATGACACAATTGAAGGAATTAAAAAGGCAATCATCGTCGGTCAATGGTTACGCGAGCGAGGAAAAAAACTGTTAGGAATACGACTTGACTCCGGGGATCTTGCTTATCTCAGTATTAAGGGAAGGCAATTGCTTGATGAAGCAGGCTTCCAAGAAACCAAAATCATTGCCAGCAATGAGCTCGATGAAACACTTATTAGCGAACTCAAACGTCAAGGGGCCAAAATTTCTGTTTGGGCTGTGGGGACAAATTTAGTGACTGCAAGAGATCAGCCTGCACTTGATGGGGTCTACAAACTTTCAGCAATTCGAAATCCGGGAGAACCCTGGACGTATAAGCTAAAACTTTCCGAACAGATGGCCAAAATAACGAATCCAGGAATTTTACAAGTACGTCGCTTCTTTTCCAAAGGCGAAAATATTTGTGATATGATCTATGATGTTCCAATGGATTTTAGTCAAGGATATCGGGCAATCGATCCTTTTGATCCAACTCGTCAAAAAGTAATCAAGAACGATTGTGAAAGTCGTGATCTTTTAGTTCCCATTTTCCGCAATGGAGAACGTGTTTTCTCGATACCTACACTGAACTCCATTCGTGAATATACTCAAAGTGAACTCAACCTTTTTCCTGATGGAATTAAACGCTTTTTAAATCCGCATCAATATTATGTCGGTATGGAAAAATCCCTTTACAATTTGAAAGTCGACCTTATTCAAAAGATTCGTTCTGCACAAGAAAATGAATAGGAAAAAAATATGCCTCTCATGAATATCATTCAATCTCTCAATCATGCACTTCATAGTGCATTTGCTGATGACACAAAACTTTTGACCTTTGGAGAAGACGTTGGTGCCTTCGGAGGGGTATTTCGAGTCACATCGGGACTGCAAAAAACCTTCGGAGAGGAACGTTGCTTTAATACTCCTTTATCTGAAGCAGGCATCATCGGAGCAGGAATCGGAATGGCACAAAAAGGCCTCAAACCTATTTGTGAAATTCAATTTGCCGATTATATTTTTCCTGCTTATGATCAGATTGTTAATGAACTTGCAAAGATGCGCTATCGCTCCGGAGGACAATATACCGCCTCTTTGGTGATCAGAACTCCATACGGTGGAGGTATCCACGGCGGTCTTTATCATTCTCAATCTCCAGAAGCGCAGTTTTTGCATACTCCTGGACTCCATGTCGTATTCGTATCCGGACCTTATGACGCTAAAGGGTTGCTTCTTACAGCCATTCAAAGTAATGATCCGGTCCTTTTTTTCGAACCAAAGCGCCTCTATCGCGCCTTAAAGGAAGAAGTGCCTGAGGAAAAATATTACATCCCTTTTGGACAAGCACACATTGCGCGTCACGGCGCTCAAGTGACGCTTTTGGGTTGGGGAGCTCAACATCATGAAAACATGCAAGCCGCGATGGAACTCCATCAAAGCAACAAACTCGATGTAGAAGTCATCAACTTACGCACCTTGAATCCACTAGATATCGAATGCATTTACAACTCTGTGCGGAAAACAGGTCGCTGTGTCATTGCGCATGAAGCTCCACAGACAATGGGTTTTGGAGCAGAATTGGTTGCGAAAATTACCCACGAGTGCTTTTTAAATTTGGAAGCTCCTGTAAGACGTTGCTGCGGACTAGATACTCCTTTTCCAAATGCACTTGAGCAGGAATATTTGCCTAATGCTCCACGCATTAAACAAGCGCTTTTAGAAATTATGGAGTATTAAAATGGGAAAAATCTTTACCGTTAATTTTCCGGAAATTGGCGAAGGTGTGGTCGAAGGTGAGGTCATCGAATGGCGTAAGAAAGTTGGCGATGTTTTAATGCAAGATGAACCGGTTGTCGTCGTCATGACGGATAAAGCAACTGTAGAATTACCTGCCCCTCATCCTGGCGTGTTAAAAAAATGTTATCGAGAAGTCGGTGGGATTGCGGTCAAAGATCAGGCGTTATATGACATTGAGGTTGAAGGTAATGATGACCCTGAGCCTTCACACGATGAAAAAAGCGAACCAACAGTTTTAAAAAGGCAACCAGAAGTAATAGATAAAGAATTTTCGAAAAAAACTTCAAATTCTGTGGCTCCGAAAGATTCAACCCAGATTTTAGCTACTCCCAAAGTTCGTGGACTTGCACGTCAATTAGGAATTTGTCTTTCAAGTATACGTGGAACAGGTGACGATGGGCGAATAACTGTAGAGGATCTGCACCCACATGCATCGCAAGAGGTTGTTTCTGGACAATCTGCAATTTTTCACCTGCCAGGAGATGAAGAACAGCCCTTGATTGGGATCAAAGCTCTTATGGCTAAAAAAATGACGGAATCCAAGGCGAAAATCCCTCATTTTTCCTATTTCGAAGATACTGATGCGACGCGCTTGATCCAACTTAAAGACAACAGTAAGCTAAAAGCGAAAGCAGAGGGAATACATATTACTTTTATGCCCTTCATCTTGAGAGCGCTTTCTGTGTGTATCAAAAAATATCCGATTTTAAACAGCTCTTATGATGCAGAACGTTCCAAAGTCATTTTGCACCAGAGGCAAAATATCGGCATTGCGATGTCAACGTCTTTAGGTTTAATTGTCCCCGTATTGAAAGAAGTTGAAAAGTTAGGTCTTGAAGCATTGATTCGCAGTTACGAAGATCTCATTCAGCGTGCACGTAGCAGTAAATTGCTTCCGAGCGATATGAAAGAGGGTACATTGACGGTGAGTAACTTTGGAAGTATTGGAAATCATGGCCTTTGGGCGACACCAATCATCAACTATCCTGAGGTGGCGATCTTAGCCATCGGAAGGATCCATCAGCAGCCAATCGTTAAAAATGGGATGATCATAATAGGGGATCGGATCAATTTCTCTTGGAGCTTTGATCATCGTGTCATCGATGGGGATTTAGCTTCTCAGATTTCAAGAAGTTTTTGTAGTCTGATTGAAAACCCTGCGGCACTTTTATAAGGACCTGTATCTTGATTTTTACTTGTGATTTATTCACCGCGTGCATACAATATTATTTCAAAGGATGACATTAATTATGTCACCTTAATATACGGATCAAAAACAATTACTTTTTGGAGGCCTTAGTGTTAAAAAAACTTCTATTTATTGCCGCTGCTTTATTCTGCACAGCAGAATCTTATGCAGAGACAATAGACGCTCAATTTCCTACTGAATTCACAGTTAACCAACATTGGTTTTCTTGGACGAACGATTACACCATCTGCGGCATGGTTCAAAATAGGCAAAAAATGGGTAACAAATGACAATCAGAATCCTGTCTACATTCAGACCGGTTTAAAAAATATTAATATAGAAGCAGGTAAGTTTTTTAAGCGACTTTCTTA
>JACCRY010000079.1 GCA_013813265.1 Parachlamydiaceae bacterium
TCGAGACCGCAGTATTTCACGTAGTTAGTTACCCTTCTACGCCACGCGCAGCTAAATGTAGAACGTGTAATTTACATTTCAAACTCCTTTCAGTTTGATGGATTAATGTGATATGCCTGGCATATCCAAAGACCGCAAAGATTATTGAGAACGGCGTGACAATTGATACTTAAGTATCTGCACTTAAAGAAAGCTGCTTTAACCTGATATTTAAAAAACCTCTAAGTATAGATTAATTTTAAAAAACGTGTACATGAATAGCGTGATAGATGCGTCGAGCTACTTTTGCCAAGCCAACAAACTTGTAGCCTGTTGTGTCTTTGAAATCTTCTGTACAGCAATATACCAAACATAGTATATTTCGCTGTATATTTTAACTTCAAAATCCATAGATTTTATGATCACACTTGGCAAAATTTCCAAAAGTTTCGGCAGTCGCATTTTATTTGAAAATGTGACAATTACCTTCAATGCGGGCAACCGTTATGGTCTTACAGGCCCAAATGGAGCAGGTAAAACAACTCTTCTAAAAATGATTATGGGTCTAGAAGAAGTAACGTCTGGCACGATTAACCTTCCTGATCGCGTAGGCATTTTGCGACAAAACATCGAAGATTATCTTGAATTTCCTGTACTTGATGTGGTCATGATGGGTAATAAGAGATTATGGGAAGCTTTTAGAGAGCGTGATGAACTTTACGAAGTTGAGATGTCTGATGACGTGGGAATGCGCCTTGGCGAAATTGAAGGAATCATTGCCGAAGAAAATGGCTACACTGCAGATTCCGACGCGGAAGTATTTGTTAAAGGTATGGGAATTCCTCACGAATTTATCTCTCAAAAAATGCACGAAATCCCAACCGACATGCAATTCCGCGTGCTCCTTTGCCAAGCCCTCTTCGGGGAACCTCAAGCCTTGCTACTGGATGAACCTACGAACCACCTTGACATGGAATCGATCGGCTGGCTGGAAACCTTTATGCATGATTACAAAGGAACCCTAATTGTCATCAGTCATGACCGCCACTTTCTTAATTCTGTATGTACACATATTGCTGATATCGACTATGAAACTATCATCATCTACCCTGGCAACTACGATCAAATGGTCTTTGCTAAAACATCTGTACGTGACCGAGCTGAACTTGAATCAAAGAGTAAGGAAAAAAAGATCGCACAGTTGCAAGATTTCGTTTCCCGTTTTGGTGCAGGAACACGCGCCAGCCAAGTGACATCTCGTAAACGTGAAATGGAACGTTTACAACCTCAAGAACTTAAAAAATCAAACATTCAAAGACCATATATCCGTTTCATTCCGACAGAAAAAGCCCCTGGTCAAGTCGTTTTGAAAGCTACTGGAATTAGCAAGTCTTATGATGATTTGAAAGTTATTAAAAACTTTTCTCTAGAAGTTCTCCGCGGAGATAAAATTGGAATTATCGGTCCCAACGGCTGCGGAAAAACAACTCTACTTAAAATGTTTGCTAGCCTTTTGGCTCCGGACAGCGGCCTAGTCGAAAACGGTCATCAGATGTTGATGAGTTATTTCCCGCAAAACCATGCGGAACTTGTCGAAAAAACGGATATAGCAAATGCGTTTGATTGGCTAAAAAACCGTCGACAATCAACGTACGATCAAGAAATCCGAAGCGCGCTTGGAAAAATGCTTTTTGCCGGAGACGATGCTTTTAAACCTGTCGGAACGCTTTCAGGCGGGGAAACCGCACGTCTCATTATGGCAGGAATGATGCTTGCAGACCATAATATCTTGATCATGGATGAGCCGAACAATCACCTTGATTTGGAAGCTGTCTCAGCCTTAGCCTGGGGTTTGAATGAATACAAGGGAACTGTCTTGGTGTCCAGCCATGACCGCGATTTGATCGATCAAGTAGCGACTAAAATTATCGCCTTCGAAGGCAATAAAATTAATATTTTCGATGGTCCTTTGGAGCAATATCTGGAAAGCAAAGCTAAAGTAGGGACTATGAAACAATAACCTGCACGATTCTGCAACACGAAAGCGTAATGGAGCCTCACGATGACTTCTGAAAAAAAAATTCCCGATGAAGTTTTAAAAAAAGCCGCAAAAACGCGATTTCCAACACCCTATAAGAAACCTGCTGTTGAAAGAACAGCAGAGGAAAAAATTACCTATGTTGCTGAACGTTTTGGCGAGATTATGGAAGCGCTAGGGCTGGATCTTCAAGATGCGTCCCTTGCGCGCACTCCTCACAGAGTTGCAAAAATGTATGTGAATGAAATTTTTTCCGGGTTAGACAGCACAACTTTCCCTTCGATTAGCTTTATTGAAAACGAATTTGACCACGATTTTTCAAACACAAATTTTGTTTTCATGAAGGTCAATTTCACTAGTTTTTGTGAACATCACTTTGTTCCAATGAATGGAACGGCCTATATAAGTTATGTCCCTGCAGATAGATGCATCGGTCTTTCAAAAATTCCCCGTATTGTACGCTTTTTTGCTCAGCGTCCTCAAGTTCAGGAAAGGCTCACTGCTCAAATTGCCGACAGTCTTGCTACAGTTTTAGACACCGCTGATATTGCAGTTTCTCTCACAGCGGAACATTTCTGTGTCATTGCACGTGGAATAGAAAACGAAAATAGCCATGCCATAACAAATGTTCTGCGTGGAAAATTTCAAAGTGACCAATCCTTCCGTTCCCAATTTTTTGAAGCTATCAACCGATCATAATAGACAAGGTTTCGCATGAACGACAGTTACCCTAAAGCTTACGAAGCTAAAAGTGTTGACCCTAAGTGGTACACATTTTGGCAGGAAAAAGGATTTTTTACGGCTGATGCTTCGTCCAAAAAGCCTCCTTATTGCATTGTCATGCCCCCGCCAAATGTAACTGGCGCCCTCCATATGGGCCATGCTTTAGTGAACACCTTGCAAGACGTGCTAATTCGCTGGAAACGTATGGGCGGATTTGAAGCCTTATGGATTCCAGGGACTGATCATGCAGGTATCTCTACACAGACTGTTGTAGAACGTGATTTAATAAAAAAAACTGGTAAAAGACGAAAAGATTTTGAACGTGATGAATTTTTAGGTCATGTGTGGAAGTGGAAAGAAGAAAATCAGCATCGAATCATCAACCAGTTAAAGTGTCTTGGCTGCTCCTGTGACTGGACTCGCGAGAGATTCACAATGGATGCTGGTAATAACAAGTCCGTACGTGTTACCTTCAAACGTCTTTTTGATGCAGGATTGATTTATCGTGGAGACAGACTTGTAAACTGGGACCCGGTAACGCAGACAACTTTATCTGACGATGAAGTCGAATATGAAGATCGTGCCTCCTTTCTATGGCATTTCAAGTATCCTCTGTCTGACGGGAGTGGCTATGTTCATCTTGCTACAACACGTCCAGAGACTATGTTAGGAGATACCGCTGTTGCCATTTCTCCTAAAGATGCGCGCTATAGACATCTTGTCGGCAAAACCATTCTTTTGCCTCTAATGAATCGCACCATTCCAATTATAGAAGACTTTCTCGTTGACCCAGAATTTGGTACCGGTGTTGTTAAAGTCACTCCTGCGCATGATCCAAATGACTATCAAATGGGAACGACTCACAAATTACCTTTCATCAATATTATGACTCCGGACGGCAAAATCAATGAAAATGGAGGAAAATTTGAGGGTCTTTCGATTGCTGAAGCACGTGAAGCTGTCGTAGGTGCGATGAAAGATCTGGGACTTGTAGAAAAAGTGGAACCTCACACAAATCGCGTAGGCGTTTCATATCGATCCAAAGCGACTATCGAACCTTACCTTTCTAAGCAATGGTTTGTGAACATGGACAGCTTTAAAATTAAATTGCAAGCTGCCGTTACCGAAGGCAAAGTGAAACTGATCCCCAAAAACTGGGAAAACACCTATTTCCATTGGATAGATAACTTGCGCGACTGGTGCATTAGCCGCCAGCTTTGGTGGGGTCACCGTATCCCCATCTGGTACTCTATTGCAGATCCGGATATACTTATCTGTCATGATGGAGAAGATCTTCCCGCTGAAGTTACGGCAGCTCCGGACCAATGGCGTCAAGATGAAGATGTGCTTGACACATGGTTTTCATCAGCTCTCTGGCCATTTTCGACTTTAGGATGGCCTGATGAGACTCCTGAACTTAAACGGTTCTACCCGAATGCTGTGTTGGTCACAGGTCATGACATTCTATTTTTCTGGGTTGCCCGCATGCTTCTTATGGGTGAATATGTTATGAGTGAATTCCCCTTCCCAGAAACTTTTCTCCATGGATTGATCTATGCTAAGTCTTACTGGCGTGAAGTTGAAGGTGGTGGTATTGCCTACGTTTCTACTGAAGAACGCGAAGCTTATGAGCTAGGAAAAGCTGTTCCAAAAGATGTTAAATCACACTTCGAAAAGATGTCCAAAACCAAAGGAAACATCATTGATCCACTCAAGATCATCGACACCTATGGTACGGATGCGATTCGCATGGCCCTCTGTGCTGGAGCAAGTTATGCACGCGAAATTGATCTTGACCTACGTGCCTTTGAAGAATTCAAAAATTTTGCGAATAAAGTTTGGAATGGCGCACGCTTTATTCTTATGAATCTTGAAAATGATGAAAAGCAAGGTACAACAGCTCTAACAGCTGCAGAATTTAGTCAAGGCCTTGATGATAATCTTTACACTTTAGAAGATCGTTGGATTTTATCAGCTTTAAATCGCACAATTGCAGATGTAAACTTAAAATTATCTGGTTATCTTTTCGATCAAGCAACTCTTGAAGCTTATGATTTTTTCTGGAAAGAATTTTGTGCTTATTACTTGGAAATCGTTAAACCTACACTTTTTGGAAAAAGCGGGAGTCCGGCTGAGCGTAAAAATAAACAAAAACTTTTAGTCGTTATCTTGCTTCATGCGATCAGATTGATCCACCCAATGGCTCCTTTTATTACAGAGGAACTATTTCAGCGTTTAAAAGAGCGGTTATTAGGCGTCAGCTTATCAGGAGCAAAAGATCTTGACCCCTATACATTAGAAGCTATCATGGCTTTAAATTCTGAGGCTTGCATGGTTGCTCCTTATCCCTCTGTAATAAAGGCTTCAGATCAAAATCCTAATATTGACAAAAGTTTTTCGTTAATCGAATCATTGGTCTATACCATCCGCAACATTAGGGGTGAGACAAAAATTCCTTTAGCGACGGCAGTAGAAGTTCATTTGGTGGTTCCAAAAGATCATCCTGAACATCAAATGATAATGGATAATAAAAAGATTATCACTGCGCTTGTTAAAACCAGTGGACTCAGTATACATGAAACCGAGCCGACAGCGTTGGGCCATGTTTCCTTTGGAAGTTCTGAAGGAATCAAAGTCATGATCCCGATCCCAAAAGAGCTACTTCAGCAGGAAGCAGCTCGTCTTGAAAAGGAAAAAGAACGTCTGACAAAGACAATCGAACGGTTTACCTTACAATTGTCTAACGAAGAATTCGTGAGTAACGCTCCAGCGGAGCTTATTGCGAAGCAACGTATGCTGCTTGAGCAGGCCGAAACAGACCTTCAACGAATCGAGAGCAAAGTAACAAACAGTTAACAGGCCTTGGTGTCAGGCCTGACATTCTGACATTTGCCACAAATGCTTTTATAAGCATTTGTGGAGGCAATATCAGAATATCAGGCCAGACACCAATAGCATACTTCACCCTTCCCACCTGTAACCCTATGTGTGCTCTGACTCGACTTTGTGGATTTTTTAGATCGATTTACGGTAAGAGAATGTCTTTTATTTTCAAATTGAAAACACTTAAAAGATTTAAAATCAATATTTTATGTTTGACTTCATGCCGCAACCATTTGATTTA
>JACCRY010000152.1 GCA_013813265.1 Parachlamydiaceae bacterium
CAACAGCCCTTTCCAGCCGACACCATTGCCCTTTAAGTACATCACCTGGCTCAACGAAGCAGCATAGAGCGTTAATCTTGATAATCGCTAAAACTCAACAATGAATGTTGAGCTGCTTTTCCTGGGCTATCATTTTCTTAAAAACTTGATGGTTAGCTAAGGTCTCCAAATCAAGGCAACAAACTTCATTAATTTAATTAGACGACTTTTCGGCAGCAGACTCCTCAGTCTCAGTCTCTGAACCGTAATGATTAGGATCTGACCCATTAGCTAAACGAATTTCAATTTCCTGCTTTTGCTGATCTTCGTAATTCTGATGCGCACGAAGCACTTCAGCAATTTTAGTTAGACCATTATCTTGGGCTAACTCAAGAGCGCTTTTTTTATAACTATCTCCCTCTTCTAAGTAGTATGAATGACTTGTTGAAGCTCCATATTTTAAAAGAAGCTTAACAATGCATAGATTTTTCCTAAAATCTGGAAGGGGTAGAATTTGAAAGCCACCACATGCTAACCAAAAAATTCTTGATAATACTGCTTTATTAAAGGACTCAAATTTTTCTAATATTTTTTCGACAACCCTCGTATGCCCATAAGCAGAGGCATAACATAAAGCTAGGTTTTTATTAGCTCCATATTTTAGTAGCAATAAAACAGCATCTGAAATGTCTTCACGGAGAGAATGCGTAAAAAGATCATTTCCATGAGTGAAAATCTGATAATATGCAGAAGTATTTTTAGATAATGGTTTAAATTCGTCTATTGCCAAATCTGAAAAGATCTTTTCATCATTTAAATATTCACCATCCGACTGCTCGCCCAAACTTATACCTTTCTCAGCAGCCGACTTCAATACATGCTGAAGATCGGCAACAGGATCTATATCCGATTCATATCTACAATGATTTGCTAGGAAATCGAGAAGATAATAGCCTTTAGAAAAGGGATAGTTTAAATCAAAATCATAGATTACCTGACGAATTTCAAATGAAAGAGAGTTTAATCCTTCCAAAATATACGCTTCTTCTTTCTTTATAATTGCCTGGTGGTCTAGAAGAAGACGTACGACTTTTGGATTTTTGCCTTCTTGCAAGGATAAAGTTAAATGTTCGGCTGTAGGTTCAATCCCGTGCTGCAAAAGAAGATTGACACATTTTGCTTCACCATATTCAACTGCGTTTTTTAAGGCTTGTGAGCCCTTGACAAGCATACTTTGCTCAAGTGGAGAAATTTCCCAATTCTTACCAACATGGGAAATAAAAGTCCAAAATTGAGAAAATTCAATAAAGTGATAACTAGAAAAATTTAATATTGAAATTAACTTTACCATTTCATTCGTAGTTAACTCTTTCAAATTATGTAGCAGTTTTCCATTTTCATAAGGAAATGAAAATTTCAAACAAAATTGTTTGTCATGAGCCTCAAAAAAAGAAGCAGCTAAGATTATACTCCAAATTCTTAGTTCTTGATGGAAAAGTTTCAACATAAAAGTTTTTGCTTGAATAGGATTTTCCTCTTGGAAACCAAATTTTTTGGCATTAGCAAGAATTGAGGATGCCGCTAATTTGTACGCATCCCGGTTGACTAGAGCAAATTGACATAAGGATTTAAAGTCAAGATACTCATAAATATTTTCTTGAACATCAGCTATCAATTCCGGCGGTAAGGCAGTGGGTGGCTGAAGTAAGTGGTCAATACGTAATAGGGCTTTGTCAATTAGATCCTGCTCAGTTGCGAAGCGATAGGAAATCCTAGCAAACGAAAAGAGGCAATTTATCATGCTATAAATTAAGTCAACGACTCGGTATGCCGCCTTAGTTCCCCAACAAAGCTGCTCAAACTTTTGGTCGTAACCGGCCTTAATTTGTTGCATCCGATCTTTTAAGGCCTCTGAATCAAAATCAATGTTATGCTGTGCAACGGGATCGTTCAAGTATTTTTTTAAAAAGGTCTCTATGCTATTTAATGTGAAGAGTGCAGAGCCCTTGGGAACAGGCTTCTCTGCGCTTTCATTACACGCGTATGTTTCACTGTCAAAGACAATATAAGGACGATTATTTGAGACATTATTCATAAAAACTCTTTAAGTTAAATTATAATTACATTAATATTCATTTTTCAATTCTGCTTTACACCATCACCATTAGCCTTCCAAAAACAATATCTCAACTAAAGTAGCTCAACATTCAATGTTGAGTTTAACGCTAACCTCAACAGCCCTTTCCAGCCGACACCATTGCCCTTTAAGTACATCACCTGGCTCAACGAAGCAGCATAGAGCGTTAATCTTGATAATCGCTAAAACTCACCATTGAATGTTGAGCTACTTTTCCTAAGCTAACATTTCTTGAAAGCTTGATGGTTAGCTAAGATTTCCAAATCAAGGCAAGAAAACTTCATGAAGTTAACTAGATGACGTTTCGGCATCAGACTCTTCAGTCTCAGTTTCTGAACCGCAATGATTAGGATCTGACCATAAGCTAAACAAAATATCAATTTCCTGCTTCTGCTGATCTTCGAAATTCTGATGCGCTCGAAGCACTTCTGCAATTTCAGTTAGACCATTATCTTGGGCTAACTCAAGAGTGCTTTTTTTATAACTATCTCCCTTTTCTAAGTGTTGTGAATGACTTGTTGAAGCTCCATATTTTAAAAGAAGCTTAACAATGCCTAGATTTTTCGAAAAATCTGGAAGAGGGGGGATTTGAAAGCCACCACATGCCATCCAAAGAAGATCTGGCAATACTGCTTTAAAGGACTCAAACTTTTCTAATATTTTTTCGACAACCCTCGTATGCCCATAAGCAGAGGCATAACATAAAGCTACTGTTTTATTAGCCCCATATTTTAGTAGCAATAAAACAGCATCTAAAATGTCTTCACGGAGAGAATGCGTAACAGGATCATTTCCATGAGTGAAAATGTGATAAAGTGCAGAAGTATTTTTAAATAATGGTTTAAATTCGCCTATTGCCAAATCTGAAAAAATCTTTTCATCATTTAAATATTCACCATCACACTGCTCGCCCAAACTTAAACCTTTTTTAGAAGCGGACTTCAATACATGCTGAAGATCAACAACCCGATCTATATTGTATCTACAATGAGTTGCTAGGATATCACAAAGATAATAGCCTTTAGAAAAATGATAATTTAAATCGAAATCGTAAATTGCCTGACGAATTTCTAATGAAAGAGAGTTTAATCCTTTAAAAATATACTCTTCTTCTTGCCCTATACTTGCCTGATGGTCTAGAAGAAGACGCACAACTTCTGGATTTTTGCCTTCTTGTAAGGATAAAGTTAAATGTTCGGCTTTGGGTTTAATCCCGTGCTGCAAAAGTAGATTGACACACCCTAATTCACCATATTCAATTGCTTTTCTTAAAGCCCGTGCGCCTTTAACGGACATCTCTTCATCAAGAATGGCAGTTTTTTCCCAATCCTTAGCAGCATGATAAACAAAGGTCCAAAATTGAGGAAATTGTTTAAAGTCATTATTGTCATTTTTACTGTACAAATTGACTACTGAAAATAAGTCGAACATTTCATTTGTTGTTAATGTTGATTTCAAATTTTGTAGCAACTCTCCATCTCGAAACAGAAATGAGGGTAATTTCAAAAGAAACTCCTTGTCAACGTCAATAAAAAAAGAGGACGCATACATTACACCCCATATTCCAATTTCCTGATCGAAAAGTCTTATCATAAACTTTTTTGCCTCGGGGGGCTCTTCGCCCTGAAACCCATATTCACGAGCATAGTCAAGCATTGAGGATGCCGCTAATTTATACGCATCTCGATTGACTAATGCAAATTGGCATAAGGATTTAAAGTCAAGATAACCTGAAATACTTTTTTGAACATCAGTCACTAATTGAAGCGGTAAGGCAGTTGGGGCCTGGAGTAAGTTGTCGATACGTAATAGGGTTTTGTCAATTAGGTCCTGCTCAGTTTCGAAGCGATAGGAAATCCTAGCAAACGAAAATAGGCAATTTATCATGCTATAAATAAGATTAACGACACGATAAACAGCTTTAGTTCCCCAACAAAGCTGATCAAATTTTTGATCGTAACCACCTTTAATTTGTTGCATCCGTTCTTTTATGACCTCTGAATCAAATTCAAACTCTTCTTGTGCAACGGGGTCGCTCAAATATTTTTTTATGAGGTCTTCTATTCTGTTTAATGTGTAAAGTGCAGAGCCTTCAAGAATAGGCTTGTCAGTACTTTCATTAAAATCGTATGTTTCACTATCAACAACAATATAAAGGGGATTATTTAATAGATTATCCATAAAAACTCTTAAGAAAAATTAAATTTAATTCATTCTAATTGCACTATGCCATTAACCTTCTAAAAACAGCAGCTCTCTAAAGTAGCTCAACATTCAATGTTGAGTTAAGCGCTAAACAACGAACGCTATTGGCCTATCCTTCAAGTGCATGTTTCACTGCTGCCGCAGCTCTATCATTCAGACTATGCTGACCCCACGTTCCACTGCAGACCTTCCGGCCTTTCGCTACACGCGGGGCTATTACCTTAAACCGCTCCCGCGGTCTAGTACACTGTAAATCTTAATTGCCAGGTTGCGGCAAAGGCTCCCGCAGCGTTAGCGTCAAAATTAGAAGGCCCTACCGTCTGCTGCGAGACGCAGCAGACGGTAGGGGATATGCCTTATTTTGACGCTTACCCCGCAGCAGGCTACAATAGATTGCACTTTTGCAATTACCTATTTACGCCCTAAAATCTTAACATTTAAAATTCAGCCATCACCGTAAATGAACAGTCAAACCCTCTGTGCTCGATGGTGCTTTCTTTTTCAAAAATATTCGGAAGAGTCTTAAAAGCTCCGATAGCAATTGAACTGATGCGTGCACGTTTTTTTTCATCCAAAAAAATGCCCCCCGTCAATGTATAAGAAACTGTTTTTAAAAAAGCATCAACTAATCCCACAGGTAACTCTACAATGCTCATCATAACACTAGCTATAATATTTCGCGTTCTAGGGTCATATTCCATATCACTTTCTTTCTTGTGACGAATGACAATCTCGTTGGGATCTTCAGTGAAGTTTTCTTGAAAGATTGGATCGCAAAGTTGAGAAGTTAAATCTCCAGCCCATTTAGGATTCAATAAACCTACCAGAGCAATCCCAGGTAGAAGAATAAGTTGAGCAATGACAGAGATAATGTCTATAATCCCAAATTTTATTCTGGCTTGGTCACCTACAAGAATCCCTGAAAGCAAACATGCTACGCCTCTAAGTGTTTGGCAAACAATAGCCTGTAACAAAAGAAAAGGCAACTGCACAACCATTTCAATACGAGCCATAATTTCTGTTTTCAAGAAACCAGCATTCTCACATCGTTCAGTGTGAAGGCCCGCCCTCCAATCATCTTTTAATCCTACCTTCCAACCTGAATCATGAAGAATATCTGAAACTTCACGTACTGCGTCTAAATGTAATTGTATTAAACACATAAAGCATCCTATTTTAAAACTTACCTTTTGACCTTATTCAAAATGAGATTAGCACAGTTTGCGCATTTAGAACAACATGTTTATTTATCTTTTTTATGAAGGCTTTTAGTTATTAATTTATTAACACTAATTTTATTTATGATGTTAATATTTCAAGATTAGTTGAGCAAGCTCTATATAAGTTTATCATTAGAACCTTTAACCTGAATGCAAATTTAAAATTCGCATTGTCGCTTACTTCAACCAGGATGGTGCGACCATGTAAAAGAAACTTGTATTTTAAATAACATGAATAAAAAGAATGCGTCAAATAGGGGCGGTATTTTGGCAGAAAAGAAAAGTCAATTTGGCTTACTGAGATTGGTGGAATTAAGTCATGATGGTATTATAAAAATCGAGGATGGAGTTCACTTGAATGCAACGCAAACACTCTTTTGTTTAGGTGACGAAAATATGCACTATTTTGCAAGTCTTGCTCCCCTTCCTCAATCAGAAAATATATTTTAAAAGTTGAAGTAGCTCATTCAAAAAAAGTATCAGGGGGAGTGAAAAGTTTATCAGAGGACATGGCCGTCGCAACCTTTTTTTAAGATCGCAACTTTAATCAACTGGTCGATGAGGGAAAGCTGGTTTGACTCTTTCCATACAGCAGGTTTTAAAGGTTGAAATTAATTTTATTCAGTGCTAAAACCTTTTTTAAAGAATTGCTTTAGCGCATTTACTACATAAAATTTGGTTTTTTTCAAACCTATATATCTCCCCACAAAACTAGCAGGTAAATCCTCATTTGACTCGCCGATGAGTGCATCATCTAAATAATACTTGAAATCTATTGTTTCTAAGTTTTTTTGAGTGAATGGATCAATCATGTGATTCAAAGATCTTTTGAAACGAATAAATTTTCCCATCCCATAAAAAGATGTGAAGGTCAATTTTATAAATCGACCTTCACACTCCATCTTTATAGGGTTATCGTCCAAACGAATGTTTAGCGCTCCGTCCAAATAAAAAGGGCAACGATTACGCATCATTCTTTTCTTGATTTACATTATCTTGAGTACTTATACGCACAATTCCATCCATCTTCCAGTGAAAATGATCGGATTCATTCCCCAATTTTGAAGGAATGAAGAGACTTAAATCATTAAATTCATATGTAATTTGACTTCCTCTTCCACTTAATTTATCATACAAGCCAGCGGCAAAATCTGGCCATGTAGCTTCTTTCGTTTTTGTTTTTTCTGCAGATATGGATTGATCAGATCTGCTAGACATATTTCCCATACAACCTCCTATTCCCTTTTTATGATTTAATTGATTCTAAATACGTAGGCCACGAATCGCAATTCGGTTAAACGCGATCATACAAAGCTCAAATTATTGCTATAACTTTTTTCTTTTCTTTTAGCAAGTCTTAATAATTTTTTTGATGTCTAAGCAGAAATCTGACCTCAATAAATAATTTTAACTTGCTGAAAGAAGGGAAATAAAGAAGATGGGGATCAAAGTGCACTGAATTCACCAAATCTATATTCCTCTATAGAAATAAGATTTGTTGCATGGATTGAGACGCTGCGTTACCGTAATCCTGAGTCAATAAATTTCACAGTATATATACTGCACCTAACCATTCTCAATAAACACGGCTTATACAACATGCTCTTTAATATAGAAAATATCCGAAAGTTTTATACAGAACTTCCTCAAAAAATGGAACAACTAAGGCAGAGGATCACGACTCCCCTGACACTTACAGAAAAGCTTCTTCAACTACATAATACACTTCTTCCCGAAACCCTGACAACACACGCCCGAGAAAAATTACCTCTGGATTTAATTTTTGATCAAATTATTTTGCATGAGGGATCGGCACAACTCCCTATTTTGCAATTTGCGTCTTCCGGAAGAAATATGCCTGCTGTGCCAACCTCAATTGTCTGTGATCACCTTATAGTCGCAGAACACGGAGCCCAATCTGATCTTGCAGTTGCCTACAAGGAAAATGAGGATGTCTTTGGCTTCTTACGAAATGCTTCAGTAAAATATGGTCTAGATTTCTGGAAGCCCGGAGCAGGCATCGGTCAACAACTTATCGCTGAGCATTATGCTTTTCCAGGCGGTATTTTGCTGTCTTCTGACTTTCATACTGCTACCGCCGGAGGCATTGCAATGCTATCTTTTGAAGGAAGCGGAGCAGACACCCTAGATGCGATGATGGGCCTTTCAAAAGAGATGAAGCTTCCTAAAATCATTGGAATTCATCTAAAAGGAAATCTAAAAGGATGGGCTACAGCTAAAGACCTTATTTTAAGCCTTATGCCCATACTTGCGTCTAAAGAGAGTAGAGGAGCTATCCTCGAATATTTTGGTGAAGGGGCAGAAACTCTTTCCAGTGCCGGCAAAGGAACAGTTTGCAGCATGTGCGGCGAAGTCGGAGCTCTAAGCTCCATATTTCCTTACGATGCATCTATGGAAAAGTTTTTGATTGCGATGGGTCGAACTGAAGTAGCCACACTTGCAAATGAAGTTAAAGAACATCTACAAGCTGATCCATCCATTTTAGAAGCACCTCAAGGGTTTTATAACCATGTCATTGAAATCGACCTTTCTTCCATAGAGCCCTCTGTCTGTGGACCCTACAGTTCAATTCAGCCCCACACTTTATCCGAACTTTTACCTGCAATTCTTCAACAAGGTTGTCCTGAAAAACTTTCTATGGCTCTAATTGGCTCGTCAACTAATTCGAGCTACGAAGACCTCATGCGTGCGGCATGTGTTGCGCGGCAAGCTTTAAAACATGGATTAAAACTTAAAACCCCTTTATTCATTTCAGTGGGATCGCAACAAATCTATGAAACACTTGTGCGCGAGGGCTATTGGAAAATTCTACAAGATTGTGGGGCCTCCCTACTTGTAATTGGATCTGGACCCTCTATCGGCCAGTGGAAACGAAACGATGTTCATTTTGGAGAAAGAAATTCAATTATGACTTCTTTTAATCAAAATGGCTTAGGCTGTTATGATGCAAATCCTGGGACCCATGCCTTTATCGCAAGTCCAGAAATTGTGATCGCGTTGGCTTTTGCCGGAACGTTAGCTTTCAATCCTCTTGAAGAAACCCTCATGAACCCTCAAGGCCTTCCTGTTAGGCTTGTATGCAACCCTCAGGAATCTTTACCTCCTGCCGGTTTTGAGCCATTGAATAAAGATTTTCTGCCTCCTCGTGTTCAAGAAAATGCCTTTCTTCTGCCTTTATTTAACGCTGCAAGTGAAAGATTACAAGCCATAGAACCATTCTCCCCTCCGGTTGAAAAGACTTTTTCTGATTTACGACCATTGCTAAAGGTCAATGGGAAATGCTCAGTAGATCAAATTTCTCCAGCAGGAAAATGGCTAAAGTTTCGAGGGCACTTAGAATATATTTCGAATAATCTCTTTTCTCTAGTTCCAAATGGATTTAGAGAGGAACTTGGAAAAGGAAAAAACCTTCTTGCAGGGGGCATTGAAACTTTTTCAAAAATAGCCAAGGACTACAAAAAGGAAGAAATTGGCTGGATTGCAATCGGCCATGAAAATTATGGAGAAGGAACCTCTAACGAATATGCTGCACTAAGCATGCGCTATCTTGGCGGAATATCTGTCATAGCCAAAAGCATTGCTCCGGTATATGAGATTAATCTCAAAAAACAAGGGATATTAGTTCTGACTTTCGCCAGAGGCGATGATGGGGATAAAATCCGAGAAGATGATCTCATTGATCTTTTAAAGGCGGATCATTTTACTATTGAGAGCTCTCTTGAATTGTTATTGAAACATGCTGATGGAACAACAGAGAGACTGCCTTTAACTCATTCTTACAATGAACAACAACTTTCCTGGTTTAAGGCAGGCAGTGCCCTTAATGCTTTAGGGACAAAATAGCCGCCTTTACATAAATAAGGTTTTGCATTATTATTTTTTTTAACAAGTAGACATCACAAAAAAATTAAAATGACGTTTGGACATCTATGCGATTAGCTATCCAAAATGTAAAGAGATGAATACATGGGCTCAGTCCTTAGCACTGCTATAGCTTTCTTCCTTATTGCCAATCCTATTGGTAACTCTCCTGCTATTATCGCGTTAATCAAAGATTTTGATTTTGCTCGACAAAAAAAAATCATGCTCCGTGAATCTGTCTATGCCCTTCTTCTAGCTCTTTTCTTTCAATATGTCGGTGAAGTCTTTCTGAACCAATTAAAAATCGAAAATTACACTCTTTCTTTTGCCGGTGGGATTCTTTTGTTGCTTGTCGCTCTTGATATGCTTTTCCATACACGGCCTGCCAGTGAAATCGCAGTAGGCCAAAAAAAAGATCCTGTATTTGTTCCAATTGCAACTCCGCTCATCTCAGGGCCCGGCTTGCTATCAATGATTATGGTTTTTTCTCAAAGCGAACAGAATAATCTTGAAATAAGTCTTGCCATCCTGCTGGCATGGGTCGGAATCACTGCTGTTCTAGTTTCTGCCCCCTACTTAAATCGCGTTCTTGGTAACAAAGGTCTTGCTGCTCTTGAACAAATCATGGGTCTACTAGTAGCAATGATGGCGATAGATATGATTGTCTCGGGAACTCAACTGTTCATTAAAACATTTAGGTAAATATGTCCTTTCTAGCAATTGCTTTAATCTTATTTCTGATTATGGATCCTTTTGGCAATGTTTCTTCTTACCTTACACTGATGAAAAATGTTGAAAAAAAGAAACGCCCTAAAATTTTAGCAAGGGAAATGCTCTTCGCCCTCGGATTTATGCTTCTCTTCAATTTCATTGGGGAGTGGATTTTTTCAATTTTAAAAATTTCTGAGACTTCGGTTAAAATATCTTCTGGATTAATCTTGTTTATTATCGCATTGCAAATTTTGTTTCCTACTCTTAACAGCATCCGGCAAAATCTTCCCAAAGGAGAACCTTTCCTAATTCCTCTTGCTATTCCCCTTATTGCAAGCCCACCGCTACTTGCCACAATTATGCTTTTCGCAAGAGCAGAGGATATCCATTTGGTTATGATGGGAGCTATTATTATAGCTTGGCTAGGCACTTATGCAGTCCTTTTATCTTCTAATTTTCTCTTGCGCTTGATTGGAGAAAATGGGCTGATGGCTTGCGAAAAACTCATGGGAATGATCTTGGTGCTTTTAGCCGTTCAAGGCTTTTTGGATGGGGTGAAGCAATTTCTAAGTACTGCTACTGCCGTTTAAGATCGCTACCATCTAAGTTTATCTCAGCTAAGAGATGTTCAAAGACTCTAGATTACTTTGTTTTAACAAACTGAAATAAACACACAAAGACATAAAGTAATGGAAAATGAAATATCTTATAAAATAATTGGAGCCGCTATTGAGGTTCATAGATTGTTAGGACCAGGACTTCTTGAAAGTATCTATGAGAGTGCATTATGTCATGAGCTAACTCTAAATGGACTGAAAATGGTAAGACAAAAACCTATCAATGTTACATATAAAGGCATAAAAGTTAGAGAACTCTATGTATTAGATATTCTTGTAGAGAATAAGGTGATCATTGAGGTAAAGGCCACGGAAAAAGAGCAGGACATACATAAGGCTCAATTATTGACATACTTACGTTTAAGCGATATCAAATTGGGTCTTTTAATAAATTTTGGAAAAACTTCTATTAAAGAAGGCATCTATCGTGTTGTAAATGGCCTTTTCGTAGAAGTTTAACATTTTCTTTGCGTCCTTTGCGCCTTTGCTTGTTTCTTTGCGTTAAAAAAATAATATAGTGTTTTCGGAATAAACCACTTCGCATTAAAAAAATTTTAGCAAATTTACCCGCGAATTTATCTAGGCAACATACTAAATTGATTTTTTAACGCAAAGAAACTGCAAAAGGCGCAAAGGACGCAAAGATTTTGGTAAATGAAATTTTTGAATCTTTTTCTAAGCCCAAGTTCACCAGCTTCCGTGAGGAAGTTTGCAGATTCTTGACTACATTTTAAATTTATACAATAGTTTTTTTAGACCTCAAAATTGAGGAAGAAAGTCCTAATGCCCTATATATTTCCTTTTGT
>JACCRY010000168.1 GCA_013813265.1 Parachlamydiaceae bacterium
ACCCACAAGCGTGTCCTCTAAAATTGCGTAATAGCTTTTGATAGTTTTGTCATTAGCTCCAACATCTCTTGAAATATTTGAATAATTAATAATTTTTCCATTCGTTTGCGCTGCAACTTCTAAAAAACGACGAAATGGTTCAAGATTTTTAACAATCTGCTCTTCCCAAATTTCTTCTTTAAGATATGTGTGTGCATAGGATTGAAGATATCGCATCTTTATGTCATTGTCTGAATATTCGAAAATCTTTGGAAGCAATCCCCATTGAAGCGCCTCCTCAAGCGAAAACTTATCTTCGATTTCAAAAACTGAAAATGGATGCAGCTGATGAACTAACGCTCTCCCCGCCAATAGGTTGACTCCACCAGCTTTAAGTTTTCTCGCGCTTGAACCTGTCATAATAAAATGTTTATCTGTAGACTCAATTAAATCATGGACAACATCCAGTAACATTGGTGCTTTTTGAATTTCGTCAATCACAATATGCGTAATATGCTCAGGAAGAGCTCTCACTATTTGGGCTAACTCATCTGGATTTCTAAGAAAGCGCTCTCGTATTTCAGTTTTAAGCAAACTAAAATTAACTGAAAAACTATCATGAAAAACATGTTGAACCAGCGTACTCTTCCCTACCCCCCTTGGGCCGAAGAGAAAACAGCTGTGATCTTTGAAAAATTTAATCATCCTATTTATCATAGTATACCTTTCGGGGTGCACTCCGAAAATGGCGGACATTTTCGGAAAAAAAACTGCTTTAGCCTTAAAATACCATAAATATTCCGAAAATGCACGACATTTTCGGAGCAAACTCCGAAAAAATTCCCCTCAGCGCTCAAATTGCTAAAATGCAAGCCTGTAAGCTTTACTTTTTTAACAAAATGGTAAAGTTGGCCAAAGAAAGTGGGAAGTATTTAGTCAGAAAGGCGACTGTACAGTAAAAAAAGTCAATCGACAAGGAATCTTGTAAATCGTTATCGTTTTGAAATTTCTTTCATATTTTATATGTCTACAGCAGTACTTGTATGGGATTTTCTCTTGAAAATCACTTTCTCCTATATTTTTCTTTATATTGACTATTTTTAAAATATTGAGACATATCAAACCTTTTAGCCTTAGAATTAGAATAAGTAACTATTTTTCGACAAGTACTCAATCCTTTTTTACATAACTGCATTTTTTTAAGTACTAGATCTTTTTGATATTCTTGACCTAATGCAAGCGCATAGTATTCAATTGCTTTTTCTAAAGAACTTTTCACGCCAATCCCATAATTATAGCAACGCGCTACATTGAATTGTCCTCGAGCAAATCCTTGATCGGCTGCTTTTTTATAATACTCGCAAGCTTTTTTATAATCTCTAACCTCTTCTGAACCATAATATATTGCTAATCTAATCAAAGCTGGCTCATGCCCTTGGGTAGCAGATAAAGTGTAATACTTTAAAGATTTTTCTTTAGAATATTCAACACCTTCCCCCCCTTTATAGCAATCTCCTGTGGAAAATTGTGCTTCCGAATGTCCTTGATCAGCAGCTAGGAGATAATATTCAAAGGCTTTTTCAAGAGATTTTTCCACGCCACCAATTCCAATTTTATAAAAACGTGCAACATTAAATTGTCCACGAGCATCTCCTTGATCAGCTGCTTTTTTAAAATATTTAAAAGCTTCTTCCGCAGATCGTGTGACTCCTATCCCTTTTTCATAGCAAACAGCAAGATTGCATAAAGCTCTATCATACCCTTGATCAGCAGATAATTGGTAATAATGAACGGCTTTCTTAGCATTTTTCTCAACACCATATCCATATTTATAGTGAAATCCTAAGTCGCATTGCGCTTCAGCATATCCTTGGTCAGCTGCTTTTTGGTAATAATCACAAGCTTTTGTATAATTTTTTACTTCGTCAGAAGTATAGTAATCGCCCATTTTAATCAATGCAGGTCCATATTCTTGATCAGCTGATAATTGGTAGTACTTCAAAGACTCTTCTTTAGACTGCTCAACGCCTCTGCCCCATTCATAAAAATTTCCTATGCAATATTGAGCAACGGAGAGTCCTTGGGCTGCGGCAAGGAAATAATATTTAAAGGCTTCTTCGAAAGACTTCTCCACTCCAAAGCCTTTTTCATAATAAACCCCAGATTTATATTGGGGATAGCAATACCCTTGATCAGCTGCTAATTTGAAATATTTGGCAGCTTCTGATTCAGACTTTTCAATACCCAAACCCTTTTCGAAGGCATCAGCTAGTTCCGATTGTGAAAGTGGTTCATTTTCCATAGCGCCCATTTTGAAATATGCTACGGCTTTCTGTGCATTCTCCTCCCCGCCTATTTCGTTATAACAGCAACCAACTTTATAATAGCCTTCTGAAAAACCATTATCTGCTGAAAATTTATAATAGTAGATTGCATCTTTCAATGATATTTCTGTCCCAATTCCCAGTTCATAGCATCTAGCTAATGCGTAAATAGAAAAGCCGTGCCCTTGTTCGATCTCTATTTCAGCAGCCAAATTGTAATGGTAGAAAGCTTTCTCAGGCGATTGTTTTATACCTTCTCCTTTCTCATAGCATTGACCGATCATTTCTAAAGACGTTGAACATCCCTGATTAGCAGCTAATTGATAATATTCAATTGCTTTTTCAGGAGCCTTTTTAAGCTCTAGTTCTCCTTTCAAATAGGCATCTCCTAATCGTCCTTGAGCGATAAAATTCCCATGTTTAGAAGCTAGATTGTAATAATAAAAAGCATCGTGGGCTGATTTTTTGACTCCCGTTCCTTTTTCAAAGCATTTTCCTAATTGGTATTCACAATAGGCTAATAATTTAGGGCCACACTCCTCATTTTGTACAACCAACTTAAAATAGTGGACTGCTTGCTCTTCATTTATTTTATTTTTTAATAAATATTGGGCCAATGAGGATTGTGCAAGTAGATAGCCTTGATCAGCAGCCAGTTGATAGTATCTAATGGCTTCCTCAAAAGATTGTGTTATTCCCTTCCCTTCTGCAAAGCACTCTGCTAAACAAAGAAGACCTTTTGGAGAATTTTGACTAGCAGACAGGTGGTAATAATGAATAGCAGACATTAAGGATTTTTCAACCCCTTCTCCATTTTCAAAGAAACCTCCAACGATTGCCTGAAAACATGAATCCCCATCATCTGCTTCCTTTTTGGTATGCTGAAACCTTATTTGCTGATAAAACCTCGCTTTTTCTTCTGATTTTTCTATCCCTATTCCCCTCTCATAGCATCTGATTAATTCAGAAATTGAAGTGCCACACCCCCACCCATTTTTGACGTCTATTTCAGCAGCTAAATTGTAATAATAAAAAGCCTTTTCAGGAGATTTCTCTACCCCCTCTCCCTTTTTATAACATTGACCGATCATCTCTAAAGAAAGTGAATGACCTTGATTAGCCGCCAATTGATAATATTCAATTGCTTTTTCAGGAGATTTTTTAAGTCCTAATTCTCCTGCTAAATACGCCTCTCCTAACCTATGCTGCGCTAAATAATATCCATGCTCAGAAGCCATTTTGTAATGATATAGAGCATTTCGAGCTGATTTTTCAATTCCCGTTCCTTTTTCAAAGCATTCACCTAGATCATATTCACAAAAGGCTAATAATATGCGATTACAGAGCCTTTTTTGTATAACCAACTTAAGGTAATGTACACCTTCTTTTTCATTTATTTTATTCATCAATAAGTGCTTAGCTAATACCCATTCAGCATGAGGATGGCCTTGATCAGCAGCCATTTTGTAATAACTGATCGCCTTCTCAGAAGATCTTTGAACCCCCTTACCTTTGTCAAAGCATTCAGCTAAATGAAATAAACCCATTGAAAAATTCTGATCCGCCGAAAGTTGATAATAGTGGAAAGCAGATTCTATTGATTTTTCAACCCCTTTTCCATTCTCAAAAAACCATCCAACAATTGCCTGAGAATATGAATTTCCCTCATCTGCTTTTTCTTTTTCATATTGAAATATTTGTTGATGGTAATATCTCGCTTTTTCTTCAGATTTTTCAACAATATCCCCTCGCTCGTACACTTCAGCTAAGTAATTCAAAGCCAAGAGACTGCCAAGATCTGTTGCTAGTTGATAGTATCGAATTGCTTCATTTGGTGACTTTTCAACACCTCCTTTTCCCTCTTCGTAATATCTTCCCAACTGAGCTAATCCTTCTGGGCGCCCTTGTTCGGCGGCTTGTTCATAGTAATAAAAGGCTTGCTCAAAGTCTTGTTTTACGCCAAGGCCATTATCATATAACATACCCAAATAAAATTGAGCATCAGGGTGTCCTTGATCAGCCGCGAGCTTATAGTAAGAAAAAGCTGATTTGTAAGATTGCTGCACGCCTTCTCCAATTTGATAACAGCGACCAATTTGTAGCTGTGCCTCAGCTGATCCTTTGTTTGCCTGTTCTTTTAAAACAGAAAAAGCCTCGTGATTGAAATTTGGCTTTTGAGAAAATATAATACTTAAGTTTTCCATTGGAATACTCATTACTTCAAAAAATTTTTGAAAGTCGGGGTCTTTACCATTTTGAAAACTATTTTCGAAAAATTCATTTTCATTAAGAGCCATATCATCCTCCGCCTATCGTATCTGTGCCCTCTAAATATGCTGTGTTTCATAATAATATTAGCTTCATTTATTAGAGATTTTAGCCATTTTAGCGCTAAATAAACGCATTTTATCAAAAAAAGATAAGTCTTCCTTTACACCATTTATTATAAGTTATTTATATAAATTAACTAGCGCAATTGTCTAACACAGTCTAAAACTATTATGATAGTGGGATCTTAGTGTTACGATTCGCGCAGAATGACCACAAAGAGTGCCACTTCTTTCAAGAATATTTAATACAATAAATAAACTTTCCCCAACAATAACTGATTGGAGAACTATTTCAAGGTTTATATTTGCTTTGTTGAGATTCTTTTTGACAATTTCCTTCATTATCTCATCTTTTGTTATTTCTTTAACTAACCATTCTTTCTCAACATTATGTTTCTTATTTATCGCTCTCATTACACCAACATACTCTTCTTTGTTTTTTATTCCATCGTTGGATATTTGGTTAACGTCAATTCTTTTTTTTGGATCTAATCCATCACGATTATTACCTTCACCATTTTGATTGTTAACTTTTCCTTTAGTTGTGTTTTCTGGAGCTTCATTACCTTTCTTGTTATTTTCGCTATCATATTTTTTTAAAGAAATTTGATATGAACTCCAATTACTTTCGAATTTTTCTCGTTCATCTTTTGTCTCATGGCGGACTGTATATTTGACCCCATTGATTTCATGTTCAGATCCAACTTTTAATAAACTTGTGGTAGGCACTACAATGTTATGTTTATTGTGATCAAGGAAAGCCCTATTTTCTAAATTTAACCCTCCATTTTTTTCTTCAGTAATATTTTTAAAATCACCGTTTTTAAGTGCTTGCGTTGCCTGCTCTGGAGTAGTCGCGGAAAAAATAATGAAATCTTTAAATTGTTCTTTATGAAACTTAATTTCTTGAATTGAAGTCATTTCTATTGACGCGGACTTTTTTTCTAACACCACGGAATTTTTTACTAATGCCACGGAATTTGATTTTTCTTTACTGCCCATTTCGTGTAACAATTCAGCAGTCCCTTCGACAACAAGTTTTTGATTTATATTTGAAGTTTCTGTAATTATTTTTGAAGTTTCTGTACTTATTTTTGAAATCTCTTGTGATTCTTGACTTTCAAAATCCTCAAAATCAAAAATTGTAATTTCTTCATCTTCAATTAGTAAATTAATTTTTTCAGCCAATTCATGGACAATATTAAGAGGAGAATCTAATTTCTCTCGGTTATTAAAAATAACTTTATCGAATTGAGTTGAATTTATTGAATCCATATATCCCTCCCTGCCACAATAATTATTTTAAACATACTACATTTACTATTATACAATATTAATGGTATTTTTTTACAAACATAATTCTTAAAAGTAATATTATGTCAATTTCAGCAAAGGAAAAATTGAAAATCTAAAGAGAAAATGTACTATCGGAAACAGCCTGGCGGAAAATTATTAAACTGCAAGATATCCCTGATAAGTAAGTAGCACTTTCTACTAGATTATGGGAACATTACAAGGTATAACTCAGACTCATTTAGGCTTAAAGAAGTCATGGCAATCATTCTTTGCATTATAACGATGACACGACTTCTTATCATTTGAATAAAAAAATTAGATTGTTCCAATTTTTTTAGAAAGATCATTGACTTCTGCAATAAAAGGACGAAATTTTTTTGAGACATCCTCCAACGAAACAGCGAACTGCGTTTCTTTCTTTAAGAGGTCGCCTTCAGAAATAAGTCTGTTTAATTCTTTAAGAAAGTTTTCTTTTATAACGCCTCCTTCTAAACTAGAAACCATACTAAATTTGCGAGATAATAGAGCATTTGATTTTTCAAGGTTATCAAGAATACAAAGGCGCTTTCCTGCTTGCAAATCTTCTAATTTGTTTTGTGAAGTATTGATATTGGCTTGCGAAGTGTTGATATTGGCTTGTGAAGTGTTAATGCTTGTGCGTGCTTCTTTACCCATTGCTATGCCAGTAGCAATCTTAACATCAGCAGCTTGACCCATTTTAACAGCAGTGTCACGCATCTCCAAAGCAGTGTCACGCATCTCCAAAGCAGTTTCATGCTTTTTAAGAGCAGTCTGGTAATTATTCCAGTTCTCCATAAACTTTTTGGTTTCTTGTGGGGTCTCTACACGTGTGGTATAGACCGTAGTTGATCTATTACTAACTAAATTCATAATTTTTTCCTTTTGTTCAAAGTTACTTGTTTTTGGTTAGAATTTTTTACTTCTGTCTGCTGATGATGCATAGTAAATGCAATAAAATCAAGGTCTTTTTCCCCTTTCCTGTCATTTTACTTCAGCAATAAGCCTTTTACATTAAAAACTCAAGCTTAAAATTGCTTCCACGTTCTTGAAGAGAATAACTTCGTTTGATTACAGTGTGTAGCTCAGCTCGAGGCTGGTGGCATTCCATTTCTAACAAATCTACGATGACATGGACTTCTTGTCATTTCAATAAAAAATTAGACTGTTCCAATTTTTTTAGAAAGCTCATTGACCTCTGCAATAAAAGGACGAAATTTTTTTGAGACATCCTCTAAAGAAACAGCAAGCTGTGTTTCTTTCTTTAAAAGGTCACCTTCCGAAATAAGTCTGTTTAAATCTTTAAGAAAGTTTTCTTTCAAAAAGCCTCCTTCTAAGCTAGAAACCATATTAAATTTGCGAGATAATAGAGCATTTGATTTTTCAAGATTATCAAGAATACACAGGCGTTTTCCTGCTTGCAAATCTTCTAATTTGTTTTGTGAAGTGTTGATATTGGCTTGCGAAGTGTTGATGCTCGTGCGTGCTTCTTTACCCATTGCTATGCCAGTAGCAATCTTAACATCAGCAGCTTGACCCATTTTAACAGCAGTGGCACGCATCTCCAAAGCGGTATCACGCATCTCCATGATAGTTTAAATGGCCAGTTTATAGGTGCCCTTGATGCAAAGGATATTTATCCCCTTTAGCTTGTGATGCTCGTGCTCATCGCATTTTTATTAACAACCAGTCATTCCAATATAGGAACAGAAATGCAAACTTGGTCATTTGTGATCTTAAATCTGATCCGTTATTTATCGAAGCTGAAAGTAAATTTAAAGATACCCCCTTACCCATTGATTGCCCCACAGACTCGGTCCGAGTATGGAAGAAATGCAAAAGCAAATAGAGAATCTTAGTTCCCTGAACTGGCTGAAGAAGCTATGTCGGGAAGAATTTTTTTAGAATTGATGATTAAATGTTCCGAGGCTTCTTTGCTAGCTGGCTTTTCGCAACGATAGGGCAGTTTTCTGAGAGTTTTATAAAAGATGTATTCTTTGGAGTGACAGAGTTTTAGGGGCTGAAACTATAGGAGAGCTTTTCCTCTGTGAAGACAAATTAACCCTATCATGAACTTCATAAGAATGCTTTCAGGGAATTCTTTCAGTTCGCAATCTCCAAATGTGGAAGGGCATAAGGAATACTCATGGAACATCTCAAAAGGGAAAAGACCCTATCCTATTGAAGATTTAAGGCGAATGGTTGATCCTATACAAACTGTAAAAGGCAGTGAGAATAGATTAATCAGATAGGGACAAAGCTTTATTCTTCTTGGGTTTGCCCGGCGCGTTTCGTCGATCAGAGCTGGTCGGTTTGCAAGTTGAGGATTTAAAGCTGGTTCGAGATCGATCAGTGAGCCCACTTTAAGCGATCACTTTTTAGGTGATCGCAATGCCTTTTATCTTAAGAGCTATGTCTTGCCCTCCCTCCATCAACAGTAAGCAGCTTTAGTAAAAAAGTTAAGCTCTTCAAAAAAAATTTCCTTTTTCTTCGTGTAAACCGCTTACTATCTAGATACAAGAACCTCTTATGAATTATTTTTTCTCCAACAACTGTCTGAAACATGAATCACGGGCCTTTTAAGCTCGAATGTTTAGCGAGGAGGGGCTGCCCGAATCCAGGCCAACCTCCTAGCTGGAAATATACTCAACCAATTATTAAGGCCCCTAATTAACCCACTGCTAACTAGGGGGATATCCCTAGGAGCATTATTCCAAACTGATTTTTTTACGTCAAGACTCGAAAAACGCTTATTCCCGTAGGGTTTCTTGTGGAGACATCTGCCGCTCGCTTTTAATACTAATCAGGACGATTTAACCAACTTATTGCTCTGTAAGAGCTGAACTTCTTGAGGCTATTTTAAAAGCTTTGCACAAGAAGTGTGGGGTATTCCGTTAAAGGGCCTGAGATCTCTGGAAAGATAATCCTGCATCTCGTATTGGGTTTATAGGGGGGGCTGCTCAAAAAATAAGAAGTTGCTTTAGCCTTGTTTTTACAAAGCAAAAACGATTCTTATTGCATCTTCAACAAAACGCATTCCTGTATGATCTATGAAGCCAATTTTCCTTCCTAGCCTTGATTTATCAATTGCCCTGCATTGATTAAGCATGATTTTTGCTGGCTTCCCATTTAATGGGATTTTCACTTCAAAAGGGTAAATATATTTAACTTTGCTTGTAATCGGCGCGAACATAACAACTGTTGACACTTCATTGCCTATATCATTTGACACAATTATCCCAGGACGAGTTTTTTGCGTCTCGGCACCAACTACCGGATCTAAGTCGGCCCAGTAAATTTCTCCTCGTCTTGGACTATCACCAGACATCTGCACCATCGGCTAATGTTCCGACCCATTCGGTTGTCGCTTCTAGTTGCCCTAGATCTTCATTTGCTGAAATGTAGGCATTGCGAAGATCTTTTTTTCTAGCCTCTAATTCCCTGCGAATAGCATCAGCCACAAAGCGACTCCTCTCCCTATTCTTAACGAACGTGTGCAGTTCGAGAGAAAGCTCTATTGGCAAGGAAAAAGTTTGATTTTTATATGCATGATGTCCCATGAATGTAGAATAGCATACTATTCATTACGTAGTCAATAGTTGAAAGGAAAAAAGTACAAAAAAAATCGTATTAGCCGCATGCTAGTCCAATGCGGAATTGATCAAGGGCAACCTCCAAAGGGGCGTAAATATACGCTTTAGACTTACTCAATCTCTTATCCTGTTTGAAACAAAATATAAGCAACTTTTATTACCAATAAAATCGATCAGTTAGTCTACTTGTTAAGATAGACATGATATAAAACCTGCTACTTTTTATCCACCTATAGGTGACCTAGATAAATTGTTTAGAACTTCTTGCTAAGGAGGGGCGACAAGTACCCCCCTTGTTCAATATGGTGAATTGAGTGAATTACTATTAAATACTATTCATTGCATAACTAGTTATATTGGAGGAAGTTAAGTGAACTAACTGAATAGTTTACATGGATTAAAACATAACTTAGGCCATATCCACAACAGCCCGAGACAAACATTGAATCGATTTTATTGCGGGAAGAGCAAAGCAAAAAGGATTTGGCCCAATCCCAAACCGGAATCGTTAGCAATTCTGCCACGATTGATTCATCTGCACTTGAAAAGCAGCAGGAGCACAAATGCAAAGTCAAAAAATATCCAGCTCTTTGCTTAATGCAACAAAATCTGCCTCAGCAGCTGAGCTTATGGAAACAAAGGATGGCGGGATATTTCACGAATCAATTGATGCGGCAAAAAATGCGGGAAAACAAGAAAATATAGATAAAAAGACTTTTAGGACTAAAGAATCAAAATGGTTTGGAGCATTCGTTAATACATATTCAGCTACAAATTATGTTAAAATGACATGCTTTTTAAGATAAAACAGGTGGAGTTGCTGTTAAGGATAGTGGAGACATAGTTTCCGTGTTTAAGCATCCTAACTGTAAAGAAAAGCTGATCGATATCGCTATCCTTGGAGCTGTCAATAAAGGAGGCACTCATTTAGATTGCTTTGACGGAGCGTTACCACAAATGTATTCGAAACATGGATTTGTTCCTACTGCTAAAGTGGCTTTTAATGATACTTCAAGCCTGAAGATTGGAATACTGAACGGGATGGCTCCCCTAATATTTATTTTCATGTCCTATGATTCTGATGCGGCAAAAACTGTTGGGCCAAATCAAAATATACGTGGTCCACTTATAAAACAAGCTATCGCGGATTTACCTTACTCCTCTTCATATGAGGATGCCGAGAAAATATAGATTTCATCCGTAAAAAAATAAAATAGGAAATGTTTATGACTTTAAATCCAATAAATTTGCCAGGTGATTCATTACCAATAATACCGGGTGCAAAAATCCCTGGAGCAAATTCGAAACAGAAGGAAAAGAGCAAAGAATCTAGTAAATCTACACAAATTTTCAAAAAAATAAGCGCAGCTAAGCAAGAAGATAGCGAAAGGGAATATTATGTGAAGGATATTATGCAACAAAAAGGCGTTAGTCGTGAAGTTGCTGAAGCAGAATATGACTTTTTTTCATAAAGGTAAGGGCAAGAAATTCAATGGATGTGGTAGTTTACCCGCTGAGCAGGCCCGCCCTAAGTAGACAGAGGCTGTTATCCAACCCAATCCTTAAAAAGCCGTACGTGAAGGTTCCCCTTCACACGGTTCATGCTTTCAAAAACCAATTTTATTAGCCCGGCTATTTTCCCATTTGCTTTCTTATAAACTCTTGCTAAACGTCTTGTACCACAGCAAACTTATGTTAATGGCTTTTAAGTGTTTCCAAATTAAAAAACATAGAACTTTTGCGAGACATTTTTTGGTTGGGCATACGAAAGGTCTTGCCTTCACCCTTCCATCAGCCAAAAAGAGCTCGGGGAACCGGATCCATTTAGGATGCGTTATCGAAATGCTATTACGGAAATGTCCTACGAGTCGTTCGCAATTGTATGGATAAACAGCGGCAATTTGGTTTATCAAGGAATATACACGGCTTTCTATTCCTCCAGAAGATCAAGCACATTTCGTCGAGTCAGTTGAAAGGGACATCATGAGCTTACATGAGGGCAATATTGCCCACATCGTATTCGTGATTTAGGAATGGCAGAAAACTTGGCATTGAAGGTCTAAAAATGATTAAAAAAGGAGCTAGCAATAACACTTTAGTGAAAAGCAATGTCTTTCCAGGAGATATATTCCTGTTAAAGAAAAATGTATTAGACATAATTAATATAGTCTGTTGGTTAGAACTTCCTCATTGTAAGGGGTTTTACCTGCGCAATTATACATTATAAAATACATTATCGTGATATTTCAACAACAGATTGAACATTTCGGGGCTTGTTTTGGGGTTCATAGCTATGTTTAAGAGTGAGTCTTCTTCTATAAGTATAGCTTTTACGTCCGCCCCTTTTTTCAAAAGTTCTTCTGCCACAGTAGAATTCCCGGATTTAAACGCATGATAAAGTGCAGTGCGGTCTTTCGTTTCGTAAAATCTTCCCTCCCGCTCTTCCGTCGGACATACTTCTTCTAGCTTTATATCAGGATAAGAAAGCAATGCTTTTACTGTCTCTAGGTCTCCATTCCTGCTGGCGTGTATGAGAGGGGTAACCCCAGATTTAGGATCTTTGAAATTTCCATCAGCTCCTCTTTCAATTAATGATTTTACGACCCTGTTGCAACTATTTTGTGCAGCCAGTAATAATTCAAGTCCTTTTTGGTCTTGACTTAAAATTTCAGGATACATCTCTAAGAGTTTTTCTATTATAAGATTGCAATTAAAACTTACGGCTGATCGGAATAGAGATTGAAAAGCTTCCTTATTAGGATCATTAATTTTTGGCGCTTTCTGAGCTAATGAATTTAATATTTCCACCCTTTCCCTTATAATCGCTTGATCTTCAGATTGTTGGATATGGAATTGATTTTCAACGCTTTTATCTTCGGAACGAGTTATGAGAAGTTTATATTCTATTGAAAATTGAACTTCAAGAGGGACTTGTTTGCCCCACCAATGCGAACTATTATATTTATCTACTGAATCCTCAATTGCTTTAAGATGGCTGGGAGAGAGATTGGGTATATGTAAGCACGCTCGTGCAACATTAGACATGCTTGCTTCACTTGTACCAAACCAGCCTTTGATTGTTTCAATAAAACTGAGATTTTCTTTGGATATTAATTTTATATGCGCTGTATTATTTTCTTTATATGTAATTAATCTGAATTTTTTCTGATCTGCTTCAGGTTTATTAAAATATGTATCTATAGCGTTTGCATCTATTAATAGAGCGGGCTGAGATTGATGAATCATTACAACCTCTAGTAATGGTGTTAAACTTAATTATACAATGTTTCATATAAATGTAAATATTATTTTTTTAATATTCTTTAATTAATTCCCCTGTGGAAGGGGTCAATACCCTAGCGTCTTTGGCAACTAAGCAATGAATTCAGCTTCTTCTAATAATTGGAAAGACATCTATTTAAGAAAATCAATATCCACAACCTGGCACCTAGAGAGCATCTGCGAAGCAGGATGTAAACAAAGTCTTAGCAAATTTTATTGGAAAAATTA
>JACCRY010000169.1 GCA_013813265.1 Parachlamydiaceae bacterium
AAGACTGAATACACTTTTGACTTTTTCTATTCCACGGACTAATAACTGCTTTAGTCCTCTATTTCTTAACCCAGCATTAGCCCACTCTGAATTTGAGGCACGATCTTTATAAATTTTTTTAGACTCAGCTAATCCCATACGTATACGCCAGGCCGATAATTCTTTAACTTCTCCTGGATGAGGTAAAAAGGCATTTTTTTTATCTTCTTCTTTACGAGGATTGACGTATACATTGCAATTTTTCTTTTTCGCTTTAACGATTACCTCATGTTCTAAGTAGCCTTGATCTACAAGAAATTCTTGTGGAACTATATTATATCGAGCTTCGATTTGATTCATCATTTTATCTAATTCACCAAAATCATTCCCTTTATTTGTCGTATTTATTCCCACGATATAACGAGATTCTGTATCTACAGCAAGTTGAAGATTATACGCGGGATTAAAACCTCCATTTGCCATTTTCATTTTTCTGGCTTCAGGATCAGTTGTTGAGGTTCTCATTCCGTCTTTTTCTTTTTTAGTAAATGACTTGCGGTTTTTTTTTTTTGATTTTCCTTTTTCTATCACGGCTTTTTTATGCTCACTTAGAGCTTGCTCTAATCGTTGTTGGCGATCGACTTTCGCTCTTGTTCTAGCCGCTATTTCACGATTTGTGCAGCTTGAAGGATCACAATCAATTTCATTTCGTAGAATTGCTACCTGCTCTTTTGATTCTTTTAGAAGTTCATTCAGTGTCGGTTTTCGTCGAAATGACGATGATCCAGCTGAAGCACGCACTTTCGTACCATCTTGAGAAACTCTCTTAAGACTAACTAAATTTTTGTCTATTAATCGGGCAATAAATATTGCGATCAAATCATCAAATTCTTGGGAGTTAGATTTACGAAAATCAGATATAGTATGGTAATTTACTTTAACCCCACCACAAAGCCATTTAAAGGCAAAATGTTCATTACAATACCTATTAATAACACGAGCACTTCCTATTCCTTCAGTTATAGCATAAACCCAAAGAGATAAAAGTATTTTTGGATCAATGGCCGGTCTGCCTGGGCCTGACTCTGTGGAGTGGATTTTATTTAGAATTGGAGATAGGTCCATTTGAGATATAAAATCCCAAATATTACGAGCAGGGTGATCTTCTGGGATTAAATCATCGATGCAAGAACTAATAAATTCAATTTGATTTCTATGTGCGGTTTTTAATCGGGGCTTACTGTTGCTAATAAAAGTTTGATTGGGCTCTCCTGGATGCGGTGGGAGATTGAATAAGAATAATTGTTCATTCATGTGTATTCGTGAGGGTTATATTGTTTTAAGATATCACTAGAAGTCGATTTCTTTAAAATGAGAATATCACAACCCAAATAAATTGAACATAAATACTTTAGGCTAAAGCACTTAATTTTTTCACAGCCTCTGCGAGACGCAGGCCACGACGATTGGACTTTTGCAATTACTTCGGATGAACTAAACTTGTAAGCAAGTTTTCTAATCCGATAAAGGCTGAGCAAAGTCGTTAGCACGCGCTTTCTCTACGTGAGGCGCCCTCGACAAGTTGAGGGTGAAAACAAGCGGAGCCAAGTCTCTGCACTCAAAAAAAATCCATCAACTCACTAGTTCAAAATATTGACATTGACATCCGTTAAGATTAATATGTGCTTCACTTAATTTCATATCATTTAAAAATCATAGCAGTTAAACTAATCCTAGTTTAATCCTTAAAAACATGGAGCATTTAATGAATAGTATCAATCATACAGGCCCTACAAGTTGTGTAACACATCAATTACCTGCTCTGAATCAAACAGAAAGCTCTATTTCTGCAGAAACTCCTGTTATTATTGAGAGCTTAATTCCTCAACAGCAAATACTTCCAATCCATCCTTTTTATAATAATCAGCGGATTCAGCAGTTTCTTGAAGATATTGAAATCACTGTTAAAGAGTGGGCTTCCTTCTCTTTAGAAGATGTTCTTATTTTTAAAATTTTTACAATTCTAGACAAGCAGGAAAAGCCTTCTTTAAAACAATTAGAGGCTTTTTTTGAATTGATGAGCCTTATTCAATCAAAGGAGCAGATTAAGGGGCACCAATTTAATTTATTAAAAATATTAAGTCCATTAAATGATAATAAAAATAATAAATTAGTAACGACTCTTGGAATTTTAACTGATCTTAAAAGCTTGCTTCCTTTTTCCATCGGAGAAATTTATGGAGAAAACAAATGCATTGTATCTGAAGAAAAAGCATGGCTTTCCGCCAAAAATTACGCATGTCCCGTTAAATTCTTATCCCATTACTCATCTCAAATTACTTCTGAGCTAACTCAATTGATAGAAAACAGAAAAAATCAATGGAGTAAGATGAAGAAAATGGCTATCAATGAGCAGTTTAAAAAGAAAGCTCCTAGAATTAAAAAAGGATATTCTATCAAACCTGATTCCAATGATAAAAGGTTGAAATTCTTAGGAGAGGACAAATTTCAACATTTATATGAAGCAGCGGATCTTTTTAAATTGCGATGTAAACTTGTCGATTCGATGTTTAAAGCATCATTTGCTTCTTTTGTTGATAATAAACTTTACGATTCACAAAATAAAGTAAATCTTTTTAGTTTTATTCCTCAGGCTAAAATTTGCCTTAATTTTTTAGATAAACAAACCATGCTGTTGATAGATCTAATAGAGGAGCTCCATGAAATCACAAAAGAAGCTAACACTTGCCTAAAAAAAGCGCAGATAAATATTAATATTACGGGAGAGGATGGTCAAGATAGAATTTTCAAGTTTGATAATCCTGATCATTTTAGCCATTTTATTGAGAAAGGTGGAAATTTTCTTGAAGCTACACAGCTTGCTATCGATCAAACCCGACCCTCTTCACGAAACTTAAGTGAACGCGATTTAGCTGTCACTCAATCAGAAGCTTGGTCGGACCAATACAAAGAAATGAAAGAACAAATTTTTCTCTGGCAAAAGAATCACCATCATTTTTTATCTGCTTTGATCGAAAAATTTAAAACGGTGGAAACTTTCCAAGCTTCATTAGAACCAATTGACAATCAGGAAGCAAACACATGGCTTTTTTTGGCCGAAGAAATTGAAAATGAATCGAGAAAGTACAAAACGAGAAAAACTAAACCCAAAATTGCAGCACCTGTCATTGCTTTTAAGCAAAGCTCTAAAAGTTCACTAGAAGAATTTGAAATTAAAATTAATCCCTCTTCAAAGCCGTCTACTCAATCATTGAGGTCTAAAGAAAGTCTAATTGATAACCCTCTTTCGTCTTTTGAAGGACAAATTCCAAAAAATGACACAAAAATTAAAACATTTTCATTATTCTCATCTCTTCCTAAGTTAAACGATTTGATTAATAAAGAATTAAGGTGCCTTTTACAACAAAAAATTGAAGATCTCGACCTTTCGGAAGAGAGTTTAATCAAAGTTGAAAAAAGTTCCAAAGAACTTCGTGATCACATGCATTATGCCGCATTAAATTTTTTGCTATTTGCTCAAGCTATTTTGCAAGGGGATTTTTATTCGATTGGAGCAATCTTGCCGATGTTATTCATGGATTTGCATATTCAAACAGAGCAGTTGATGAAGCATGCGTTGATTAGAGACACTGGGGATTATCCTAATACCCATAGTTTATTGACATTGTCAAAATGCTATCCCTCTAAACTTTCTTTAGAACAACAAGAGTTTGTCAAAAATTTTAATTATGCCATGATTCAGGCTCGCTATCCTATCGCGTCGCATGATCATTATGAGAAACCACCTCAAGCATTAAGCTGGATTTTATTCAGCCTTGAGTTAGCCAATCTTGCAGGTAACCAAAAAGGAATGGTGAATGAAGAGGCAATAAACAAATTATCTTTGTTCATTCCTTTTGTATTTGATTCATTTAAAGCTGCTCAAAGCCTTGTGCTAGATCAATTTCATCCATCTTCAGAAATTTCTCAGACTGCTAAAATGTTTTGGGATAATTTAGAATCTTGCAAAAAAGAGCTGCAAGACTCCTTGAGCACTTCAAAACAATTCACGCTTAATGATTGGGGTGTTCAGAAGGGAAAAAAGAATATGGCACTAGTCATTTTAAATCAGCGAAAAATTCTTTTACAAACAATCGGAAAAATGCCCAGGAATGTTGGAAATGAGCCTACTCCTCTTCAACCTCTTCAGGAAGCGGCGGAGCTTTTACTTCGCATTGATATTGCCAATCACATGAGAAAACATTATTCCGATCTAAAGTTTTCTCCGATCCATCAAAGAAACCTGCTGACCTTCCAATGGGTTTTTGAACAATTGTACGTTTGTCAGGGGATGGCCAAAGGGCTCGGCGATCTGCGTTGGATCCGCAATCATGATCTACAGTCTTATCACACGTGGCTTTATACGACCTCTGACCGCTACAATGAACTAAAAGCTTTTAATTTTAAGCGGATGGTCCACTATCACCGGGATAAAGATAAAGAACAAGCCTTGCCTATGATGCTCGATTTATTTCAGGCTTTGAAATATTCTAAACAAGAAGCAGTGAAAAAAGAAATCAAGGTTGAATTTAAGAGTAAGAGAAAAGAACATTTTCCCAATCCATGTAGAATTATAGAGGAAAATTTGAATTTGACCTTAAAACAAGGTATTCAATTATTAGAGGTATTGGTTAAAGAGACAATCAACTTGATTTAGTAACTGATCTTTCATGAATACGAGCAGGAAAGTAGCTTGAAGATGAGCTTATGAGAATCTATTCCCTTGCTGCTTCCTGCCTTATAGCGCAGCTCTGGAGTGCGGAGACTTATCCTTACAGTTGGCCACATTTTTTTCTTGACAACTCTTTGCTCCTGTTTTCCAGGCTGAAGGCTGGAAGACAGGGGGAAAATGTGTCAAGAAAAAGCTGTGTCTGTAAGGACAAGTCTCGCACCTATAGGCTTCGCCAAGCAGCTTGAAGACAGGTTTATAAAAAACAAAATTTATCATTATCCTGATTTTACTTTGTCCCAAGCCTTGTAATAAAGCTGGATATCTTCTTGCAAATCTTCGATGAGCTCCATTTTTTCCAAAGCTTCCTGAGAAGGAAAAAGAATTGGATCATTTCGTTTTTTTTCATCAAGCATTTCGTAAACTGGAAGCAATGGGATCAACGAATTTGTGAAGCTAATATTTTGGACGGCAATTGGAGTTTCAAGCATGAAATTAATGAACTCATGTGCAAGTTCAACATTATGGGCATTCGTAGGAATGGCCATATAGTCAATTGACATGATCGCCCCTTCCTTGGGGTAAACAAAAGAGACATCTGGATTTTCGTTGATGACATGCATAATATCAATCGAATATCCTTGGACAACAAGAAATTCACTACTAGCAAGACCGTTTTTATATTGCTCGCTTTCAAATTTGGCCAGATTTTTTCTCCACGATAGTAAAAGGTTTCCAGCTTTAGAAACTTCAACAGGGGAGCGTGTATTGATGCTATACCCTAAATACCTAAGTGCTGCTCCAAGAGCCTCTCTTGAGTCGTTTAGCATTGTCATGCGCCCTTTCAAGTCGGAGCGGCCAAAAACGCCCCAGCTTGGATCTTCAATCGTCACTTTGTCTTTGCGGTAAGCAAGACCTGAAAAGCTGACAATAAAAGGCAACGCAGATAAAGGGGAAGTTTGCTTAAAGTACTTGGGGTCATAATTCTTAATATTGGAAATTTTTTGCGGGTCGATTGGCTGAATCATTTTCTGTTTTTGCAAAATTTCAACATAGTAATTACTAGGGAAAATGATGTCATAATTAATTGAGGAGAGTTTTAATTTGGCATACATGGATTCATTGGAGTCATATGTGTCGATGACGACATGGCAATTAAATTTGTTTTCGAATTCAGCTACAAGATCTGGCTTAAAAAAGTCGCTCCATGCAAACAAATAGAGTGTCGGCTTTGGAGAGCTGCAGGAGGGGGCTCCTATTAACGCGAGAACAAAAAGAAGCAGTGAAAAGCATCTTGAGATAAAGGTCATTTGGATTCCTGCTCCTTAGAAAACGTTTGAACAAGCCAGATTGCTAAAAAAGTCAAGATTAGGATAAGTGTCGAAAGCGCATTGATGATCGGAGTCGAGCCAAATTTAACTTTATTGTATATATACAAGGGGAGTGTCGCGGTGCCTTCGCCTGCCATAAAGAAGGTAATGACAAAGTCATCAATCGAAAGAGTAAAAGCTAAAAGGGCGCCGGAAAGGATGCCTGGAGCTAAAAGAGGTAGCAAGATACGGCGAATGACAGTCCAGCGATTGGCTCCTAAATCCTGAGCAGCTTCAACTACAGAGAAGTCAAAATTTTGAAGTTTAGCAAGCATCACCATGGCTACATAGCTAACACAAAATGTGGTGTGAGCAATTGTAATTGTCAACAGACCAAGTTTGATATTCAAAGCGAAAAAAAGCAGTAGCAAACTGATTCCCATAAGAATATCAGGCAAAATCAAAGGAGTGTAAACAAGAAAATAGTGTGCTTTCTGTAATTTTGATCTGTATCCATGTAGAGCAAAAGCTGCACAAGTCCCTAAAAATGTCGAGGCAACTGTGGATGAACAAGCGACAATCAAGGAATTCTTTAAAGCAAGCCACATGGGTTTTTCTTCTAAAAGACGTGCATACCATTTTAAAGAAAAGCCGGTCCAAACACCACCAAAGCGTGAGTCATTAAACGAGTTAATGACTAACATCAATATAGGAAAGTAAAGAAGGGCAAAGACGAAAATCGTCACAGCCATGCATAAGCGGCTCTTCTTCATTCGCGGTTCCTTGTCTCAGTTTCAAATTTTTTACTACGACTCACATAGCGTTGGATACAGAGCATTGGAATGAAAATTGCCAAGACTAAAATTGCAGAGAGAGCACTAGCTTGAGGAAGGCTTCTTTCAACAAAAGTTTTTTGAGCGATTTTATTTCCTAGCATCTCACTGTTAGTTCCTCCAACGAGATCAGGGATGACGTAAGTTCCTACTGCAGGAATAAAGACCATTAAAATTGCAGTCGCAATTCCTTTTCGTACTCCTGGTACAAAAACTTTTATAAATGCTTGCATTCGAGAGGCACCTAGGTCAATCGCCGCTTCAATCAATTGGAAATTAAACTTGGAGGCAGCCGCAAAAATCGGCAATACAGCAAAAGGTAAGAAAGTGTAGACCATGACAAAAAGAACCGTCGTTGAATTGTATAGAAGTGTGGTTTCTTGAGAGATAATTCCTAATGCTACAAGTAAGTTATGAAAGACTCCATCGGGATGTAAAACTGTTTTCCATGCAAAAATTCGGATCAAAAAACTGCTCCAAAAAGGTACAACAATCATTAATAAAAGGATGTTACGCCACTTTTGTGTGACAGACATGAGATGATACCCCATTGGTAGTGCAAGCAGTAGACAAATAAGTGTTGATAAAGCACTTAACCAAAAAGTGCGCCAAAGAAGAAGCAAGAGGTTGAAATCAAACAAATCGATGAGAGTTTGAAAGGTCCAGCCTTCTGTGATGTCCCCGTATAGGTCATAAGGCTTAAAAGCATAAGCAAAAATGATCAAGGAAGGTATTAAGAAAAAGATGAATAGCCATATGAATGAGGGTGCTGTGATCAAAGCCTCTTTGGATTTGCTTTCAATTTCCATCAAGTTAAATCCTCATTTCTCTCAAGAATAAAACCATCATCAGCATACCACCATATCCAGACCCGATCTTCCCACTGAAGAGTTTTCTCATCTAAAAGAAAGTGCCGATGTTGTTTTGTTATGGAAATCTTGCGGCTCCCAACAAGTACGCCATAATTTGTATGGTCGCCCTTGTAGATCACTTCACTGACAACAGCTTCAAAGCAGTTAACAAAAGGAATAGGTTCGGGTCTATTGCGGGAAATATGAATTTTTTCCGGTCTGACGCTTAAATGAACAAATTCATTTGCCGAGAGCTGCTTATCATTAAAGCAGTAAATATCGGGAAAGTCTCTTAAAGTAAGAAGGCTGTAGTCTTTTTCAATTTTTTGCGTAACGCGTCCATCAAAAAAGTTGGTATCTCCAATAAAGTCTGCAACAAAGTGGCTTTCAGGTGCTTCATATATTTGTATGGGGGATCCAATTTGCTCAAGATGGCCTTTATGCAGAACAGCAATACGATCTGAAACTGACATAGCCTCTGTTTGATCATGCGTAACGAAAATAAAGGTGATACCAACTTCATCATGAATATGGTCCAAATCAATGAGCATTTTTTGTCGTAGTTTCAGATCTAAGGCTGCGAGTGGTTCATCGAGTAATAATACTTGTGGGTGATTGACAAGAGCCCTGGCGATGGCGACACGCTGCTTTTGCCCTCCACTAATTTGGTCAGGCTTTTTATGCGCGTGTTCCGGCATTTGAATAAGGTGCAACATTCTTTCAACTTCACTTTTAATTACACTTTCAGGGCGTTTTGCAATGCGAAGTCCAAAGGCGATATTTTCCCAAATCGTTAAGTGTGGAAACAATGCGTAATTTTGAAACACAGTATTTATGGGTCTGCGGTTAGATGGTAAGGCAGTAATATCAACTCCATCGAGAAAAATTTGTCCTGAATCTGGATGGTCAAATCCTGCAAGGAGACGTAAGAGGGTTGTCTTTCCACATCCGCTGGGGCCTAAAATCGAGAAAAACTCTCCTTTCTTAATTGAAAAAGAGACATCTGCAAGAGCGACACTCGCGCCATGCTTTTTACAAATATTTTTAAAAACGACCCCTTTTTCCATCTTCCTCTTCTGTTGGTATATGCCCACTGGTATTGATAATGAGGGGAGTTGCAAAACTTGGAAAAAAAGGAAATTAAGAAATTTTCAAATGAAGACAAGAAAGATAAAAGTTAAAACTCTTAGGATTAAGCGTTTACGTTTTTTGACTTCATTTAAAAATGTTCCAAAAGGCTGTCTTTTCGAGTTTTGCAACTCCCTCTAAGAATAAGTAAATCTTCTTGCATACTAGGATTTAAATCAAGAGGAAAAAGGATAAGGTGTGAAGCAATAGCCTGCACAATTGGGCCGTGCGAAAGTTCCCGTGGTTGAACGATTAAAAGCGATTCTGTATAAAAGGATCTGCCTCAGATTTATTAAAATATGTATCTATAGCGTTTGCATCTATTAATAGAGCGGGCTGAGAATGATGAATCATTCAGCTTCTTCTAATAATTGGAAAGACATCTATTTAAGAAAATCAATATCCACAACCTGGCACCTAGAGAGCATCTGCGAAGCAGGATGTAAACAAAGTCTTAGCAAATTTTATTGGAAAAATTA
>JACCRY010000180.1 GCA_013813265.1 Parachlamydiaceae bacterium
GAAAAGTTGCATCTGACGCACTTCTCTTCTCGGTCGTAGCTATAGCTACGACGTCGTCAAGAATTACATCAGCTGCAACTTTCGCCTAACTGCTGCATTATTTCGAATTTTTTCACAGCCTCTGCGACTCGCAGCAGGCTACAAGCGGCTAAAACTTTGTTTACAAAGGTCATGAACTTAACCTTTAAATTTCACCTTTACAATATCTAGGTTCAAGTCAGGGGCCTCAATAAAACTTTCAGAAGTGTCCAAGGTATTTTTTGGATTAGAAAAAACTGAATTTCCATCCACGAATAAATTCATTGAACTTACCTTTAATTGTGATGGCCCGTTAACCACTTGAGCCATAAGCTGCAGGCTATGATCCGGTAGTGATCGAGCTGGATAACCACTTGTAGAATCGATTTGATGAACGAGCACAAATTTACCTGTTAAGGATGACTCAATATAAAAGTTGATTTTGCTAAAATCTAGCTCTGATTGAATTTTGAAAATATGACATTTAGTGTAATCGAAGATTAAATCGCTTAAGCCAGTTCCATCTACAGGATCAATACTCCAGTTAGATTGAGAAATGACGACTTCCTCATGGTTTGTTTTATATAAAATAACAAATGTCGAATCGATCAGTTTGAAAAAAAGGCCATCTGCATCATTTCCTATGCCAAGAAATTGTTGAGTTCCTGCATTCCCACGTCCAAATCTTGCAGCAATTATGCATGAAGCATTTTGCCCTTGTGCTCCATCAACGACGGCTTTGCTTAACAAGGTGACTTTTCCATCTTCATTTGAGCTTAGGTATGCCTTTCCGTTTTTGATAGACCCTTTAGCATCGCCTTCGCAAATAATATCCACTAAATCAGGCAAAAGATTATTGGAGAAATGCAGCTCTGGATAAGATAAAGCAATTTCTTCATCATTTGCATCTACGAGGCCCGTTTCGTCTAGAGCAAGGTTTTCAAAGGTAGATGGCACTGGAAAACTTAATTGATGGGATGCGGCTGGTTTGTAAGATTTAGCTTTACTAAATGACCCTGTGTTACCAGCTGGGATTAATATTTCAGCAGTTCCTTTGCCCAATGTCGGCTTTTCTTCAGTTTGCCCATCCCTTTCTACAATACCTTCAAGAGATACTGTTTCCATTATTTCAAATTTCTGGTCATGTATATTTAAGGCGCTATCTTCTATGGAAGATAGAGGCGAGAACTCTCCAGAGCACAGAATAACTAATAGGCTGTAAAAAAATGGTTTCAAGATTTTCATGCTATGACTCCTTGTTTTTAATAACACTAACTGAAAAGGAATTATTTTACACGAATCCTTAACATCTATCTGAAGACTTTTTTTTCCTTTCAAATAATTATTTTTGCTTATTGAGATAAATACCCTAAATAGTTAAAAATTTGAGAAATATATACTTTTTCTTTAATTTCCAGGGAATATTTCACGATGATTCAGCTTATTATTTTTCTTGTGCTCATGCCGCTCCTTCTTTTTGCTGAAACGTCGATTTCCACAGAAAGCGAAATTTTAGAATCTGCTCATACTCCATTAACGACCCTTTATGGAGCGCCTGAAATCAATATTTTTGGCGTAAATGTTATCAATGGCGATTACAACTACGCATGTAATGATTTTGATCTCCCAGGATCAGATCCTTTAATTTTTCAAAGGACATATTGTAGCTCTCAAAATAGGCTTAAAGCTTTTTTTCATGGATGGTCGCATAACCTTGCTAGCTGTGCAAAAACTTATGGTTTAGAAAAGAATCTACATGTGATTTTATCAGGATCCCTTTCAGGGGAAATTCCATTCCGAACGGAAATTGATAACAGACATGAAGATTTGAAGATTAATCGAGACATTTTCAAAAAAGGGGTTACAAATTCCGGTAAAGGTCATATTTCTGGACGTACGAATGTCAAGAATATGCGTGTGAAGTATTCTGGAATAGGAATTAAAGTCGTTAATCCAGATGGGACAGAACATCTGCATCGTAGAGAGATATATCGGACCGCACAACCTGAATATTACTCAGAAAATCAACTCATAGAAACACTAAAACCAAATGGGTTGAAGATAGCATATGATAGTGCGGGCTTGATCACAAATAAAGTTAAATCGCTAACTCATAAAAATGGAACATCAAATCAGATTACATTTAATTGTCCTAAATATCATGAGATACTAAGTAAGAAAAGATTAAAGGAAGCCCATTTTTCGATATCAGGTTTGTCAGATGATGGAAAAATAGCAAAGTATACTTTTAATTGTCGAAAGAAAGCTGTTCGCTTACGTGATCATCAGAAAAGAGAGGGTTTTATTATTTCAATGTCAGCATTTGAATCCAGTCATCTTCCAAGTGAAAGCTATGACTACATGGATCGGGATGATGGACATGAAATACTTATAGGAAGAGAGGGAGCACATCATAAAACAACGATTGACTACTATAAAAGGGGAGACACAATTGACTTGATGAATGGTAAAAGCGAAGAGATTTCCCCTAGCCATATAGCCCGAAACCGCGTAAGGAAAATTAGCGTTGCTATAAATAATTCAAAAGATCTACGGCCTTTACGCCACTTTGTTTATCATAAAGATAAAGAGTCGAAAGACGCTTTCACAGATGTATATGACAATAAGCAGCATCTTACCCGCTTTCACTATTCCACCAAAAATTACCGTCTGAATTGTGTGGAAAAGTATGAAGGGACCTCTACATATTCCGTTTATCGCCGTGATCGAATGCGATATGGAGCAAAACTGACTCCTTTGGAAGGAGATCTTCTTTTCAAAACGATTGAGAATGCAGATGGAACAGTTCACTTAGGAGAAAACTTTGAATATGATGAACGTGGAAATGTTTTAAAACGAAAGCAACATTTCAGAACCTTCACAGACTCTAAAAATCATTCGATCTCTACTAAAGAAAATTCCATTTCAAGAGGTAATGACTGCTTAAAAGGTGGAGAAATCAAATCTACGACTTATACATACAATGACTTAAACCTGGTTACATCGGAAGATGATGGCAAGTTAAAAACATTTTTGACTTATCATGAAAGAAATGGAAAGCTATCAAATCTTCTTAAATCTAAGCTTATTCACAAAAGTCAAAAAATTAAAAAAAGGGAGTTCTACGAATTTGACGGAAATGCCGGTTGTACACTTATCATCAAAGATGATGGAGTTACAAATTCTTTAGAGAATCTTTTGGGTGTAACACAAAGAAAAATCACTCGTTTAATCAATCGCAAAGGTAGCTTTGCCGGGTTGCCCTTAGAAATAGATGCATGGGGTTCAAATGGACAGGAAGAGAAAAGAATCTCTCGAACAATTCTGGAATATGATTCCCATGGGTATGTAGAGAAAGAGATCTACTATGACTCAAATAATCAATTTGCTTATTTAACTCAAAAAGTGCGGGATTTTAAAGGGAATATCACATGTGAGACGGACCCCTTAGGACAAACAACTCATCGTAAATTCAATGAATATGGATCACTTAAAGAAGTGCAAGGGCCATCTCTAGAATATAAGATGGAATACCAATATGATTGGTTGCAGCACCCTATAGAAGAGATTCGTAAATGTACAGATGGGATTCACCTGACCACTTCAAGGAAGTTTGATTTAGAAGGTAGGCTTACAAAAATTACAGATTCTTATGGATTTGAAACCAAATTCATCTATAACGAACAAGGACGGCCAACTGAAATTATCTATCCGCCTGTAAGAACTGAAAGTGGAAATTGGGTTAGGCCACGTGAGTTTAAACAGTATAATTTCTTGGGGCACCTCGTTTCAGAAACAGATGCAAAGGGTGCAGTTACAGTTTATCTTCCTAATGATGCCGGTTTACCACTTAAAATCCTCTATGCTGATGGTACTTACGAAGAATTTCGTTATTCCATCTATGGTGAAATTCTTGAAAAAATTCAAAGAAATGGATCAAAAGTTGTCTACGCTTATGACGATCTTTCTAGACTAACTTCAGAAAAAACTTATGACCTAGACGGAAAGCTTCTAAAGAAATGCAGCAAAAAATATTTAGGACTGTCACTCTATTCTGAAACAGATGGAGAGGGGTTAACAAAAAAGTATGTCTATGATTATGCCGGCAGAGTCTCTGAAGTTAATCAAGGTAACGCCTTAACAAAATACTTATATGATCCTCTAGGTCGATTGGAAGAAGAGCGACGCTATTTTGGAGAAAGTGAAAATGATTACATCGCCAAGAAATTTAAATACGATTTACTAAATCGAGTGGTTATAACAAAAGAAGTTGATGCAAATGGGCAAACTCACTCTAAAAATGTAACCTCTTATGATTGTGATGGAAATGTTGCTACAACTACAACTAAGACGCATGCTGGAACTGCAACCTCTATCAATAAATATGATGCTAGAGGAAACCTAAGATCCTCTAAAGATCCATTAGGAAATCAAACGCATTATATCCATCGCTATGATTTCTTTTTTGAAGGAATAAACCTTCCTTGCCTTGAACTGATCGATCCTGCAGGAGTAAAAACCACAACCATTTCGGACTCTTCGGGTGCTGTTATTAGCACAAAAGTACATTCACCTCTTGGAAAACTTTTGTCTCATACAGAAATGTTTTATGACCTTAAACGGAACTTGACCAGGAAAGAGCAGCATCTTCCTAATGAAACCATTGTGAACCTCTTCGAGTATGATTCTTGTTCGCGGCTAACCAAACAGGTCAATGGATACGGTACCTCGGAACAAATTACGACAACCTTTATTTATAATTCTTTTGGAGAACTTTCAGAAACCCAGTATTCGGATGGAACATCAAAACACCGAACTTATGATGGACTTGGAAGACTTTTTGAGGAGTGGTCGGATGACAAATCAATCCATTATGAGTATACGTATAATCGACAAGACTTACCAACAGAAGTAAAAAATTTTAACACTAAAAAAGCAACAATTCGAAAATATTCTCGTGAAGGAAATTTACTTTCTGAACATTTCGAAAATGGGCTAAAAATAGCCTATCGCTACGATAGAATAAATCGTATTGTCGAATGCAGCTATCCTGATGGTTCCTCTGTAAAGCAGATTTACAATCCAGTGTTTCTAACAAAAGTAGAACGAATCAAAGATGGTTCTGTCATATACTGTAGTACTTTCAATGAATTTGATCAGGCAGGCAAGCCTAAAAACATTGTTTTTCCCAAAAATAGTGGAAGGCTTTCACTCAAATATGATCGATTAAATCGAACTACAACCCTCTCTTACCCGCATTACAAAGAACGAGACATTTCTTATGATAAAAGAGGCCTTTTAACTTCAAAAATTGTTAACAACGATTTGCAATCATATGATCATGACCATCTGCAGCAGCTAATCCTAGAAAAAACAGCACAATATTTTCATTGTTACGAAAATGACTTTCTTCATCGCCAAATTTCCGTAGATGGAGTTGCCCAAGTTCATAATGCTGTTCATCAATTGACTCATGGGATCCATGAAGAGTACAAATATGATGCTAAAGGCAGAAGAGTAAAAGACTC
>JACCRY010000083.1 GCA_013813265.1 Parachlamydiaceae bacterium
CTTTTGCAAGTTCGAGTGATTACTTCTCTACGAATAACGGATTCGCAGAGGTAGGATTTGGTATTTATTTATTTATTAATTACCTCACCGTTTTCTGACTTAGCTAAACACACCTACAATTCACGCGAATGCCCAGTTACAGGCTCCTATACCCATTTCCAATCCTGTACTTCAGGCAAGTCTTGTCCATATGTGCTGATGTATTGCTTATGCTCAATCAGTTTGTCTCGCATCATTTTTTTAAGGATATCACCTGGAGCTCCTAAGTGGGGTAGCCGATCAATTACATCTAGCACTAAATGAAAACGATCTATTTCATTTTGCACTCTAATATCAAAAGCAGTCGAAATGGTCCCTTCTTCCTTGTATCCTCTGACATGTAAATTGTTGTTAATCCTCCGGTAAGTAAGCCGATGAATAAGCCAAGGATATCCATGAAAAGCAAAAATGATATGTTTGTCCTTTGTAAAAAAAGAATCATAATCATTGTCGCTTAAACCATGAGGGTGTTCTGTATTCGACTGTAACTTCATAAGATCCACAACATTAATGACGCGGATTTTAAGTTCCGGTAAATGTTCACGTAAAATCGTGACCGCAGCTAAAATCTCCAAGGTGGGCGTATCGCCACAGCATGCCATAACCACGTCCGGCTCTGAACCTTTGTCGTTACTGGCCCAATTCCAGGTGTCGATTCCTTTTGAGCAGTGTGTGATAGCGGCTTCCATGGGCAACCATTGGGGCCTTGGGTGTTTTCCTGCAATCACGACATTCACGTAGTGTTTACTCCGCAAGCAATGGTCGAAAACCGATAAAAGACAATTGGCATCAGGCGGGAGATAAACTCTTACAATACTGTCTTTCTTGTTGACGACGTGATCGATAAATCCTGGATCTTGATGTGTAAACCCGTTGTGATCTTGCTGCCAAACGTGAGAACTAAGCAGGTAGTTTAAAGAGGCAATCTTTCTTCTCCAAGGTAACTCAGCAGTAACCTTCAACCATTTGGCGTGTTGATTGAACATTGAGTCAATAATATGAATAAAGGCTTCGTAGCAATTAAACACTCCGTGCCTTCCAGTAAGTAAATAGCCTTCCAGCCAACCCTCACATTGATGTTCACTTAGTATTGAGTCAACGACACGTCCTTCAAGACCAAGAAACTCATCATTATCGTTTTTTTCAGCGCTCCATTGACGATCTGTTGTTTCAAAAACTGCTCCAAGGAGGTTTGAGAGGGTTTCATCAGGTCCGAAAATCCTGAAATTGCGTTCATTTTGATTTAACTTTATTACGTCACGTAGAAATTTTCCAAGGATGCGTGTATCTTGGTTATTGACAGATCCTGGAGAAGGTACGTCTACAGCATGAATTCGGAAATCCGGCATGTGAAGATCTTTTAGAAGAAGTCCTCCATTGGTATGCGGGTTGGAACCCATGCGCTTATTCCCCTTTGGGGCTAGTTCGGCTAACTCAGGAATCAGTCTTCCATTTGTATCAAAAAGCTCTTCAGGTTTGTAGCTCTTCATCCAATTTTCAACCTGTTGAACATGTTCTGGATGTTCTGGACTGATGATGATCGGGACTTGGTGAGACCGAAATGTTCCCTCATTTTGCTTGCCATCAACCACTTTTGGTCCTGTCCACCCTTTAGGGGTTTTCAATACAATCATCGGCCAAAACGGCCGCGTTGTATCCTTATTAACTCGCGCATTTTTTTGAATCTGCTGAATGTCCTCCATGACTTTTTCTAGCGTACTTGCCATAAGCTGATGCATCATTTCAGGTTCTTCACCCACTACAAAATAGGGTTTCCAACCACAACCTTGAAGGTATTGCTCTAATTCTTCTTGAGGAATACGAGCAAAAATTGTGGGATTCGCAATTTTGTAACCATTTAAATGTAAAATGGGTAGAACGGTACCGTCATTCGACGTGTTTAAGAATTTATTAGAATGCCATGCTGCGGCTAAAGGTCCTGTTTCTGCTTCACCATCACCGATGACACAAGCAACAATTAAATCAGGATTGTCAAATACTGCTCCGAATGCATGACTCAAGGAATATCCAAGCTCACCCCCTTCATGAATTGATCCTGGGGTTGTCGGCGCAACATGACTGGAGATCCCGCCTGGGAATGAAAATTGTTTGAATAGTTTTTTTATCCCCTCTTCATTTTGGGTGATATTTGGATATATCTCACTGAAAGACCCTTCCAGATAAGTATTTGCAACTAATGCTGGGCCTCCATGTCCGGGTCCTGCGATGTAGAACATATTCAGATCATATTTTTGGATGATTCTGTTCAAATGCACATAAATAAAGTTTTGTCCAGGTGACGTTCCCCAATGACCAACTACATTTGGTTTTATATCTGAAATTTTTAAAGGTTGTTTGAGGAGAGGATTATCGTATAGATACATCTGACCGACCGAAAGGTAGTTGGCAGCTCGCCAATAAGCATGTATGTTATCGAGAAGTTCTGGTGAAAGGGGAGTTTCATTTATTGCATCTTCTTTATTTTCAATTAACATAGAGAACCTCGTATACATGTTTTGCAATGATGACTTCTTCATCTGTGTGTATGACACGGACAATAATTCGGCTAGAATCTGTAGAAATTACAGGACTATTTAGAATGTTTTGCTCATTTTGTAGTTCGATCCCTAGAAACTCAAGTCCCGAGCAAATTCTAGATCGAATTAGCGGTGCATTTTCTCCGATGCCACCTGCAAATACCAGTGAATCAAGTCCACCTAAAGCTGCAGCATATGCCCCGATCCATTTTTTGATTTGATAACAAAAAAGCTGGATTGCTTCAGCTGCACGAATATCTTCTTTTTCATGATTGAGTAAATTACGCATATCGGAACTAGTTTCAGATATTCCGAGCAATCCCGATTGCTTATTCACCATCTCATTAAATTGTTTGGCATCAAGACCTTCAGTTTGTGCAAGATACAAAAATAGTCCTGGATCAAGATCACCAGAACGTGTACTCATTAGCACTCCTGCACTTGGAGTGAAGCTCATACTTGTGTCTATTGATTTACCTTCACGGACAGCTGCCAGGCTTGCACCATTGCCAAGATGAATAAGAATGATCCGATCTTGCTTGGCTTTCAATGCTTCGATTCGTGTTAGTTCGTCCATTAAAAACTCGTAGGATAGACCATGAAAGCCATATCGACAAATTCCTTTTGATTCATAGCAACGTGGAATTGGCAATATTTTAGCTACTCTTGGCATATTAAAGTGGAAGGCAGTATCGAAACAAGCTACTTGAGGAAGGGTAGGAAACTGTTGGGCAAGCGTTTCAATCAGTAAGAGCTCGGCAGGTAAATGTTCAGGATCGAATGGACTAAGTCGATGTAATTCCTCAATAATTTCGGCATTAATTTTTTGTGGTTTATAATATTTTGGCCCTCCATGCACGATTCTATGCCCAATTGCTGTTAATGACTGATATTTGCTAGCTTTAACCCAATCCAGAAGAATTTTTATGGCCTGTTTGTGATCGGGAGCGTTAATGGAGTGTGAAAAGCTTTCAGAGGGATTAGAAGTTTTTACATGAAAAGCGGCCTTATCTTGGCCAATCCCTTCAATTTTGCCATCCAGCACCTTCACTAATAATTGATCTGATTTGTATAGGGAGAATTTAATGCTAGAGGAACCACCATTGATTGTTAAAATAAGTGGCTGATCGATTTTCATTAAATGACTCATGCTATTCATTAGTTTAAGAGCGATACCCTATATCTGAGATTTAATGTTCTTTTTTGAAGAAGTCAATAAAAATTCTCAGCTAATTTATATTTAATATCCATTGGTTGATATTTTCTAGATATTTTTGTATAATTAGTTGAGATTTAATTTTTAAATGCAATGGGGAAACGTGGACATATCTTTTAAATCAAATTTTTTGCCTGTCAATGCAGATATTTTACTCGACACAAATTATCGTGGTGAAATTTGCTTTTCTTTGGAGGATCGACGTCTACCTTCTTTTTCTTTTTTTGCACAAAATCGTGCTAGCTCAGCTTTAAATGAAATCTTGAACGGCTTGAATGCGAGCAAGATATTCCGGTTTGACAATGAAAGCAAATTTGCATCAGAAAAAATCTCTGATGTTGCATATGCAATCTTTGAACGTTATGAAACACGTTATCGAGCATCTTATTGGCAAAGCATTGTTGATACATTTAAAGCATGCTTATGCATAGAGACTGATCTTCAAAAGATGAAAAACCTTCTTAATTTAATTTTGAGACATCCACAAGTGAAGTTTTACAAAATGTTGAAGAAACCTGAAGAAGAGTTTAATTTTTAAGCTGCTGTTTTGCCACGAAACTGCTTGCCTTTTAAAGAAAAATCTTCCATGCAGTAGAAGTCTGGTCTTAATCGCAACAAGGCATCTTAAATTGGAGAATGAATGATGACTCTAATACAACGTATATTTTTTTTATTGACGCTGCTGACAATGACAGCTTGTTCTGACGTTAATGATTCCGTAAAAATAGATGGGAAGAAAAATTTAGACACGATTAAAAAAGATAGTTTGGTTGCAGACTGGGTGATGGGAACTTGGCAGTTTACCGACGATAATGACAAAGAAACATCTGTTGTTTTATACCCAGATGGGAGTGCGATCGGAACCAATGGTGATATTGGGAGTTGGTATTATGATGGGGAGATTCACCTCATATGGACAAATGGGTGGATGAATCTTATCCAAAAAAAATGGGGTGGTGGTTATGAGAAGACAGGTTATGCGCCTGGAGATTCTACCGATGGTATCTCAACTAATAAGTCAAAAGCAACAAAGCTTCCATAGAATAGCTGATTTATCCCATTGCGTCTTTTGCTGCTCCTAAATAGCAAGTTTTTTGCACTAATTTTTTTTAAACACAGAGAGAGGCACAGAGGTAGGGAAATATTTTAATTCTCTTTTGTTCTCTCTGTGTCCTCCGTGCCTCTGTGTTTCAAAAATGATATGTTATTTTCCGATAAGGGTGTCATAGGAACTGTTTCGCTTTGTGTTAAATAGACTGACAGGTGGGGCAAATATGAGTGCCACGTTGAGCAACCTTAATTTTGATAATTGTTGTCCCACAGCGAGGGCAAAAAAAGCCATTTCGTCGAAAAACTTTTAGCTGATGTTGATGGTCACCACGGCGACCAGATACACTAAAGTAATTGGCATCTTTGGAGCCTAAACTCGTTCCCATATTTTCAATTCCTGCTTTCAATACTTCTGGAATTGCCTTAAAGAGCTTTTTAATCATGCTGGGAGTAAGAGCGCATGCTTTTTGCATGGGATGGATTTTGGCTGCCCATAAAGCTTCATCTACATAGATATTTCCTATGCCAGCAATATGCTGTTGATTTAACAAAAAAGGTTTAATTGCTTGCGAACTAGCCTGTAAGATTGTTTTGAAAACGTGTAAGCTGAAATTGGGAGAAAGAGGTTCAACGCCTAAAGAGGCTAATTTTTCTTCGGGATGAAGAAGCAGCAGCCATTTGCCAAACTTACGTTGGTCATCATAGTAGAGATATCGGCCGTCTTTAAATTTTAAGCTGACCCGCTCATGTGAAAAGGGCAGCCTTGCAGAGCTGCAAAGAGTGAATTTGCCTGTCATCCTCAAGTGAACAAACAATGTATGTTTTGAAAGAGTAAAGACGATATACTTACCTCGACGATTTATTTCGAGAATTTTTTGTCCCACTAATTGATCGATAAATTCTTCGGGGTCTAAGGAAGATATTGTGCCAGGCCATAAAATTTTAGTCTCGATGATTTCCATTCCAATCAAGCTACTTGATCTTAGTTCGTTAACAATCGTTTCAACTTCAGGAAGTTCAGGCATTTCAGATTCTCATATTTTTTATTTACCCAACTTATGCCTGAGTATTTATTTTATTACGACTTCTAATTCTTCTTAAATTTTCATACGCATTGACAACCTTTTACTTAGGAGATATGGTTTAAATTAGTATCAAATGTTTGAAAAATTTTCAGAATCGTCCTCTCAGACGTCTAAAAAATAAGAAATTACGAGGGAGTTGAATATGGAAACAGTTTATGTCTTAGATCAGGTGAGACAAGAATATCAGAAAGATAGTTCCAAGAAAGCTAAAAGATTTAACGTTCCGCCTACACAATTTTTTAATTCACTTGAAATATCTTCAACCTCCCAAGAAATTATCACTAACATTGGTAAAGAAATATACTATTCAAGAGATAATATACTAAATTTTGAAACTTTTAATCAATTAGAAACTTCAAAACATGATGATTATGATGATTTAGGTTCACAGATATCTTTCGATCGACAGGATTCAGAAGATCAAAAGTTAAAAAAAAGGAACGATTGGATTCAAGAAAGAAAGACACAGAAAAAAGAAAACAGTCCAACAAAAAAAAATGAAAAAGAGAATACGATTTCTAACAAAACTAAAAATTTTTATAGCCTACCAGAAATAGTTGTAAAAAAGCCTCATAGAATACACCCAGCTAAGTCCTCTAAATTAGAACATACTACTTGCTCTACCAAATTTGAAAGTGCCCCTGTACTTCTTATTAAACTTCCAAAAATCCAAATTCCTTCAGACTCTGAAAAAGAGGAGATTATGAGAAATGGTTATTTACGAGGTAAAAGCGTGGAATTGATTGAAAAAAGAACGGCCAGGGAGTTGGCATTGGATTTAAGCGAATCTTTGCTATCTTTTCGAGATCATTTTTTAACAACCAGACGAGAGAAACTCATAAATCAAATTATAAAAAATGACCAAAATAGAGAATTGGATCCGATGAAAAAAAATGACCAAATTAAACACGTTACTGTCTTCGACCATCGCGAATATGTGATCATCCAAGATAAAGATGAAGAAAAAAAATATAATAAGGCATTGATAAATTTCATAGAAAGTAAAAGCCATAAACCTAAATGTACAGTAGCCATTCTTTCTAAACTTGTTTTAAGCATTATAGAAGAAGAAATATTTATCCAAACAGGACAAAAAAGGCTTCAAAAAGCAGAAGCGTGGGTTGCAGCTACTACTCCGCGGACGAAGGAGCTCATAGAGATTGTGCAAAATTTGCTCCTACCCGTGAGTCCACTCTATGAAAGAACAAAGAACATTAATTTATACCAGATTGAGTATATGAAAGCTCAGAGCCATAAGAAAACAACCCTAATGGCCGTCATGCTCTTTGAATCTACCCTTGGTCTAACAGAAATAAAAGTATCTCCTAAAAAGGAAAACCAATTAATTTCTTGTGGAATAAATTTAAATACTTACTTAATGTTATGGAATAGGATTGATAGTCTTTGTTTTAAACCTTCTTCTGAATGGGGAAAGTTTAACGAGAAGAAGATTAAGATATGCAATGAATCGATAAAGAATATCTTAAGACTGACAAGTGATGACAGTTTAAATTTAATATCGGATTACTTAAAGGAACTGAATAATACGGATTTTATGATAAAAAAGATGTATAATGAGGTCATAAGATCGACTCATGAATGCATGGAGCATCGAAATATTTGTTGTTTTGAGCACCAGTGGAAAGAAGCTGTTGACTATCCATTTAATAATTGGGAATTACTAAAGCCAATTGATAAGATTAGCCATAAAAATCTTATAGATAGTCTTATCAAAGATGGTGAAGTAGTACCGAGTAAAATAATAATTAATGGACAAGTGATTTTTGAAAAAACTTCAAATTCTAAATTATCTCCTGAAAAGTTTTTATTAAAAATTTTTAAAGTGTTATATGAACAATTTGGATTTAAACTGCCAATTTACAAGGTAGAGCTTTCTTTAGAAGGGCAAATTGGGATGCTTCTTATATCTAATGAAAACAATAATTGTGGAGAATACTCAGAACACATGAATCATTGTATTCGATTTTTGAAAGCAGGTTCAAAAAACTCATGGAATCGAGCAGATAG
>JACCRY010000084.1 GCA_013813265.1 Parachlamydiaceae bacterium
TGTGAGTTTGTCGAAAAACCAACAATGAGGAATGCTATGTTTTTTTTAAATATAAAAGCTCTTAGAACTACTTTACAGCGCTATTTCTGCAAACTTTTATTTTTAATTCAATGACATTGGGCGTGAGCCCATGGAAGAAGCGTGAGACTCGACATGGTATCGTTCAATGGAAATTATCCAAAATTTCAAAAGCGTCTTTCTTGCTTAACTGAAAGGCATGTTGATTACTATTTAAGATTTTAGGAGAGATTCCTCCATTTTGATTGTCTTCAAAAATGAAAATATTTGGAGATATTTTATGCTCTGCTACCAAATGCACAATTAAATTGGCATTATCATTTGCAATCGCAGCTTTTAATTCGACTATTGGCATTTGAAATTTACGGTAGATCACGACAGCCGATACGACATTTGGTTCCCCCGTATCTCCTTCAGAAAAAACAGTTTCATACGAAATAGCTTTATTTTCTATCGTTAGGATATCTCCATCAAAGGTTATATAATAACCCTTATTCGACCATGTGTTAAAGTGAGGATCGCCTTTTTCATCAAAAGCCATTTTACTTACTAAATCAGCAGACGTTCCTTGACTATGGGCCATCCCGACTTTAGGAGCTATAATCGCTGTATTTGGATTTTCTCCGAATGCTTTTGACATTTTTTCATAAGCCAAACATGTATCACTCATGTTTGGTTGAAAATTTGAGTAAATTGTCTCATCATTTAATTTAAATATTTGAAATCGAGGAAGATCGATTGCAAAATCATGCGGAAGCATATATGTAATCGTTTGCCCCTCCTTTATTCCTTTAATCGGTGCAGGGGCAAGCTCAACTTGGATCCCCATGAAGACGTCTTTAAAAATTTGAGCATCATCTATTTCTTTTAAAGTCTTAGAGCCCTCTGTTAGAGCTTTTGCAGATATTGCCCCCCAACTCGGATTAAAGTATCCTAAAAGTGGAGAAATTAAATTTTGATTGCTTTGCCCTACAAATTCAAATTGATCCAAACTTATCTTAGGAGAGATAAAATCCACGATCTTAAAATCTGCAGAAATCAATCCGGCGTGTTGACTTGAAAGAAGTTTAAATTGTTCTAAGGGCATCTCTATACTGCGTTTCACGACGACAAACTCTTTACTTACTTCATCATTGATCATAGGTGATATTTCAGATGCCATTTTCAAAACAATTTCCACATTTCCATATATATCGAAATTAACTTCAGCAGATTTTCTTAATTGAGAACTAAGTTTTATAGTCAAATTATTTTCCACTATGCTAATCAAGTTTTCAAACATATCATCAGAAATCATTTTCCCAATCATCTGTGTACAGATAGGATTTTCTATCGTTTCATCTATGATCTCGCATAAATTTTGAATAGATTGATTTGTAATTTTGCCATTGATTTTAACAGGCATACTTTCAAAGAATTTAAGATCTTCTTTAATCCCTTCTTTCAAACTGAAATTCACTGTCTTGTCAATAATGCTAGCATGTTGTGAAAGATAGAATGAAAAATCTTTAATGTACTTTTCTTCCCTGAAAATTTCTGAAGCATTTATAGACTCACCCTCAAGTAACTGCGATTGATTTTTAATGTGATAGTAACTTTCCTTTAGCATTTTCAACTGGTTTTCATCCTTGCCTTCTAAGGCAAAAAAAATGAGCTCATTTATCTCGGGCAAAAATAGATTTATTTGTTTACGGAAATTATCTATTTCCTGCGTTGCTCTTTCTGCCAAAAGAAAAGATTGAGAATCGCTGTACAGAGACCCTTTTTGTAATTGTTGTAAACCTTTCATGGCAATTTTTGATTGATCATGTAACATGGTCAACAACTCTAATCCTTTATTAAGATCATCTGCCGACACGCCCTCTCGTCTCAGCTCCTTCATCAATGTTTGTACTTTCTCGTACAAATCAACTTGCGCAGAAACCAAAAAATTTATCACATCTGCCGGTGAATCCGTATACCCATAGAGGGTTGTTGAAGCTGCCAACTTTAGCTGTTCCCATGGGGAAATAGGTCTTTGTACTGCAATATGGTTTGTTCCGGTCACTCGATTGTAGTAAATTCTTACCCATTCATCATTTTTTAAAGCACCTATCTTCTTTAAAAAATTTGCAGTGAATGATACCTCATCACTCAATTTATTTAAATCATTACGCCAAATATCAGATGCTTTGTGTATGATGGTAATTATTTTTTCATCTTTTGTGATACCTGCCTTAAGCAATTTAGCTTCAATTCTAGAAAGTATCGATTGATCTATAAGATTTAAGTAATCAGGATTAGCGAAAACTGTGTTCGCTAGTATTTGTACATCATCATTTGAGAATTCCGGATGCGTATCTAATTCTTCAATAGTTGATTTAAAAATTTGTGCTTTTGAAGTTGATTCCATAAAGCCTCTCTTATTAGAGATTAACTATAAAAAATCTTAGTACTAATATAATTGACTCTAACACTTAATTTATTATACCATGAAATACTTAAAATTATATGGTTTATTGTGTAAAATATTTATAATATCTGAAGTATGCTAGATTAAGTGACCCATAATTTGACATTCCGATGCCGAGATAGCTAAAAAGCTATCGCATGAAAAGTATGGCTTTACCTAAACAACGAATGTCATCGAACCCCAACTGGACAGTCCGATGCCGAGATAGCTAAGGAACTAGCCTCATGAAAAGCGTGGCATTACTTAACTTAACTAATTTTATCGAAGCGTAACTGGACATTTGCGTGAATTGTAGGTGTGTTTAGCTAAGTCAGAAAACGGTGAGGTAATTAATAAATAAATAAATACCAAATCCTACCTCTGCGAATCCGTTATTCGTAGAGAAGTAATCACTCGAACTTGCAAAAGCAAGGTACGCAGCCAGCTATCGGAGCAAGGTGAGAAATCACTCCAAGCCGAGAAGTCGAAGAGGCCAAGTGGTTATACTTTGAGGGATGGCGGTGTCGGCCGTTACTGCGCGCGAGGCTCCGAATGTTGCCGAAGCGTCAAGGTCTGCTTGAGACCTTTTGCTCTAACAAATACGGTTAGTTAGACAGGCAGTAGGGGTGGTTGGCCGTTGTCACTTAGAGAAAAGGGCTGAACATACTGACCAATGAGAGTCCCACGTCGTTTTGCGCAAGCAAACAAGCATCACTATAAGGTTCGCCGAAAGGGGATGTGACGCGACGGATGAGTGTCTGAATCGCTTCAGTCGGCACTCTTTAGGGAAATCAGCTCATCCAAATGTAGATGTCGAAAGACATTGAAAGGATGAACCATAATGTGAGGATTATAATTGACGATCTGGCAAGGGAACACTTAGGCCTCTAGTGCATGGATCTGGTTAGAAACAGAACCTATCCTCAGTTATTTTCAGGATAAACTAGTATAAACTAAACAAGTTCTCAACGTGAGATCAGAATGTAACCTCGGTATTAACAAACTGAGAAGCAAACATGTTAAAAATAGAGTCGAAAAAGTTCAAAGTGCACTCCCTGACAGGAAGGATCACTCCACGACTCATGATAGACGCCTGGAAATCCGTTAAACGGAATAAAGGGGCTGCTGGGGTCGATAGGATAACGGTCGAAAAATATCAAGAAAACTGGGAGAAAAATCTTTCAGCCCTCTTGAAGCGGCTCAAGAATAGAGGTGGGTATATAAGCCCTCCTTTACGAAGAACCCATATCCCAAAGGGAAACACTGGACAAACTCGACCTCTTGGCATTCCAACTGTAGACACGAGGTGTGCCCATGAGGTGATCCGTCGCCTCATCGAGCCGATCTTTGAGAAGCAGTTTCACAATAACTCTTTTGGTTTCAGACCCGGCCGTAATTGCCATCAAGCCGTTGAACGTGTTCTTCAGTATATTCATGAAGGATACAGATTCGTGGTGGATATAGACATCAAAGGTTTCTTTGATAACATCCGACACGATGTCATTATGACGATGCTTAGGGCCGAAATCGCAGACGGGAACATCCTTGACATCATTCAAACATTTCTTAGGTCTGGTATTGTAGAAGATGGTGTATTTCAACAAACGCTCCTCGGAGCCCCTCAGGGGGGTGTCATTTCACCGTTAATTGGAAACATTATCCTTAACTACCTCGATTGGCATTTAGATGCTGCGGGGTACAAATTTGCAAGGTATGCCGATGATCTAGTCATACTCTGCAATTCTGCAAGCCAGGCGGAAAATGCCTTGACTCTGACAGTTAGCGTCCTAGCCGATTTAGGGTTAGAATGTAGCCCAGAAAAGACTAAGACGACAACATACAATGATGGTTTTCAATTCTTGGGGTTTGATATCAGCTCACGAGTTGTGACCATCAGGCAGAAATCAAGAGAAAAGTTCGAGGAAAGACTTAAGGAAATTACCAAGCGATCACATAACTTTGACGCCAAGGTTATTGAAAAACTCAATCAAGTCATTCGTGGCACTGTTAACTACTTCTGCACAGGGTTCTCAAAAGTACAAAGATACTTCATAAACATCGACAAATGGTTGCGCAGGCGACTAAGATCGATGAAGTACAAGAGGATAAGTTGCAAGGACAACCTCAGGTTCAAGAATAAGCTTTTCACAAAAAGAGGACTCCTAAGCAGCAAGGAGTTATGTCAACACGTAATCAATTGTTGGTACTCCCTAAAACGGCCGCAAGCCATGGGTAAACATTAGGGTGCCGCCCATTGATAGAAATTTTTCATGATGGGAAATAAAGGGAATTGACCCTTTTGCGACAACGGGGGGAGCAGGCTCGGCCTGTTTCCTACCCTCTCCGATGCGGAGCTGGCTAAGGAGCTGGCCCCATGAAAGTATGGCTTTGCTATAAATAACTTTGAAAAGGTATTCTCTAGCAACAAGCATTTAAATGTTATGCCACGCTTTTCCTAAGGCGTAACATCTTAACCAGCTTGGCATCGGAATGTCGGAATGTCCAGTTACAAGCAGCCCCATGACCAAAATTCCCTACCCCTCTTGTATCACAAGACTCAGAAGCTTGTTTGGCACAAAAACAATTTTACTAATCGCTGCCCCATCAAGGTATTTTTTAACTTGAGGGTGTTCTTTAGCGAGACCTAAAATCACTTCTTCTGTCTGATCTTTAGGCAAATCGAATTTTCCACGCACCTTACCATTGACCTGAACAACATATGTCGCCATCGCATCATACAAGTAACTTTCGATGATAGCCGGATAAGGCGCTGTTGAAAGCTCTTCTGTGCAACCCAGCTTTTGCCATATTTCTTCAGCCAAATGGGGTGCAAACGGCATCAACGCTTGCGTTGCCATCTTAATTACATTTTTAGGGTAAGTTGGGAGGCGCGTGAACGCGTTCATAAACTCCATCATTTTAGCAATTGCAGTGTTAAATTGAAGAGCTTCAACATCTTTGATCACACCATCAAGTAAACGATGACCCAGTCTTGTTGCCTCTTCAGTATCTTTATCTGACAACTTATCTGAAACAATTAGGTCATAAAAACGAGAAAGGAAACGTCGGCAACCGCTCACAGCATCAGTATCCCAAACTTTTTCCTTTTCTAAGGGCCCCATGAACATCTCAAAGAGTCGTAAGGAATCGGCTCCGAATTCTTCGATAATTTCATCGGGTGTGACACCGTTAAGCTTCGATTTTGACATTTTATCGACTTGACTACGCAGTTGTTCTCCGGTCTTACTATCAAAGTATTGACCATTTTTCTCTTGCACAAGAGCAGGTTCTACGTAAACTCCATTGCTGCGTTGATAAGAGCGACAAACTATCATCCCTTGGTTTCGTAAGCTTTGAAACGGCTCACGTGTTGAGACAAGACCTAAGTCATGGAGCACCTTATGCCAAAAACGCGCATAAAGAAGATGAAGCACAGCGTGTTCAACGCCCCCGACATACAGATCTACCGACATCCAATATTTTTCAGCTTCAGGGCTCCACGCTTGCTCAGTATTTAGAGGATCACAGAAACGTAAATAATACCAGCATGAACCCGCCCATTGCGGCATCGTATTGGTTTCGCGCAATGCCTTCTTACCTGTTTTTGGATCCATGATCTCTACCCAAGAACGCACTTGCTCGAGGGGACTTTTCCCATCTCCAGCCGGTTTATAACTTGTCACTTCGGGTGGACAAAGCGGCAACTCATCAATTTCAAGGGCACGCTTAGTTCCATCTTCAAAGTGTAGAATCGGAAAAGGTTCACCCCAATAACGTTGACGTGAAAACAGCCAATCGCGCAATTTGTAGGAAACAGTCGCTTCACCAATCCCCTTCTGTTCCAACCATGCGATCATTTTTGCTTTTGCCGAAACAAATTCCTTCATACCATTAAGTGAAATTTCAGGTCCTGCACAATTAAGGTAGGTACCTTCACCTGTCCAACAGATCTTTCCTTCTGTGACCTGTTTTCGATAGGCCTCTTTTGAACTTCCCTCAGGCATTAGATAGGCATACTGTTCCAAATCTGGATCAAACAGAGGAATAAGTTCCAGGTTAAAAGTTTTTGCAAACTCAAAATCGCGCTCATCATGACACGGAACTGCCATGATGGCACCAGAGCCATAATTAACTAATACATAATCGGCAATCCAGATAGGAACTTCTTTACCGGTTGCAGGATTAATGGCATAGGCTCCTGTAAAAACGCCCGACTTTTGCTTATTAAGATCTGTCCGATCCATATCGCTCTTCGAAGCTGCATTTCTTTTATAATCTATAATGACAGAACGTTTTTCATCTGTTGTAATGATGTCGACAAGAGGGTGCTCAGGAGCTAACACCAAAAATGTTGCACCAAAAAGGGTGTCTACACGCGTTGTAAAAACAGAAATTTTTTCTTGAAAACTTTTTACTGCAAAATCGATGCGCGCGCCTTCGCTGCGTCCAATCCAGTTAATCTGCAATTTCTTTAGACTTTCTGGCCAGTCAACAAGATCTAGATCTGCGATCAGTTGTTCTGCATAAGCGGTGATTTTCAAAACCCATTGTCGTAGGGGACGTCTTTCGACAGCATGGCCACCTTCTTTAGATTGACCGTTTTCAACTTCTTCGTTAGCCAATACTGTTCCTAGTGCAGGACAATAATTTACGAACATATCCGCTTCGTAGGCAAGACCTTTTTCAAAAAGCTGGGTAAATATCCATTGAGTCCATTTGTAATATGTCGGATCACTTGTTGCAACTTCACGGTCCCAATCATAGCTGAATCCTAATGAACGCAATTGCCGTCTATACGTATCAATATTGATTTGCGTGATTTCTGCAGGATGTGCGCCGGTTCGTATGGCATATTGTTCAGCAGGGAGCCCGAAGCTATCCCATCCCATTGGATGGAGAACATTGAATCCGCATTGTCTTTTATAACGTGCAATGATATCAGTTGCTGTATAACCCACTACGTGTCCAACATGCAATCCGGCACCTGATGGGTAAGGAAACATATCCAAAACATAATATTTTGGCTTGCCCTGATCGATCGTGGCTTTGAAAGTTTTATGCGTTAGCCAGTGAGTTTGCCACTTAGCTTCAATTGTCTTATGATCATATTTCATGTTAAGTCTCCACATGTAAACAGCTATCTGGTACAGTAGGAACTGGGCAACTATAATTTACAGGATTGGCAGCGCAAAGCGCCCGCGGGTGGATGATCGAAAAAGACCCCATATTATAATATGGGTTCATTTTCGATCATTCAACCCCGAGGCTTTGGCGCACTCCAATCCTATAAATTATTATTGCACAGTCCCGAGTTTATACCGCTCGTGATTAAGATAATAACATCAACTACCAAAAGTTTCTATGGCAAAACGAAAAAATAAAATCCTGGAAGAACCGACAACACCTGTCCAATCCAAACTTTTTATAAATCTTTTAAAAAGTACACGTCAATATATTCAAGGACGCAGCTATTCTCCCCTTCCTTTTCAAGGACTCATGCAAAAGCTAGGCCTTCCTGAGCAACATACCGATATTTTCACAGATGTTCTAAAAGTTCTGATCAATGAAAAGCAGATCAAACTCAAACGGAGTCTTTACGAATTTCAAGAAAAAGAAGAGGACGCCGTTACCGGTATTATCCATATGCACCCCAGAGGCTTTGGATTTGTAACACTAGACATCCCTACAGGTGAAGGCGACATATTTATTCCTAAGCACTTAACTCTGAACGCCGTAGATGGCGACCATGTTGAAGTTGCCATCAATACAGAGGTTGTTTCTGAAAAAGGTCCTGAAGGTAAAGTACTTACCATTCTATCCCGCAGCCGTACCCATGTTGCCGGCATTATTACCTCGATTACAAGCTTTGGACAAATTTTAGCGCACGTTCCACTTTTAGGATCTGCGCAACAAATAAATGTCAAACCTACTCAGGAGTTCGATCTTAAAGAGGGAGACCGCGTTGTGATGCAAGTCTTGGATTGGGGATCGAAAGAACATGATATGGAGTGTACTGTTTCTCATTATTTAGGCCATATAAGCGATCCCGCGTGCGATATTGCAGCTGCAATTGAAGAATATGAACTTGCAAATGAATTTCCTGACAAAGTGATTAAAGAGGCTAAAAGTTTTGGGAAACATGTCACAGCAGCAGATATTACCGCTAGAGAAGATCTGCGTGATTTGGAATGCTTTACAATTGACCCAACAACAGCCAAAGATTTCGACGATGCTTTAACTCTAACTAAAGACAGTAAAGGTCATTACCAACTTATCGTCCACATTGCAGACGTTGCACACTACGTAACGGAGGGCTCTGCGATTGACAAAGAAGCAAGCAAAAGATGCAATTCTACATATTTTCCAGGCACTTGCCTTCCTATGCTTCCTAAAGAACTTTCAGAAAATTTATGTAGTCTTAAGGCAGATGTTAATAGGCTAACAATTTCAGTAGCTATGGACTTTGATGAGGAAGGAAATTTGATGACATATCGAATTTTCCGATCAGTCATCAATAGTAACAAAAGATTTACTTACAGCGATGCTAAAGAAGTTCTCGATGGCAAAAAACGAAGTAAGCATGCTCCAACACTTAAGTTAATGGTCGAGTTATGCAATAAATTGAAAGCCAAACGCTATGAACGTGGCAGCTTAGAATTTGCGTTACCTGACCTTGTCATTATAGTCGATGCTAACGGAGTACCTACCGGTACAGATTATGTGGTCTATGACATTACGCATCAACTTGTAGAAGAGTTCATGCTTAAAGCCAATGAAACTGTAGCAAAGCATCTTAATAAAGAGGGCAAAAGCCTCGCCTATCGTATCCATGAAGAACCATCCGAAGAAAATATGAAGGATTTCTCGATCCTTGCGAATGCTTTTGGTTTTAATCTTCCGGAGCGTCCACAACCGTTCCAACTACAAGAATTATTTAATGAAGCGATGCAAACTTCTTTTGCACAATATCTTGCTGTAAGTTATATCCGCCGTATGAGACAAGCTCAATACTCCCCTGAAAATATCGGTCATTACGGCCTTGGGCTGACGCATTATTGTCATTTCACAAGCCCCATTCGACGTTATGTCGATTTAGTTATACATCGCTCACTTTTCGAAGATAGTCTTGATATCAAAAAACTTGATCTGCTTACTAAACAATGTTCTGATCAAGAACGAATAAGTGCTAAGGCTGAAAACAGTGTTTCTCTTTTAAAAAAGCTAAGGTTCCTCGATAAAATTCAACAAGAAACCCCTTACAAGCAATACGAAGCTGTAGTCACTCGTATAAAAGCTTTCGGTCTCAGTTTTGAAATTTTAGAACTTCTTCTGGAGGGCTTTCTTCATGTTTCTGAACTTGAACAAGATTATTTTGTTTTTGACAACAAACGTATGCAGCTTTGCGGTCGACATACTCAGAAAGTTTATGCTTCAGGTGATCGTATTACATTGACGCTAAAAGAAGTCAATTTCACCTTGCTCGAAAGCAAATGGAATCTTGTGAGAGAAGAAAGAACAGGGCAAAAAAGAAAGCCGAAATCCCGTGAAAATTATTCCAAATTTAAAGGCAGTGTCAAAGGTAAAAGCAGAAGTAGAAGGGATGTCCCAGAGCCTGTAGCTGTTGCAGCTGAACCTGAATCTTTTGTGAAAAAGAAAAAAGTTGTGAAGCCTGTTGCAAAAAAGTCTACTGTGAAACCTGTTGAGAAGAAGCTTGTTGCCAAATTCAATGCTAAGCCTGTTGAAAAATCTGCTGAGGATAAGCCTGTAACAAAGAAGCCTGTTGTGAAGAAGCCTATCGAAAAATCTAAAGTAAAAAGCAGCGTGAAAGCTGTTGTAAAGGCTAAACAAGATACAATGATTGATAAATCAGGTAAGAAAACTAAAGTTGTAAAAGAAAAAAAAGCAGACAAAAAGCCGGCAATAGAAATTGAAAAAAAAATAGTGAAAGTGAAAGAGAAAAAGAAAAAAATTGAAGATGTAAAACCTGTAGCTCAAAAGCCTACTAAAGGTTTAATTAAACCGAAAAGAAACGTTGAAAAGAAGCTGGATGTGCCCGTTAAAGCTGTAAAACCTAGAGCACCAAAGAAAACTTTGCCTCAAAAATAATTTTGTTTTAGCAGGCTTAAGAGGCTGTCAGCCTCTAAGGCCTGCCTTATTACGGCCTAGGGCTAGGGTGTTCATTTTGATGGCATTTTGGCTTTGAAAAATCCTCGCGATTCAACGATTGAAATCGACCCTGTATATATATACAGGGTCGATTTCAATCGTTGAATCCCGAGTGATTTTTCTTTGCCAAAATATCATCAAAATGAACACCCTAGCCTAGGGCATCGCCCTACAATCTCCCTAAGGCAATGGGCCCCAGGGTGTAATAAGGAAGGCCTACAGCCTGCTAATACACATCTAGATATGAGTTTAGTAAGCCTAACGCCTGCTAAAACATACCTAGCCTCAAAAATTGTGGAAAAAATGGAAAAAAAACAAAACCCGCTTTTCTTCACAGGATCATCGCATGCTGCCCTTGCGCAAGAAATTGTCGCTGAACTGGGAATTCCATTAGGTCGCATTTCCCTTAATCAGTTCCCTGATGGTGAAACTGGAGTCGAAATCTTAGAAGATGTTCGCGGACGTACGGTTTATGTGCTACAGTCAACCGGATTAAATCCCAATTTTTATCTGGTTGAATTGCTCATCATGATCGATGCCCTCAAACGTTCTTCTGCAAAAGAAATTATTGCAATCATCCCCTACTATGGTTACTGCCGTCAGGATCGCAAGGACAAACCTGGAATGCCAATAACCGCTAAGCTCATTGCTAATATGCTCAGTGCCTCAGGAGTTTCCAGGTTGATCACCTTTGACCTCCACGCAGGCCAGCTGGAAGGTTTTTTTGAAATACCTGTAGATCATCTGCATTGCCAAGCACTTCTCGCCAAAGAAGCATTAATGGCTTTTAAAAACCAGCCTTTTGTTGTCGTCGCCCCAGACCTGGGAAGTGTCAAAATTGTCGAAAAAATGGCTAAAATGACTTCTTCAGACGTTGTCGTCATTGAGAAACAGCGCATAAACACTTTAGATATAAAGATGCGCTTAATAGGAAGTGTCGCCTCTAAAAATGTGTTAATTGTCGATGATATTTGTTCCACTGCAGGAACTCTCTGTGCCGCGGCCGAACTTTGCAAACAAAATAATGCAAAAGAAATTGTGGCTGTTGTAACGCATGGAATTTGTACTGGGAATGCCATTCAAAAAATCGAAGATAGCCCTTTAACATCCCTGATTCTAACAAATAGTGTTCCTATTTTTGAGCGTTTTAAAGCAGCTATCAAAATCACTACAGTCTCACTAGCTCCTCTAATCGCGAAGATGATCAGTCAGGAAAAGTGATAAGGTTGACCCACAACTGATGACGCCATTCATCGATTACAACATCGTTCGCTAAAAATTCGATTTTATAGCTAAGAATTCCCTGACGAGCAAAAAACTCTTCATTCAAAAGCGAGAATACATAACGGCCTTTAGGCTCTTCAAGATTGATTGTCTCTGTGTTTTCAGTGCGGTCACGGAAACGTAAATAAAGCTTGATTGTCAACTTCTGGTTGATATATTCAGCCGATGCTTTCCAATTAATATATATCTTTTGTCCGACGTCTGGATAATTTAATCTAGGATCAGGAGTTCCAACATGATAACTCGCAAGCTCTTCGCGGAGTACATATTCGGAAAATACAGTAAGTCCTTCATGGGTACAGCAAGAACTTAAACACAATAAAAGCAAAAGCAAAACCTCGATTCCACTCTTCCTTAAAGCAGAAGCACCCCATTCGGCTAGCTGTTCAGTCAACTCCCACCCAATACAAGAATCTGTCAAAGAGACCCCATACTGAAGTTTCGAATAACATTCTGGAAAAGCTTGTTTTCCTTCATTAAGGTGACTTTCTAAGCTCACTCCCCGAATATTTTTATTACCCTGAAGGACCTGATCTATGACAGACTCAAAGACAATGGATTGATTCTCGTGTGAGCGGAAAGAATTATCATGCGAACAATCGACTAATAAATGTACAGGGAGATTTGCACGTTTCAAACTATCTAAAGCTATTGCAATCGAAATGGAATCGTAATTTGGCTTCTCATTTCCACCACGCAAAACAAGATGGCATTTTGGATTCCCCTCTGTCTCTACAATAGAAAGTGTACCTTCTTTATTAATCCCCATATATGTATGAGGCTGTGAAGCTGTAGCGATGCCATTTATGGCAGCCTCTACATTACCGCTTGTATTGTTTTTAAATCCTACAGGCATGGGTAATCCTGAGGCCATTTGTCGATGAAGTTGAGATTCTGTTGTTCTAGCACCAATGCATCCCCAAGAAACCAGATCACCAAAGTAAAGACTTGAAGTCGGCTCAAGAAATTCAGCTGCTACAGGTATATTTAAATGTGCTAAGTGGAGTAAAAGCTGACGAGTTAAAAAATGCCCTGCCCGAATATCCATCGATCCGTCAAGATGTGGGTCAACGGAAAAGCCTTTCCAACCTGTGGATGTACGAGGCTTTTCAAAATAAACTCGCATTACAAGGAAAAAGGAATCAGATATCGATTGCGATAGAGATTTTAATCTGTTAGCGTATTCTACAGCTGAGTCCAGATCATGAATGGAACAGGGCCCTACAATCAATAATAATCGCGGATCTTTTCCCGTCAAAATATTTTGGATGGTGCCCCTACTTTCAGTTACAAAATTTTGGTAATCTGGCAAAAGAGGCATTACTTCCAATAGCTGAGATGGAAACAGCAAAGGCATTGTTTTGTGGTCTCCATTTAAATAAATATACTTAACAAGTTGAGTTTGCATAATTTCAGATAAAACCTGATTTGCCTTTGCAATCTTTCGTATGTGCAACTCGATTTTATAAGTGCCAGGCTCCGCTGTTTAAAGATCGGAAATTGACCCTATATGACTCCAAACTCTGAAGGATACCATGCAACAAAGATTAAAAGCATCATGAGAAAATGCCAAGAATTAGCTGCAATATTAGCAGCAGAATATGCAGAAAACCGCATAGATAAATACTCCCCGGCCCTCATCCTTTCATTAAAGAATTGGTCGAAAAAAAACGAGTCTTTTCGTTCAAGCTACTCTGCCGGAAAACTTACAATTGAAGCAGGAAGTCCGCTTGCCCAGATCTACGCGATCTGTCAGCTGAACATTGCTTCTAAGGCATGTCACCTTGCAGACTATTTGGGTGAAAGTCATCCACGTTTTCCCTTGCGCCCTCTTTGGCTAAAAGCGAACATTGAAATTCCTTTATCTCCTCATATGACTCTTCATCTGCCGGATTTTATGCTTGCCGAAGATGCTAGCCTTCTTCTTCCACGATTTTGTAAAAGACTTCTTGAGTGCGGTTATAATGCCATTTTAATTGGAACTCAAGTGTATAGCAAGACCACTCCTATCCCTTCTCCTCAATCGACCTCCTCGCCAGATCTTAAGGCCATGCTTCAACAGTTCCATGACCATGGTATCAAAGTCATCTTAAAACCTTCTATTGCTTTAGACTCCCACACTTTTTCCTTTTTTGAACAAAAAGTGCAAACTTTGCTTATGACATCTATAGATACACTTTTTCAACTTTTTCCTGATATCGATGCTTTTTTTTGGGAATCCTTATGGCAAACAGAGGCCTATCGCTCTCATGCCACAGCATTTGAATCTACAGATCCCGAGATTGTGCTTTCTGAGGTTCGCCTACTAGAAAAGTGCCTGAAAAAGCAAGCTAAGCTCATATTTTACTTACCCAACTCATCAGAGAAAGAAGCCTACCAACAGGTTCGATGGCTGCCCTCCTTAGTCGACGACATGGGCCCTGGATCAATATTGGCTTTTAATGCTGTCTGTGGCGCCCTCTATGATGACCACGAAAATAACCATCCGCTCTGGAACGCTCTACGTGAATCTCCTGACACCTCTGCGACCCCTTTGATGCCAATACTCAATGTCGGATTAATCAAGCAAGGTGAGGGATTATGGCCTACCACAAATTTTGAGTTAATTGATAGATTTCTAAGTCGTTGCTACCGCCATCAATTCATTGGAGCGATCGGACTTACCGGACATCTTCCTCAAGCCGGCAGCGTTCTCGATTGTAACCTTTGGGTTTTAGGGCAATCTCTCTGGAGAAATCTTCCGGTCACTCTACTTGCTGAAACATGGTTCAAGGCCTTCCGACCTAAAGAAAATCCTTTATTTTGCCTAAAGATCATGGCCCTTGCCAGATCCATTGCTTTAGACATGAGTTTCTTGCGGGCGAACTTTGAAGGTAAAGACTCTACATCAGAACCTTTAAAAAACGAAGCTGCAAAAATTTTTGGCGATTCCGTCCTTGCACGCCTAAAACAAATAAAATGGCTCTTGGACAACCAAAAAATTCAAAAATTTTCCCAAACACCTTCCATCAAGGAACATTTCCCATTCTTTGCACGCGATATTAAGCAACTCCTTACCGCCTTTCTTCCGACATTTAACCTACCCCTATCTCATTCTATGGAGAATGACGAGCCAACCTCTTCTTTCTGGAAAGCTGATTTAGAAACCCCCATCTGCGGAGAAAAAAATAGCATCATGGAAGTTATTTTTTCTCAAAATCATTATTTGTAGAGTTCTCTTTCCACCGTTTGTAGAACCTATAGTTTAGAGGTGCTATCCTCTTGCGTATTCGCTACCTCCCAAATAACATGTTTTTTTCACTAATTGTATTTTCGAAAACAGAGGCACAGACTCGAATTTGTGGATTTTTGCTTGCCAGAATTAAATAAGTGTAAAGATGAAAACCTTTGGTGTCTGGCCTGACATTCTGACATTTGCCGCGAACACATCTAAAAGTCAAGGTGTGGGCAAATATCAAAATCAGGCCAGACACCAACGGCTTTTCAAAGTTCACTTCACCTTTAATTACATTCTCTCTGTGTTTTCCGTCCCTCTGTGTTTCAAAAATAGATACGTTATTTTCCGATAAGGGTGCCATGGGGGCTACTCGCTTTGCGTTAAAAAATTGTATAAAAGGACTAACGATAATTTTATTTACTAAATCCACACATAAACCTAAAATTTATTAAATTAATTAATTATGTTGTATAATTATTTTATAAGACCTTATAAATCACAACTTAGTTTTATTAATATTTATGGGGTGGATATGGATCCTATACCTGGAGAAAAAATTTTTAGAGAAAAGATTCAAGAATTCAATAATAATGACTCAATTAATAATGATGATATTTCTGAAATAAAACAATTCATTTTAAACAATAGAGAGTGTTTATTGGTATTAGACAAACCTGTACTTTCTAGATTAGAGGCAAAACTCATCAAAAGTGGCACCTTAAAAGATGATCCGGTAATAGATAAAATAGAACAAATTGTATCGACGTGGAACAATGATGTTACCGACTTATTAAATGAAGTTTCAAATGAACTAAAGATATTTCAAAAATTAAGTTCCTTAAAAAAAGGTGATAAACTGATTATAAACCGAAATCGCTTATCAGGTGAGTATGTATTTTCTATTGAGAAAGAAGGAAATTCTATAATTAGCTCTATCTCTACTTTTGCTTTGGCTGCAAGCAGATTCGGCACCTATCAAAGATTTGATTCCTTAACTGACGTTATGAAAATTTTGCAATCTATGCATACATCATTCACTGAGCATATGGGTCAGCTGGTTCTGGAATTATCGGATAAAAATATTTCACATCAAGATTTTGAAAAAGGGTTACTCTTGCTTACATCCATTCTTACCATTTTACCAGTTGTAATAGACAAATTAGATTATTTAAAAAGTTCTACATTTGATTCTTTTGTAGAAGAAGAACAAAACCTTCTTATAGAATTTAATCAATTTTTAACAACCCCCCTGCTAAACGAACTGATTCATTTATATGAAGAGAAACATCCCATTCAAGGAAATATTGTGTGCGAATATTCACAAGGACGACTGACAGAAGTTCGAAATTCCATCAACATTGTGAATGAAGATGATGACAATCAAGGATCTCTAGCTTGTGCTGTCATATGCCTGAAGGCGGTTCAGTCTTTTTTTGATAAGGGATTACCAAAAAATGAAAAAGAAATCTACACGCTTATTGATAAAGGGGTCACCGATTACAAGCTTGAGAAATTTGAAGGGCTTGTTCTTTTTGAGGATGCTTTGAATAACCTTGATCAGAAGGAAAAAAACAAACTAGAATCAGTCATGTTAACAGTGGCCGATGGAATTGATGAACCTGCCGCGATGGCATTTGATGTGATGGGAGAATTTGCAGGCTCGGTCGAATTCTATCTCGATACACTATTGACTTCCCTAAAAAAGAAAATTGATGAAAGCGATAATCGCACATGCGCAGTTTTAACAACTCAGACTCCAAGGGCAACGAATGCCACACTGGTCATCATGTTTGATGAGGAAAAAAGACCTGTGCTATTTAACTCTCATGGTGAAGCCTATAAAGGAGAATTAAAAGGTGCTTCTTTGCTTAAATTTAGTACTATGGATGAATTGAATGCTTACGTTAAAAAAACCTTTTTTAAAAATGAAGAAGGACAATTTCAAATCAAAATTCTTCAGAGTGTCCTCAACCTCCAGTCAAGGGACATAAGGGACCTAAAGGACGAACAAATGTAATCATTAGTCTAATTTGAAAGGATCACAATTTTTAAGAATAGTCCTTTAAGGACCATTAGGTCCCTTGACTGGAGGTTTAGGAACACTCTCAAGTAACCTGTTTCAAAAGATTTCATTCTTCATAAGCTGTCTCTATGTTTTGACGAAAATAAACGATCACTTCACCAAAAGCGTAGCCCAAAAATGACAGAAAAATACTTGCCAACTCCTTTGGAAACTCGATTGGATAAATGCGGAAAATCACAAATCCAAAAGCTCCGAACAGCATCGCTAGGCATGCTGAAATGAAATTTCCTTGCCTCTTGAAAAGAGCGATGGAAATAGGAATAAAGAGACAGGCAACTGAAAGCTCATAACTTTGAATCAAAATATCGACAATATTATCAAAATAAAATGCAAAAAGGATTGCTGCTATCGCGATTATGCAAGTAACCCCTCGCACAAAGCCCATGCTATCACTCGATTTTAAACTTGCAATATTGAAATCGTTCGACAGATTAGAGCTGATTGCATTTATAAGTGCTGTTGCAGTAAAAATGATTGCAGCCAAAACTGCACACCCCACTAAAGCAGATAAAATCGGGTTGGTTGTTTCTATAATAGCACTCATAAGCACACTGCCTCCCTGAGGAACTTCCAGCTGCATGGCCTGAGCTAAAATTCCAAAAAATAAAGGAACAATCGAGATGATTAAAGTACATATGCCTGCCATCATTGCAGCTGTGGAGACAATCCTTGGAGAAGCGCCAGCAAAGCAACGTTGAGCAATATCCTGCTCTATCACCATAAAAAGGAGCGGCATAAGCAACCATCCAGCAAGTTTCGGAGAAACTGATGCAAAATTTTCCATTTTTGGCATGGGAATCGATGAGACTGCAGGCAGCTCATTATAAAGCACATATCCAAAGCAAAATAGAAAAACAGTCATGAACATTAACGCCTGAACTAGATCAGTAGAAATCACAGCTTTCAAGCCCCCTTGCACGGTATATAAAATGACAACTGTCCAAAAAAACACAAATAGCGGCGTACTATTAATGCCAAGGCTAATAAGAAATTTACTCGAACCAATTATTTGCCCTACAAGAATCATAAAAAGAGAGCACATAGATAACAAAGATGCTGCTTTTTTTAATATTGACGAGCCATAAACAAGTTCAAAAATTTGAGCTACAGTAGAAACAGGAAATTGAGCTAAACGCTTCCCAATTCCGGCTCCAAGAACTAGTAAACCTAGTGCTCCGCCTAAGGGATAAAACAATACGGGCCATCCGTAAAGATAAGCTTCTTCAGCAGAGCCTAATACAACACCTCCTCCCACAATTACCCCAACAAAAGTCATCATTAGAGGGAAAAATTGTACACTTTTTCCAGCGAGAAAATAATCCTCCTGATCAGTAATTCCTTGAGAGGAACAACGGGCAACCACCCAATAAACAAATTGCAATGCGACCAGCATGCATATAAAAACGGTAAGATTCATTTCAATAAACTCCTTTATTTTTTGAGATAATTTAACAACATGCTTATTCTTGTTTGAAAAGCATTCTTGAATAATTTTCAAATCGGCATATCCGACTTGTGCTCGTTCGTCGTATTGCCTATACGCATTACTGAAAAACGATTATAGAAATGAAGGGTATAGATGCCAAAATAGTAGAAGTTAAATCTGCATAAGCAATCAGTGAAGTTTATGCTTACTTGAACTCTAAAAATTTCAGGATCAAAAATTAAAGGGGAAAATTAATGAGCTGAATGCCCATGATGATGGAAAGAAAAATTAGCAAGAAAAGAAACATTAACGAAACATTCTAGTGACATTTGCCTAGGTCTTATTGTCGAGCAACAGATTTGCAATTTCATGGTTGATCCTCCTAATGGAATGACTTTCTTAGGAACAGTCCTAAGTTTTTTTATTTTGCATAATGGCAAATAAAGATGCAATTGGAAAAACTAGGTCTTAGAATTGAGGTTGCTGGAGACGAAGAAAAGACGGTAATAGACTGTCTGTAATGGACTGTAATGGGCAAAAATGGACTTAAACTTTTTTTTATGCCCATTGTTGTCCATTTCGTCCATTTTCGTCCACAACTTCCAGAGTACTTTTTCTCCAGAACATCTTTCCCATTTTTTTTGGACTAGGGAACAATTAATAAGTTCGTCTACAGACATAAAGGCAAATAGATTGAGTATGATTTCCTCAGAGAAGTCATTTAAGCGACTAACAAATTCTAAATTCTCATATTCAACTAGTCTTTTTCCACTAACTTCCATGCATCACCTCGAATTAAGTCTTCATTTTTTAATTTTAACCGCAAATTCTGTAGAATTATATTTTTAAACGCAGCCTTTTGATAATAGCAACAATATTCACACAATTATGAATTTTTCACAATGATAGACTTTTAAAATATCTATCTCCGAAATGAGCTATCCCTCTAGGCATCGTTCGATAAGAATAAAGGGTAAAACTATATGGAAAATTCAAATTGAAAAACCATTGACATTGTGGACGATTTGAACTTCAAGAATTTTTGTTTTTACTTTTGAGCAACATAGCCCATAACACGGTAGACAATAAGCCAACCTTTTTATTTGAGTATTCCATCTATTGACCTTTATTTTTAAAGGCATACAAAGTAATTGTATTTTGTTATAATGTATAAAAAACTTATGCAAGGAAAATTATGCAAATCAATTTAAACAAAACTTCCTGTTGTAATTTTGACGAATTCCGTGTGACATTCGATAAAATATGTGACTTCATTCCAGTCGTGAGCACCATCACAATGACTATTGGAGCAATTCAAAAACACCTTTATGTTCCTGAAATGGACGTTAATGGTTCCTTGAAGGAAGATCATTACTACACACATCTTAAAGAGAAAGACTTTGAGCGAAAATGGCTTCTCTTTATTCCTGGTGTCAATTTCATCGTTGCAATCTTTGCTTTTTGCTGCCTGGACGTATCCAATGTGGAAACTGAATCTTCCAATCAAATTAATATTTCACATGAAGAAAACGAATTTTCTTCTGAAGAAATAATTGATATTGAAGTTATCGATAATGAAGATGAAGATAACTTAAATGAAATTGAAGAAAAAAAAACGGTGGACGAAAAAAGGGCTACGGAAGAACAGCACGCTGCTAAACGAGAAGTTGATGAGGAAAAAGCGATTAATGAAAAAAGGGCGGCCGAAGAACATCAGGCTGCTGCACAAAAAGCCGATGAAGAAAAAAAAGAAGCTGCATCTATAAAAATAGCACAAAAACTAAAAGCCGAAGAGAGATTGATCGAGAATTCAAAGACTCTCGAATTACTTTATCCACAAATCAATATCAATGATATAATTCAATTGAATCCCCATATTGATAATCTAATTTTTAAAGACATTTTTTATTTAACATTAGTCAATGAATCTCCTTCTTTCTACTTGAGCTCCCTTCAAATAAAAAGAGTCATCCAAGCATTTAATAAATGCGATTTAAATATTCTTGCAAATGAGATTAATCTGAATTATATTCATAATGCAACTCGAAATTCACTTTTAAATCTATTTAAGATCATCGCCCTAGTGTCGCCTAAAAATTGTGACTTACTTTTTCAAGTAATTTCGAGCTTACCTCCTGAACTCCAAAGTCAAAACCTACTTAATGCTGCTGATTTATTTACTTACTCTTATAACGATCCTGCCCTATCTATTTCCCTTCTTCATCAAATACATATGTCCACTACTTGCAAGTTATTTGAACAAACCAACTGGCATTTTCTAAGAATTATTGAAGATTTAATTATCAAACTCCCCCAACAAAAGAAAAAGATATTAAATAAAATTGATAAACTGTACATCTGGGCAGAAAAAGTTATACAAAATGCTGCAGAAGATAATTTAAAGTCCTTGCGCGGTAATCAGAAACTTCCAGAACATCTTCAAACTGAGGTCATAGAAGATTTGGCAAAATGCTTGCAATTAAGACGAGACATCTTGAATCCTTCTTTATCAGAAATTATTGAAAATCCAAAATTAAACACCCGATCCAGATTAAAAATAATTCGAGTTGAATTTAATAAAGCTTTTATAATCGATTCGATATCACACAAATGCTTTTTACTGATTTCTGCATTTTATAATTTATCTCTCATTCCAACGCTAGTTGCGAAGTCTTCAAGTGAAGAGTCTTCATACGAGGAATATGACGAAAATGAAGTCGGAGAAGGCAAGTCAGAATCAGATTCTGATTACGAAGACTCTTCAGTAGATTCGTCGGTGAAAAGCCTGTCCTCAGAAGAAGAATTCTTATCATCAGGGATCGAAAATAATGAAAAGTCTTCTACAATAGCCGCTAACCAACAAAACGATTTCGATATTGAAACATTTATAGCGATTATCAAAGAATCAATTCTTCCATTATTTGTGGAAGTAATGAAGAAAAAATAACGATATTGCAAGCACTCTACCCTTTCAGGGCTACACGAGGGGGCTAGATTTAAAGGTGGGTATGGCTCAGGCTTCACCCATTGCTAGACGTAGAATTAGATTTAGGGGTGTTGTTAAATATAAAGGCAATACCTAAACCAGCCAAAAAGCCGCCAATGTGAGCCATGTATGCGACTCCCCCCACATCTTCTGTCGACGCTAATGAACCAATTCCACTGAAAAATTGTAAGACAAACCAAAAACCTATTACAATTAATGCAGGCATTTGAGTTACTCCAAAACCGATCATCACATTAATTTTTCCATGTGGTCTTTGTAACATATAGGCTCCAAGAACTCCGGCGATTGCGCCCGAGGCACCCAAATTTGGAATACTCGACCCTGAATTGAAAAAAAATTGTAGAAAAGTAGCGGCCAAACCGCACACAATATAAAAAATCAGATACTTAACTTTGCCAAAATTGTCTTCAACATTGTCTCCAAAGATCCATAAGTAGAGCATATTGCCGATAAGATGTCCCCATCCTCCATGCATAAACATGGAAGTAAAAAGCGTAGGAATATTGGCTATTGGATGCGCCAAAAATTGACTAGGGGTGAAAGCCCAGTTTAGTATAAAGGCTTCGCCTCCTTGAATTTCTAATAGAAAAACAAGGATGTTTATTATGATCAAACTGTACGTAACTATAGGGATAGTGCGTCTATCTGAATTGTCATCTCCTAATGGCATCATATGATCATCCTGGTCAAAAATTTTGTATGGGACATGCTTAAGACTTGAATAATTCATATGACAAAAAATGACAAGTGTTTAGATGAAAAAAGGCGAGACTTCAACTTTGGAGACAACGAGGAGAAGCTAAGCCATTGGTGTCTGGCCTGATATTCTGATATTTGCATCTATAAATACTTTTAAAAGCTATTGTGGCAAATGTCAGAATGTCAGGCCTGACACCAATGCCTGTTGTGTGTGCATCTCGAGCTAGGTAATATTTCAGTTTAGGAACCAATCCTTTTATAGCTCAAAACGGCCTTAGCGTAGGCCTTGGTGTCAGGCCTGACATTCTGACATTTGCCGAAAACGCTTCTAAATACTAAGGCAGAGGCAAATATCAGAATATCAGGCCAGACACCAATGGCTTTTCAAAGTTCACTTCAACTTTAATTCATGGACAAATTTTGATAATGTATTTCTACAGGCCTTACAGCTCAAATCAACTCCCTATGTCAGGCCTGACACCAAGGTCCATAAACTTGTTTTTTTACATTCGCAGAAAAACTGTCTATGTGCTATGAAACGACAAGATGATTCTTGAAATCGAAAACAATTTTTACATGGCTGCCTCATTTACTTCATGACATTTTTCAAACGATTCATCATTTATTCAGCCCTCTTAAGTATTTCCGGATGCTCTCCGGTTGGGCATGCCATTCCCATTGATGTTCCTGTTGATGCCCTTGGAAAAGCAATTCAAGGAGCAAATGACGTTCCCATTTTCCAAAATCCAGAACATGAATTGATCCCTGAAGAATGGTGGCTTCTTTTTAATGACTCTCAACTAGACGAAATTATTCAAGCCAGTTTCTCTAAAAACCCCACTCTGCAAATTGCACGCATGAAAATTTTGTCTGCACACTATACGGCTGATAGTGTGCGTGCTTCCTTTTTTCCTTACTTAGGCTTCGGAGCTGATGTCGCTCGCCAAAAATTGAGCGAGACAGGCGTCATTCCATTTGCTTCCGGACCAGCATATTCCGGAACACCTGTTATCTCTGTGCCGACAACACCGGGGTCTGCTACCAGAATCCCAAAATACTTTACTTTGTATGAAACTGAACTCAATTTGAGATACAACTTCGATTTTTGGGATAAAAATCGCAATACCTTTCGGGCTGCTCTGGGTATAGTACAGGCGAATATTGCTGAAGAAGCCTTTGCAAGGCTGCAACTAAGCATTTCTATTGCAGAAGTCTATTACGAATTGCAAATGAATTATAAGCGTCAAGAAATTGCCAAATCCCTTGTTGAAAACCGCTCGAGCTATTTTGATCTAGTTCAAAAACGTGTAAAGGCTAATCTTGATAATGAGATATCCTTACAATTTATACAATCCAGTCTGTCAGATGCCCAAGACAGCCTACTACAAATTCAAGGCCGGATTGCACTCAATGAACATCAACTTATGGCGTACATGGCAGGCAACTTTGATGAAACAATCCAGGAAATAACACAGCAACCCTTGCCTAAGATTCCTCTGCCTCAAGACCTCCCTCTCCATCTCATTTCAAAACGACCCGACATTACAGCGCAACTATGGTTGATCGAATCTGCCGGTCGACAAATTGAAGTAGCTAAAGCGGGATTTTATCCTGACTTCAATTTGACCGCCTTTTTTGGATTTCAAACGATTCACTTTGCCGAGCTATTTAAATGGCCTAGTACTTTTTTCAATGTCAATCCTGCAGTTTCTCTACCCATTTTTGATGGAGGCAGACTGAACGCGAATTTACATGCGAGTGAGATGAATTATGCTCTAGCGATTCTGGATTACAATAATCTAATTATCAATACAACCAAAGAAGTTTTGGATGCTATTTCAATTGTGCGAAATACTCATCAACGATTGAGTGAATACGAACATAAATTCGCTTATCAAAGCGAATTGTATCGATTGACAAACCTACGGATATCACATAGCCTGGACAGCAGCTTAAATGGACTGGTGAGTGAAGAACATATGCTGGTAAGCCAAGACCAGGAAGTAATCGCTTTAGAAAGAACAATTCAAGCGATTTTAAGATTAATTAAATCTATCGGTGGTGGATATGAAAGTTGTGAAGTATAAAACTCGACTTTGTAAGAGTAAAAAATGACAAATTCTCCAAAAGAGCCTATCGCACTGGAAGATAAAATTCCGGATGCTGCTCCCATAAGTCCGACTGAACTGCCTTCGACACACCAAAAGCGAAACAGGATGTTGTGGCTCTTGACAGCAATTTTATTGACAATCGGATTAGGATGGTTTTTAGTTTGGCTTTTTTATCTCCAGGATTTTGCCGCTACGGATGATGCTTACGCTAATGGTAGTATGGTCAATATCTCCCCTGTTGTTTCCGGTTCTGTCATCGGCTTTTACGCTGACGACACAGATCTGGTAATGGAGGGTCAACTCCTTGTTGAACTTGATAAGACCTACTATCAAATTGCCTATGAAAAGGCTCTCGCCAGTTTAGCGGCACAAGTATTACAACTCAAGCAACTAAGCGATGATGCCTTAGCTGCTCAAGCAAATGTCGAAATTAAAAAGAGTCTTTTATCCAAATCTCGTTTTAATTTTGACAATCGCTCTCTGCTAGTTGGTTCAAAGGCAGTTTCGCAGGAAGATTATATTCACTCAAGGGATGATGTCACAATTGCTGAAAATGAGTTGAAAAAAGCTGAATATCAATTAAAGGTTTCTCAAGACATCCTTGGAACTCTTCCAATAGAAAAGCATCCTCTTCTTGTAGAGAAGAAATCAGCCGTAAGAGAAACGTACTATAATTTAAAGCATTGTGCCATCTGCGCTCCAGCGACAGGCTATGTTGCTAAACGTAGTGTAAACGTAGGACAATCAGTTCAGCGCACATCTAGTTTGATGGCCATCATTCCAACAAATTATGTTTGGGTTGACGCAAATTTCAAAGAAACTGAGCTCAGATACATGCGTGTAGGACAAGCAGCTACAGTTAAATTTGATATTTATGGCTCGCATATTAAATTTCAAGGCAAGGTACTTGGTATCGGTTCTGGCTCTGGAAGCGTATTTTCTATAATACCTCCACAAAATGCGACAGGGAACTGGATCAAGATTGTCCAAAGAATTCCTGTTAGAATCAGTCTAGATCCAGAAATGATTAAAAAATATCCGATAAGGTTAGGAATTTCCGCCGAAGTCTCTGTCGATATTACAGATCAAAATTTGCCAAGCATGACACAGCTTTCTCCGTCTAAACCTGTAGCAACCACAAATATTTACGATATAGATATTGAAAAAGTAAACTCGATCATTAATCAAATCGTGACAACAAATTTAAATAATGAGTAGTTCATTGGCATACTACCAAGGAAGCCGCTTACTTCTTCTGAATTTTGCATTGGGCCTTGGTACTTTCATTCAAATCTTAGACTCTTCGATCGCCAATGTTGCTATCCCCTATATCGCTGGAAACCTCAGCGTTAGCACGGACCAAGGAACATGGGTCATCACCTCATTTGCTGCCAGCAATGCCATTGTTTTGCCTCTTACCGGATGGCTCTCTGACTATTTTGGAAGAATTCGTTTATTTGTGGTTTCAGTATTGCTATTTGCATTAGCTTCCCTTTGTTGCGGATTTTCACATAGCTTACCGATGCTGATCATTTTTCGCGTACTCCAAGGCGCTGTAGCAGGATCTTTAATTCCGCTTTCACAAAGCATTCTCATTGCAAGTAATCCCCCAGAAAAACAAGGGGCTGCACTAGGATTTTGGACAATGATTGTGATTGTAGCCCCTATATTAGGGCCTATTATTGGAGGTTATCTTACAGAGGTATATTCATGGCCATGGATATTTTATATCAACGTTCCCATAGGCCTTTTCTCAGCGGGTATTACCTGGTATTTATTGAAAGATCAGGAAAGTAAAATTGTCCGTGTTCCCATTGATTGGGTGGGACTCTTTTTCTTATCAGTTGGAGTCGCCTGCATGCAAGTCATGCTAGATAAAGGGGAAGACTTGGATTGGTTCTCATCGAATTTCATTCGAACGTTAACGATCACTTCCATTATTTCATTGCTCTACTTCCTGGTATGGAATCACTTTCAGAAATATCGAATTGTTGACTTTAGCTTCTTCAAACGGCGCAATTTTGTTATTGGGACAATAGCAATTACACTCGGCTATTTAATCTACTTTACAAGCACCGTAACCACTCCCCTATGGCTGCAAACTCAACAAGGTTACACGCCATTTTGGGCTGGTGTCGCTGTAGCACCTGTCGGGATCGTATCTGTATTCGCTTCTATGTTAATAGGTAGATATATGGGTCTGGTTGACCTTAGATATGTCACAGCGGTCAGCTTTTTCTTATTTTCTCTCAGCTTTTTCTTCCAAGCCTCCTTTACAACTGAAGTCAGCTTAGAAAAAATTATGCTCGCCAGATTTTTTCAAGGGTTTGGAATTGCCATATTCTTTTTACCTCTTGTGCAGATCTCCTTTAGTGGAATCCCACAAGACAAATTACCAAGTGCTTCTGGATTGTTTCATTTCATTCGAATTTTGGTCGGCAGTGGCTTTGGAACATCCCTTGCGCTGGAGCTCTGGAATCATTTAGAAATTTTTCATCATGGTCGTTTATCGGAATCAATTACACGTTATAGTGAGTCGGTCACACAAATGTTTGAAGAACTTAGTGGGTATAGTCCTCACTTTACTCCAGAAGTCATATCCCGAATTATCGATAGAATGGTGGAACAACAAGCCTTTATGCTATCAACAAATGATGTCTTATGGCTGGCTGGGTGGCTTTTTATTTTTATGATCCCTTTAATTTTCTTTTGTTACCCTGTAAAAAACCCCCATGGAGCTAACGCTTCTCCATCCCATTAAAGTTTGTGATCTTTGTACCATTTCACAGGATCTTTTTTTAAGGCCTGCACGATTAGCGGTAAAGTGTCATAAAGATCTTTTTTTGGTTCCCAATCTAGAAGCTTCTTAGCTAATGAAATGTCTACATCATAATGATCATCTGCAATTTCAATCATCCATGGCTGTATAAATGGTTTTGGATAAAATGGAAGGTTATTTTCAATCCAAGAACCTGTTTTTGCGACAAATTTAGGGATTGAATAAGTTGTAAATTTTTGGCTTAGAAGTAATTCACCCAATCTTTTTTGCAGCGAATCATATGAATAAGTTTTATTTTCAGCTAAAATCAATGCGACTTCATGGGGAAGTTCATTTCTTTTCTGCACGGCATTAAAAAATGCATCTGCCAAATCATCCAGATGCAAAAAAGGAGCTCCATTCTCAATCTCTCCTGGAAAGAAATGTTTTTGAAATTGTTTTTCATTAATTCTTTTTATTTGATGTGAAATAGGAATCGAGTTGCAGTAATCGTCATAACAACCAGAAATACGAAATATCACCAGATGAATATCCTGATTTTCTTTAAATAAAATTTCCTCAGAAAGGACTTTAGATTTAGGATATTCCCAACTAGGACGCAAAGGAGAATCTTCAGTAATTTTTTTTCCTCTTTGACATGGCTCATAAACAAGCAAAGTACTTGAAAAGATGAACTGATTTAATTTAAAATGTTTTTTTAAATTCTGGATAAGACGTTCAGTGCCCTCGATCGTAATATTTTGATATTTTCTCCAATCTTGATCGCCAAAGCTATAATAAGCCACCAAATGGATAACAGAATCGATCGCTTCGCCAAATCTTTCTTTAATCTTTTCCAGGCAACTTTCAACCACTTCATCATTGGTTACATCCATTTGGAAATAATTTTCTTGTCCAAAATACCCTGTATCTTCATTGTCTATCGCAATAATCGTAAAAGTATCTGCAAACCTTTTGATGAGACTTTTTCCAATTCTTCCGTTTGCCCCAGTGATCAATACAATTGGTTTTTCCATCGTAAACTCCATTTACATTCACCTTGAAACAAATAAAAAAAAATTTCAATGTATAAACTATATTTTATTGAGAATAATCGCAAAATGTTCGTCTAAATTTCACCGTTTTTTTTTGCCTACAGAATTTAAGAATTGCATTAAAATCTTTTTTTAGCTTACTTAAAATTATAAGATAGGAACTCAAATATGAAAAATGTTTACAATTTAGATGCACATCCATATCCATGGGATTATAATCCCTCTAGCTGGCCTCAACGCATTAAAGTGGCTCTCTTAGCATTTGTCGCTTTTATCATCGCTTTGTATTTAGGACTATACCAATGGCAATTGATTGATACAGTATGGGATCCAGTTTTTGGAGATCAGACCACCCGAGTCCTCACCTCAGATGTATCTCATCAAATGACAGAGTGGATACGCGTACCAGACGCTGTTTTGGGAGCTTGGGCATATCTAGGAGACTTGGTTTTTGCCTTAGCAGGATCTACTAGAAGGTGGCAATTTCGCCCCTGGCTTGTCCTTCTTTTTGGTTTAGATGTCATTCCGCTTGGAATAGTCGGTGCGATACTTGTTTTTTTGCAAGGTGCTGTTGTAGGACATTGGTGCTTTCTATGCATCGTCAGTGCCATTATTTCCTTAATACTAGTCGTGTTAGCTTACGATGAAGTTTGGACTTCATCTATTTACTTATACAGTGTCTGGAAGAAAACGCGAAATTGGAATATCTTGTGGAAGACTTTTTGCGGGACACCTTCGGAAGAAGCTAATGAAATTGCAAATGATATGGTGAGGTAATTATGTGGCCAAGGCATTTTGAAGTATTTATGGCAATCTGGCTATCCCTTAGTTGGCTCATTTTCCCCTATCCCCAAGATTCAAATAAATTGATGATTCATGATTTTTTTATCAGTACATTAATTGCAACTATATCTCTTTTAAACTACAAATACAGGTATATTCATCTTTTTAACATCCTTAGTGCCATATGGCTTATAATTCTAGCCTTTAAAAGTAAAGCACCCATTACCGATGCACCTTACCAAAATTATATGGTCCTCGGTTTAATACTTCTAATATTTACAGTTATCCCTCCCAGAGCTTCTAATCCTCCAGAAGAGTGGGAAGAATTTATAAAAAACAAATTATATAAATAAATAAATAAATGCAGAGTCATGATTAAAATTTGGAACCAAAAAATTCTAGCTTTTATTCAGGTATGAAAAGTTGCTTGCAAATAAATTTTTGAATTTGTAGTCTAAAATTAAACACAACCCGGAGAAATCTCATGCTTTATTGGGCACTTGTTTTTTTAGTCTTGGCACTAGTTGCAGGTCTTCTTGGCTTTGGTGGAATAGCTGGTACCTCTATGGACATTGCTAAAATCCTCTTTGTTGTTTTTCTAGTGCTCTTTTTGATATCTGCTTTTCGCCATACAAGAACTCGCTAACGTTAATTGTTAGCGTGCAGCCAGCTATATTAAAAGCAAAGGCCAAAGAGGCTAGCTTGAAAGGAACCTAAGGGACTTTTCTTTGCGGCCTTTGCGCCTTTGCTTGTTTCTCTGCGTTAAAAAAATCAGTTTTTCCCAATATAATGTTTCGAATAATATTTCAGAGTAGTTTGATCCACGAATTTATCTAATCAGTGTACTAGATTGATTTTTTTTACACAAAGTAACAAGCAAAGGCGCCAGGGCACATGAAATCAGAACAATTTTTTGAAATTTAAGTTTTTCTTGAAATTTATAGAGTTAATTGTAAGTCGTAAGCATAGAATCCTTCATCGCCGCTGCGAGGGCATTAAGCTCAGAGATAAC
>JACCRY010000193.1 GCA_013813265.1 Parachlamydiaceae bacterium
ACCCACAAGCGTGTCCTCTAAAATTGCGTAATAGCTTTTGATAGTTTTGTCATTAGCTCCAACATCTCTTGAAATATTTGAATAATTAATAATTTTTCCATTCGTTTGCGCTGCAACTTCTAAAAAATGGATGCAGCTGATGAACTAACGCTCTCCCCGCCAATAGGTTGACTCCACCAGCTTAAAGTTTTCTCGCGCTTGAACCTGTCGTAATATAAACTATCACAACAACCTTTAGGGGGGGGATACGAATGGTCTTCCAATCTCTATCCATTACTTGGATTGGCTCATTTGGTGGTTCCCTTCCTGGCAACACAACCAACTCATTTTTAAGATAAAAAAAATTACTTAAATTCATTAAAAATATTTTTTTCTGATAGTGATTATTCAGGCAATTAAAGCGAAGAATTACTGAACTATGCCAATCTATATCTATAGTCTGGGTTTTTTCCTAGGTCAATCGCACATCCTAAATGCCAATACAGCTAACAAAGCTAGTGTAAGTCATTCGGAAACGCTACTTCCAGAACCCATTACTTCAAGAAAGCGTTCATGCTATTCGATGGGGTATGACACACGAAATAAAAATCCTTCTTGGGTATATGAGCTTTTAACAGCTGAATGCTTAACGGGTAATGCTAAGCGCATTCATTGTAAGTTTCAAGAAGATGATACGATCCCAAACATTTTTAGAGCGACCTTACAAGATTATAAAGGATCAGGATTTGACAGAGGGCACTTAGCACCTGCAGCAAACCATAAAAGATCATTACTAGAGATGAATGAGACATTTCTTCTCTCAAATATGGCTCCACAAGATCCGAATTTTAATCGAGGCTATTGGTCAAAGCTTGAAAAATATGTTAGAAACTTAACAAATGAGTGGAATGCTATTCATGTGTATACAGGTCCATTGTACCTTCCGACGCTAGAATCTGATGGCTCAAAATGGATAAAATATCGAGTTATTGGAGAAAACAATGTAAGCGTGCCCACTCTTTTCTTTAAGATTGTGATTCTGGAAAATGCCTATGATGAGGTAACTACTGAAGGATATGTCCTACCAAACGAGCCCATACATTCTCAAAAACCGATAAATGATTTTATAACTACTGTTGAGTGGACCGAAAAAGCCTCTGGCATTATCTTTCAAGCATATAAAGATTGAAGATTCAAACAGCATAACTTTTGCTGTATTTTTTACGTCTATAACTACATCTCATTAGAATAAATAAAAACGAATTAAAATTCTAGGGCAAGAGAGATTTTATTAATGGTCTAGTGGTCTTTATGTGTAATGCCAAATGAATAGGTAATGTCAACCTATAGCAAAAGACATGACCGTTGCAACCCTTGGTCCTCATTTTTTATCCTGGATAACATTAAGCAAATGGTCCTTGATGGCTAAGTGTTGGACCCAGCCTGCGGCCAAGGGAGGTCTTCGCCAATGATCCTTAAATCTCTTTTAACAAGCTAGTATAAAATCTTCACTTTAAAGTCTTCTTCAAATTTTTTCTGAAATAATGTTTCCTCTAAACCTTGGCTTTTTGCAAATTCCCAAATTTGTTGTCGAGTAGCATAAATCTCTTTGATAGTAGGGCAATACTCTCTAAGTTTATGTAGGGCATCATAGTCCACGTAACTAAAATTTTTAATATTTATTTGTTGAATTCTTGAAATAGGGTATGATAATTGTTCAATAATTTCCAATAATACCCTTGCTAGCGGGAGGCTGCCGTAGCGCTTCATACTCATAAGATTAAAGCAAGTTAACGGAGGATGATAAGTACGTAGAAGATCAATCATCCAAAGATCCATTTCTATACCCTCCATATCTAAAATTTCAAGAGAATCTTTACTAACTTTCAAAAGGGCCTCTAACCCGTTGCGAGTAATATTTTTGCATTTTGTTAAAGAAATTGAGTGAATCGCTCTATTCAGCTGGTTTATCTTATGAAGAGAAACGTCTGTTACATCAGTGTAGTTTACGTTAATTTTTGTTAATTGAGGGCATTTTTCAAGAAATTCCATAAGGACAACGTCTGAAAAATTTTCTGAGCATTGAAAGTAAATCTCTTTTAGATTTAAACAGTTTCGCGCAATTCTAAGATAAGATATTTCAGAGATGCCTTCGGCTTCAGAAAAATCTAAAAATTCTAATTGAGGACAATATTTTGCAATAGCATCAGCTACTTCTGAGGTGGCTATAGACCGGTTCAAGCGCAATTCTTTGATTTGTGAGCTTTTACTTAAGAAATTTATAACATCCTCAGCAGAGAGATTATCACAGCCCCGTATGTTTAAAGATTCAGTCAATAGGGGGGATAAAGACTTGAGCCCCGAGGAATCTAACTCGGAATCAGGTACAATTAAATTTTTAATGAGTTGGTTAGCTTTCAAAACATCGGTTAAATGATTGGAGGGCAATTCAGGGCTTGTCGAACCAACATCCAGAGTTTTGAGTCGCTTAATTCGGTGGGTAAATTCATGGACATCTTTTAACTGCCAAGCCGTGTCCTGCGCAATCAACACTTCCAAATCGGGAGAAAGGGTCGAAAGAGCATTTATTATAAGAGGGTCTTGTCTGGAAAATTTTTTTATTTTGGTTTCTATGGGCAACCTTTTCTCTACTGGAATGCTTGTTTGACCATACGAGCTTGGTATTGACATAACTTTTCTCCTTAATTCATTTCCTTATCATATTTATACCAATAGGTACACAATGATACATTTTGATCACATTAGATGTTCTCTTAAAAATCATATCAATCTTACCCCATGGTAAAATAGAAAATCCATTATTATTACGCAGGCAAATTTGTTTTCGCGAAGCTTCTGGGGACACCTCTGCTTCAATTCTAACCTCTGAATTATGAATTATTTTTTTTCAAGCCTTTTTGAATTGCAATTGAATATTTGTTTACAATTTTGTAAAGTTCTTTTGCCAAATCTTCCGTATTTCCAACAAGGCAGGAATATTTAGCATCTTGATTTATCCTCTCAGTTTTCCAACGATTTTGGACAGTCTGTTTGCCATTCTCTTCACTGCCAGCTAAATGCTTATCTGCAATAGAGGGGGTATCAGAAATCCAATTAGTAATTTTCTCAATAGTAAAAATGACGTTTGCCCATTCATTTATTTCTTCAATAGTACATTCATTATCTTTAAAAGCATCGATAATCGAGGGTTGATCCTTTTCTGTTTCTAATAATAAGAGACAATTAGCAACTCTTTTAAGGTCAACAAGCCCTGCTTCAATACACAAATTGAGGTTTTCTCTCATGTGTCTCTTGCAATTTTCCGCCTCTTTGGTCGTCACAAGTAAAGGGAACTTATAGGCGTAAATCTCATCTACTGTAACCTTTTTGTTTTCGAGGGAATATTTGACTAAACTTCTATTAAAGGAAGTCTCCAGCATGTCGTCACACTTATGGCTTATAACAGCGATCACTCTTTCTCTATTGGCTTCGTTAAGGCTCGAAAAAAACTGACCGTATTCTTGAAGCCTTTTTTCAAAATTTGGAGTGAGTGGCGTGTTTCTCCTCTGTGGTGGCAAATGTTTCTCCAGCGCCTCTATTATACCCTCATCTATATTATTTTTTTTTAACTGCTGCAGCCAGCTCGAGACTGTGACAGGCGAATCTTTTTTTTCAGAACTCGGCATAGATGGTTCAAGTCTCATCAAGCTTTTCTATTGTGGAAGTGGATAGATTAAACGTGGTTTAAGGAAGAAACAGCGAATATTTCATTATTTCTTTCTAGCTTTCTGGTTTTATAGTTTCATTGTCCCCTCTCATAAGCTTTTATGATCCTTTGTACGAGTTTTTCATAGCCTTTTGCTCATAAAGAGTTGGGTGCATATTCATAAATTGTTTGGCTAAAATCTTCCGATTTAGAAATTTTGTGGAAGCTGAAAGATTAAACGTTGTTTTTTCCTTTAAGGAAGAAATAATGTGCGAAAGTTATGAGTGGATGAAATTGAAACATGTTGAGCTAAGGAATTCTCAACTTCATCTGTCGTTTTTTGAAGGAAAGAAGGAAACACATTTTATTAGAATTAGGAAATAGCAAAAGAGGTAACAATTTGGCGTAAGAATGTCTTCACATCAATATCTCACAATATCTTAACAAAATGTTTAATTTTATTGATGGGGAAATTTCTACATGATAACTTAACTTTTGATAACGGTAGATTATCGAAACCAAGGATTTTTTTATGGAAATAGTCCAAGGTCAAATTTTCGAAATCTCTGATGCCGAAAAAATGGTTGAGGGAATAAAAGACTATATTGCAAGAGCCAAAAGCGCGAATATTAGAAAAGCCTATCGAACTGACTGGAGAGATTTTGATCTTTGGTGTCAAACGAAAGGGCTGATATCGTTGCCAGCTTTTCCTGTTCCACTTGCCAGCTATCTTATTGAACTTTTCGAGCCTTGACTTAAAAAATCAGTATTGAATTATGCACGCAGGGTTATCTGGCCCCAGTTAGCAGTGAGCTAATTACGGGCCTTAGCAATTGTTTGAGTATATTAACCAGCTAGAAGGTTGTCTAGTTTCGGGTCATATAGAGATATAATAATTCTTAGAATCATAAAAATTCAGTGCTTAATGAACGTCTTCAAGTGTCCCTATAAAACAGTTAACCTCTTGAACCTCGCCCAATAGGCCAAATTTGAATGTGCGATTCGCATTTCAAGTTTTTTAGTCAACGCCATCATCAAACTCTTCTGTGAAAGAAGTATCTTGAGTATTTATCTGCGTAGAGAGAGGGATGACCTTAGTTTCAGTTAACATATCGGCTTTGTCTTTAAGGATAAGTGCTGCCAAATACAATGTCTGCAAGGAAGTTTTGGGAAGTGGTGAAATTTTCTTATTAAGAGATTCTTTCAATTGCTTAACGCATTTTGAAAACATTTCCTGATTATTGGACTTAGGCAGTTCCATAGATGCGTGTGGAGAAATAATATTTGGAGTCTGCTCAATTGGTGTTAATGCAATAACCTGTAATGCCTTCTTTTCAAACGGTTTAAAAAGCTCACTTTGAGGTCTAATTTTTGCTATGTGGTCTTTTCCTGTGATAACGACAACTTTTTTTATTTTTGAATCCTGATTTAGCGCATTAATCGTATTTTGGACAAGAGCTTGATTTCTTGAAACATCTAATGCATTTATTTTATTTATAAAATTAGATGTAATATTTGTTAATAAATCGCTTAATCCTTTCATTTCTTTAATATCCAAATCTACAGATGGAGCATCGTAATCCTTCAATGTTTGTTGAAATATTCTTAGTTTTTGTTCAAAAGGTTGTCGCTCTGGCTCATCCATAAGGTTTATGATTACCTCAAGTTTGGCGTGTAAATCCGTATATATTGTTTTTTGAATGCTATTGTCAGAATTGACTAATAACTTCTCAATATTTAAACTTAACTCTGCGGCCCTTGCCGGTAGGAATTCTATAAATAAAGATTTAGGTCCTGTATCCCAACCAGTGCTTTTTACAGATTGATCTACATGCGATAGTTGAGGATTTCTAATTCCTGTTGAATTATTATCTTCTGTAAGGACGACTAGTTGTTCTTTAAATTTATCAAATAATTCATTTATAATCAGTCCATTAATTTCTCTATGAGAAGGTTCATCATGGGTTTCTCCTAGTAAAACAATGTCATAGTTGGATAGATCAAGCGTTACATTCTCTGTAGAAGGAGTGGCAAATTCTAATTTTACTTTTTCCCAAATGTTCTGGCCTTTTTCAATTCCTGAATAGAATATTTGTGCTTGACTAGAATCTGAAATTATTGTTATTCTTTCTTCATTGGACGTTTGTTGAGGGAGAATAGTTGATGGAAAATATTGTGTGTTAGTATTTGAAGTATTTGTGTTTTCCATAATAAGATCCTTCAATATTAGTATATAATTTATTATAAACTTTTATGTATTTATATTTCACTATTACTTTGTGTGTATGATTATGTGTAATTCTTTAAATAATGTAGTTAGTAATTATCAGCAAAACACAACACTGTGCTGTGTGCCTTTGCATAACAAAGGCCTAAACTCGGCTCTAAGTACCGTTAAAACAGAGTTCAAAATTTTACCAACTGAGTTGCAAATTCAGATTTTTTCTTTCTTAAAGTGGGAAAATGCTCAAAATTTGCCACAAGTTTGCCATTCCTGGAGTCGCATATGTAATTCTGAGGAATTATGGGAAAAAATTTCAGAGAAAGCCATGAATGCTTCAACTAAAATAGATATAGATTGGCATAGTTCAGTAATTCTTCGCTTTAAATGGCTAAATAATCACTATCAGAAAAAAATATTTTTAATGAATTTAAGTAATTTTTTTTACCTTAAAAATAAGTTGGTTGTGTTGCCAGGAAGGGAACCACCAAATGAGCCAATCCAAGTAATGGATAGAGATTGGAAGACCATTCGTATCATCCCCTCCCCTCAAGGTTGTTGTGATAGTTTATATTACGATGGTGAGATTGCTGTTTTTGGCAGATACAAAAATAATTTTACTCCAGTATTGCTTGAAAGTGGCCTAAGTATTTTTCTATTCGATCTAGAATTAATCTTTGTTAATAGTAGCGGATGTACCGTTAAGGCTCTATTATTAAATAATCTGCATTCTCCAGAAAGTAAACTAATTCAAATATTCAAAGACACTATTATTCTATTTAATAATAAAAAGTATTTGATATATTCCGCTACTAATGATAATAAAAGCTGCATACCTATGGATCAATCACTAAGTATCAAAGCAAGTAATTATCTTATCTATGGTTCTCAAGTCAGGTTCTATCTAAAAGATCAATTAACTGTATATGAGTGTGACAGCAAGAAGCACTATTCTATCCAATTGCCTAATCCACTGGATCTTCGCGATGCAATTGGAACGAAAAATAGAATTATCCAACTAACCAAAAATGCCCTTATTGGCTATGAGTTTAACTTAGAAAAAGACGGGGAATGCAAATGCGACGAATGCTGGAGGTTAGAAGTTTATGGGAGGAGAATATTTTCTTCGAGAAATGAATCTTGTACTTTCTTTGCCTTAGAAAAGGAAAAAAATCAATTCGAGATATATGATAGTTTAAACGGCCAATTCATAGGCGCTATTGATGCACAAGATATCTATTCTACTTTTGATTGTTATGATCGTGATCATCGCATTTTTATTAACAACCAGTCATTCCAATATATGAATAGAAATGCAAATTTGGTAATTTGCGATTTTAAATCTGATCCATTACTCAGAGAAGGTACAAGTCGATTCACAGATACTTTCCAGCCCATTGATCGCCCGCCGACTCCAAGTTTGGAAGAAATGCGAAAAGAAATAGAGAACTGGCTTTTCGCCTCATGATTTATTTAACGATAGGGCAGTTATCTGAGAGTTTTATAAAAGTTCCTTGGAAGTGACAGAGTTTTGGGGCCTGAAACTATAGAAGAAATTTTCCTCTGTGTAGACAAATTAACCCATCACGAGCTTCTTGGGCTCCATAAGAATACTTTCATGGAATCGTTTCACTTCGCAATCTCCAAAGGCTTTGGAGATTCTTTCCGCAATTTATGGGTTCTGTTCTGGGAAGATTATTTTAGTTAATGTATTGCCTATGATCGTTTTTGTAACGTCACTCCCATAAAAGCTTTCTAATTGTAATGAGTTTTGCAACGATAGCATAAAACATCCACCATATTTTCTTTCTTCTGTCAAAAGATCTTATATATTTTTGACTTTTTGTAGACTCTTTCCCTAAATGTCTTAGAGGTGTTTTAGAGCCATTAAGAAAAAGAGAGGTTAAAAAAAGGTGTTGCTATCAGCCGATAGGTGATCGCTTAAAATGGAACGCTTTTTTCGCTTTTTTCTTGCAAACCGCTTTCGATCATTATTGCACAGGTTTTATCTAATGCGTATCTCGTGTTTTTTCGTTAGTCCGCGATTGTGGTTTATTGCAGGGCTAAGAGATCAATGCTTTTTTCATTTATCCATCGAATTTCTTTTCTTAACTTGAGAGTCGAAATCAACAGCTAATTGCTGAGGAGTTACTTTGCCTACTTTGCCTTCTGTAAATTTTTCAAATCTTAGTGCAAATAGTAATCCGGGCCTTTTTGTTCCGGCTGCTATGTTCTTTACAGATTGCTCGCTGATTTCGATGCTTTCAGCAGCAATTCGGTAACGAATTTTTTGTTCATGTAAATATTCTCTGAGCTTCAGAAAAGTTTTGTTTTGAATTTTGGTACTCTTATGGGTTACCCATTAGAAAAGTAACTCATTTGAGTACGATGATCACTCATAGCAGGAGGTCGATTTATGCATTCAGAAAAAATATTATACAGAGTCAAAATTTTAGATTTAAAATATCTTACTGACTATGACCATTTAAACTTTAAGTATTTCATTTATGAAATAGAGGCTGACTGCATAAAGAAGGCCCTTAAAAAAGCTCGTGTTAATTATATAAAAGGTATGAAGCCAGTATTCTTTGAAGAGCTACCGTTTGTGCTAAAACTTTTCACGGTTGATCAAAATTAACATGTAAGCAATAGCCGTGACATTTTTCGAGTTTCTTCATAAACACCTGTTGTAAAATTGACATGCTACTTGTGCAATACTGTATCGAGACAGAAAAGGGACATGGCAATCATTGCATTGCTGGGGGATTTTAAACAAAAAGACTGGTTTCTGGTTTCCTTTCCGCTTTTCCTATCACAATTTGAAGCTGGCTTCTGAAGCCGTCATTCTCATCAAGTTTTTGGCACGATATGAATTAAATTAACCTTTTCTATAAATCCTGATTTTTCATATCCTGACTTCCGACAAGAGTAGTTTGTCGGAAGTCAGGGTTTTATTATGGAAATTATCGAAAGCCAAAAATATGACATTGCTGAATAGGCTTTGATCGTCGAAAAAGCAAAAGAGTACATAGCAAATGCTAAAAGTCCAAGGACTCGCGAGATTTATAGATTGTGTTGGAAAGATTTTGAAGGTTGGTGCATATCAAAGGGACTAATATCATTACCGGCTAGTCCTGAAACAATCGTTGCCTTTTTAATAGACAGGGCTCAAAAATTAAAGGTGTCTACATTAACTTTAAGGCTTGTATCAATTCGGCAAGCTCATTCAATGGCCGGCTATCAATTTGACAAGAGCCACGCCTTGATTAATGAAACATTTAAAGGGATTAAAAACACCCACGGGGAGCCTCAAACCTCAAAAAGTCCTATTCTTCTTGAAGATTTACAATCTATGCTTCAAAAACTTGATCACAGCTTACAGGGGATTCGAGACAGGGCTCTATTGCTGTTAGGTTTCTCAGGGGCATTTCGTCGTTCTGAATTGGTTAATTTAAAAATAGAAGATCTCAAGTTCATTCGTGAGGGGATTGAGGTGCTACTTCGCCGATCAAAAACGGATCAGTCGAGTAAAGGATATATAGTTCCTATACCTTTTGGTAGCAACCCCTTTACTTGTCCTGTGCGATTGGTTCAATCCTGGATTGAAGCTTCTAAAATCACTGAGGGCTATTTATTTCGCGGCATCAATAGGCATGGACATGTCAGTGAAAGAGGAATGTGTTCCAAATCTGTTGCTTTGATCATCAAAAGAAATTTACATCTTCGAGGCAATGAGAGTCTGTATGCTGGTCATAGTTTGCGCGCTGGCTTTTGCACAACAGCAGCTATGAAAGGCGTCCCAGAGCATTCCATTATGAGACAGTCAAGGCACAAGAAAAGCGATACCGTTAAAAAGTACATCCGTATTGCAAGTATGTGGCAAGATTGCGCTGCGACAAAATTAGGGCTTTAAATTAGTTGCATTAATGACTCTTGATAACTCAGAAAGGCCAAATAGAAAATTTGACAGAAATGCTTGTACGCATCCGCCGCATTTGATACAATCAAAGCCAGCGGGTTAAACGTAAGTTAACGTTTTATCCGCCATATTATAAAAAATAATCACGGCGGTTGAAACATTAGTTGATGGATTAATTTTTTGATAAGTTTTGCGAAACAGTATAAATTTTTAAAGAGGTATATGGCAAAGAAGAATATTAAAGCTAAAGAAGGAGCAGAGAAGATCACGGGACGAGTGAAAGAACAAGAACTATTACAGGATCTTGTGGCATCTAAAAAAGCGGAATTCATCGCTATTTATGGACGACGTCGAGTCGGAAAAACATATCTCATTAAAAACTTTATGGATTCCCTTCCATGTATATTTTTTCATGTGACAGGGCTGCAAAAAGGCTCTTCAAAAGAACAGTTAGAAGAATTTGCAAAGCAAATAGGGATAACCTTCTATCAGAGCCCCTCCATCATCCCTAGAGAGCGTTGGGTAGATGCCTTTGAAGATCTCACTCAAGCAATTAACAAGATTCCAAAGGGGAAAACGGTTGTTCTTTTTTTTGATGAGTTTCCGTGGATGGCAACACCGCGCTCTAGACTTCTTACAGCTTTAGAATTATATTGGAACCGCTATTGGGTTTTTGAAAAACGCATTAAGCTAATAATTTGTGGATCGGCTACATCTTGGATTATTGAAAATATCATTAATAATAAAGGGGGGCTTCATAATAGAGTAACTCGTACTATTAATTTAAAACCCTTTTCCCTTCAGGAAACAGAAAGCTTTCTGAAAGAGAATCAAATTCGTCTAAATCACAGACAAATTCTTGATTTTTATACAGTTTTAGGTGGTGTTCCTCTCTATTGGTCTTTTATTCGAAAGGGTCGTTCAGCCCAACAATATATTGACGAGCTTTGTTTTCAAAATGATGGCCCATTGGTAAAGGAGTTTGGGAGGTTATTTGCATCACTTTTTGAAGACCCGAAACCTTATATCGATCTGATCAGAGTTCTCGGCAAACATCGTTATGGAGTGGGTCAATCTGAACTCATCACACAATCTAAATTGCCTGATGGAGGAAGTACAGTTCGTAGACTACATCAATTAGAAGAAGCTGGGTTCATTACAAGTTTAGTTCCCTATGAACATAAGGACAAGGGGATATATTATGTCATAGACGATGAATATAGCCTCTTCTATTTACGTTGGATTGAGCCAAATTTAAAAACAATCTCTAAAAAAGCAACTAATGAGGGGTTTTGGACATCTCAATCTAATCAACCTGCATGGAAAGTTTGGGCGGGATATGCATTTGAGTCTATTTGTTATAAGCATATTGATCATATTCACCGTGCCTTAAATATTGATGCAGGTTCGATCGTAGGAACTTGGCGTTATTCACCAAGAGGAAAAGAAAATCAAGAAGGAGCTCAAATTGACCTGCTTTTTGACAGGCCTGATGGCTCAATTACAATATGTGAGATAAAATGCTCTGATAAATCTTTTGCAATTGACAAAGCGTATTCACAAGATCTCTTAAAAAAAATGGAAATTTTCCGGAAGCAAACAAGAACAAAAAAGCAACTTTTTCTTTCAATGATTACTACGATGGGCCTAAAAAAAACAATGTATTCTGAGGAGATTGTTACAAATCAAGTGACTCTTGAGGATCTTTTCAGCGAGGCATGAGGCCAAGCGGCTAAATATCACTACGGCCACACTTTATACCTATGTGAACAGTGATGGTTCACTAAAACCAGCTGGCAGCAAATTAGTTGAAACAGGCGGAAAAAAATTAAAAGCCGATTTTCTCAATCGTCAAAAGCCATAGAGGTTTGTTCAAATGGGTTCACAATCGTCAGAAAAGTCGCTTAGTAAAACCATCACTGGGGAGATTCATCAACCTCTCAGGCTCTATTATGAAATGTATAGACCAGGGAGGGTCATGACAGCACTATCTAGACTGAAATGTATACAATGAGATCCAGAGAAGAATCGCTTTGTTTGGTTGTATCAAGAAGAAGCCAAATTCCTAGAATTTCCAGTTCCAAACAATGAAATAAACCCTGTTTTGCATCCTATTGTCATAGGATCATTTGTCATTAAGCCAAAAAATATCCTCATTTGCGATCTTCGCTCAGTTAAAAGAGCCCTGTTAGCAATTACTTTTTTTGATCGCTACATCCCTCGCAAACATGCTAAAGTTTTAAATCTAGCGATTCTAAATAGATATTCTCAAATCCATGAAGATAAAGGCTCATGCTATGATGCTCTTTTCGATGACTATCCAAAGAATTTTCAGGCTCCATTTGATTTTGATGCTTTGTCTGATACTGTAGAGGGTCTTGCTGATCCAAAGCAAAAAATTCTACTGCTATATGAACACGCGCGAAAAACAGGAGAAAAGCCGTTAGATGAAATTGAGACATTGCCTACAAACTATTATGAAGACGGCATAGAATCTTTAAGGGCAACTTTGGTCTTCAGAGAAGTTAAAGCAATACGACATTTTCTTGGAGACCCAAGACTTTCTTTCAATGAGTTAATTCAGCCCATATGCGATGAGATGTTGACCTAAAATAGATCATCGGGCATTTTAACTAAACTGATAATAGCGGCTGGCGTCACGAATGTTGGGTCTACCCCTAATTCAAAGAATTTTGGTTGGATTAATTAGGTGTGCTAAAAATAAAAAAGTGTATTAACTATGAAAATAGAAGACTTCGTAACAACAACGAAGAATGATTCAATTCCCTGGAGGTTGTTTTTACCTAAAAACGCTACTAAAGAGTACTGTGTTTTGTGGCTGCAGGGTTGGACTAGTTCAATGGATTCTCATCGTGAAAGCGTAGAAAGGATGTCGATTCATACTGGGTTAACTTTTGCAACCCAAGATCCAGGGTTTTCAGACGCTTAATACGGTGGGAAAATTCGTTTACTGCTTCTAACTGCCAAGCAGGACATTGAGCAATTAATTCTTCCAATAAGGTGAAAGGTTTGAAAGAATATTTTGGCATGGTTCAAATGAAGAAAGGAAGCACTTTAATTCACGGACACGCATCCTATTACCTATATCGAGGAGCTCAGTTTTTTAAGGTACAAAGAAGCTGAGGGGTTCCCGAGGCGACTCACAATTAAAAGTCTAAATTCTCATCTTTTCCCATCTTCCCCATCCTGATAAAAATCTCCAAGCTTAGACTGAGTCAGGTCAAGAATGTGTGGATTTAACTGTACTGTCTTCCTAAAGGCGGTTTTTTATCAAGATGGGGAGGATTGAGGGTAATAGGAAGCGCAAATGGGCACGACAGATACCTTGCATAAAGAGAGAGTGTTACCTAATTCAGGTCGGTTTTGAACCATGCCCAAAATTCTGCAAGGAGATGAGTACTCATAAAATTAATTAATGCATATAGAAGGGACGCCAGTCGAAGGCTCCCAAAAGTGTTGCTATCACGCAAAAAGTGATCGCTAAAGGACAGGAATCGACTTTTCTTATATTCACATTATTATTGGATGTCTGTTGCTAAAATGGCATATTTTCAAATTATATGCTGCATTCCTTCGAAAACTCTTTCACCCACAATCTCTATAATCATTTTTGTGCTTTACTGTAGCTTGAAATTCAGACTTTAAAAAGTAATTATAAACAAGTTGTTTTCCTGAATAAATCGTTCCAATACCTGGCGTCAAATACAAAAGACCTATGCCAATTTTTGTGACGGATTCTTTTAGCTTCTCAAAGGAAGTTGTTTCAGTAAGGAGTTGATAAGAGCCTTCGCCCATTTCACAAATACCTAACAATTGTTGAGTGAGAGGGAAGAGCCCCAACCCATTTTTCCAATCAATTGCCTCGTTTAGTGTATTTTTTTCTGCAGTATGCTTCATGACAACTTTCCAGCAACGGAGAGAGTCTATTTCATTTGTATTTGGCAATTGAGCAACCATTTTTCTCGAAATCTGATTAATTTTCACATTTAACAAGATTAAGTCTTGATAAGTATAGTCCTTTTCTGCCTTATTCAAGAGATTTATAAGAAACCTAGGTAAGGGTCGCAATGCTTCGAGAAAATAATTTTCACCGTTTAAATCAATTTCACTTAACATCTCCAATAATTCTGGGGTACATTTTCCTAAAGCATCTTCATTCGCCAGATTTTGTAATTCGATGTATACTTTCCTGAGTTCTTCCCTTTCAGACAAACTTGGTTTTTTGAACTTCATAATTTGAATAATTGAATCCTGTGCCAAACAAGTTGGCCCAATATCAACAATTGGATTCATTGAGGGATAATGTACATTGATATAGTTTACAGCCTCTTCTTTTGTTTTAAAAGGTGTACTAATAGGAGAACTATCAACGCATAGGTTTAGTAGGCTTTCAGGAGGATTTAGGTTTGGATTATCACTCAACAATAAGTCTGCACATCCATCTATTGCCTTTTTACACGCGTTCTCTTGAGGACTCGCTTGATGCATTGCCTGATTTGCTTGAACTACTGGTAAAACATTTAAAGTTCTAGATAAGATATCGTCGGCATAATAAAACCCCAACCTCACCATTTGGAACGTGCGACTTGACCAATCATAAGTCGTATCAATCCATGGCCTAATTAACTGCTCTCCAAGTATTACTCCAGGGCCTTTAGGAGCAATTCTAATGGACCCATCTATATGTCTATATGCGCGATTCCCCTTTAGAGAATAGTCTAAAGCCACACCTCCATTGAATTCAATGTTGTGCATAGGGGAAATTGGGTCAATTGTACTTTCAAAATTAGCACAACTTAGGTTTGAATACATTGATACTTGCATTTTTACATCCTTTTAAAAAATTAGGGAATTAGTGAAGCCATATCAAAGCGTCATTTTCTTGGCAAGAAAATGACGCTTACTCGGCTTTAAAGGGTTAATTACAGGAAAACAGTGACCTAATAAAATTTTTTTTTCTTGTAATCAAAATAACTTTTTGCTATCTAAATGTTTATGTTAATTGTTAACTCTTAAACAAGAGCACGAAAGTGAGGGAACCAATGTGGAATACACTTGGAGGCATATGAGTTCAAGGATGTTTTCAAGGGGCCAAGTTTAAAGGCGACCGCCCATACCACGGTGGAGCTCTAACTAGATATATTTAAAGGTTAAACTACCCTGCATGCAATGACGAGTTAAAAGCAGCTTATAATGACAAAAGAAGGATATATGCTTACATATCAAATAATGCAAAAGATTTTGCATGTGAAATGGAGCCCTCACAATGAGGATGTTTTTTTTAATTTCCTTAAACTTATGACAGAAAACTTAAAATAAAGCCCCAACGACCTAAGTTGCTCCAACTGACTTCAACAGGCTCCACAAAAGAGAGATCATTATCAATACAATAGATTTTTTGATCTTTGATAATATAATTCGAACGTCGACCATCTGCTGGACGGGTCAAGATGGCACAAAGAAGCATACGTGTCCATTGCTTGAGATCAAGGGGTTCACCTTGCTTCTAATAGTTTCCGGAGATCGTTCGTGAAACCAATACCGGGTAAAATGTATCGCCAATTTAGTTAAATTTAACAAATTGCCCTCTAAAGCTACTTCAAAATCTACTTCAGCAAATAATTTGTTTGCGCCGTACTCTGCATTGTCAAGTGCATTACCCAATGCATGATCGGTCATGTCTATAGCTCTAAATTTACTCCTAAAAGCTTTTTTATCGGCTTAGATTCAAAAAACCGGTGATCCATCAAGGTTCTATTTGTAAATCTCAGGCCATTGATAATCATAGCAACCGTCGCTATGTCAAGACTTTCCCGCCTTTTGGGGCCCCCCAGGCAACAAGCGGCTATTGATTCCTTCTACAAGCCTCAAATCATTGCAAACAGCTGCCACCAAGCCATGATGATTCATTGTTGTCGTCTGAACTTCTACTTGTAAAACTTCTACCATGTCACGCCTTTTTGCTTAAAAAAGCATAATAGCAGTTTTAGTCAACTAATCAAAAAATATCTAGTGGGCGAGGAATAGAGGCGTTACCTACAATATTGATAATATTTAAAAATATGGATTGCCCTGTCACTTTAAATACAGTTGTTCCTTTTACAAAATTCCTGAACGTTTACTATAAAATTTTCATCTTTTCTGAGATCTTCGTAGAAATATCGGAGCGTACAGCCTTTCTGTGTGATAGCAGCTAAAATAAAGTTGTAATCTTTTCTAAAATTTTCATGGGCAAATCTAAGAGCCCAACCATTTTGTACAACAGCAGCCAAAACAACAACTTTATCTTCTTTAAAATTTTCATGCGCATATCTAAGAGCCATACCATTTTGTCTAACAGCAGCTAAAACAAAAGTCATATCTTTTTTAAAATCTTCATGGACATATTTAAAAGCCCCGCCATTTTGTTTAACAGCAGCTAAAACAAATTCTTCATTTTTTTTGAGCTCTTCATGGGCATATTTAAGAGACAGGCTATTTTGTTTAATAGCCGCTAAAACAAAAGCTTTATCTTTTTTAAGATTTTCATTTGCATATTTAAGAGACCAGCTATTTTGTTTAATAGCAGCTAAAATAAATTCTTCATCTTTTTTGAGATCTTCATGGGCATATTCGAGGGCCCAGCCATTTTTTTTAGCAGCAGCCAAAACAACAACTTTATCTTTTAAGAGATTTTCGTGAGCATTTTTAAGCGCATAGCTGTTCTGTGCAATAGCAGCCAAAACAACCTCTCTGTCTTTTTGGAAATCCTCAGACGCATATTGGAACACATCGCCGTTTAGTTTAACAGCAGCCAAAATATTTTCTTTATTTTTTTTGAAGTCTGGATGGGTATATGTAAGAGCTCTGCCATTTTGTTTAACAGCTGCTAAAGCAATATCTTTATTTTTTTTAAGACCTTCATAAACATATTGAAGAGCCAAGCCATTTTGTTTAACAGCAGCTAAAACAAAATTTTCATTTTTTTTAAGATCTTTATGCGCATATTGAAGCGCATAGTCATTTTGTTTAACAGCAGCTAAAACAAAATTTTCATTTTGTTTAAGATCTTCATGGGCATATTCAAAAGCCCTGCCATTTTGTTTAGTAGCAGCCAAAACAATATCTTCATCTTTTTTGAGCTCCTCATGGGCATATTGAAGTGCATAGCCCCATTGTGCAACAACCATTAAGACAAAGTTTTTATTTTTTTTGAGATCTTTATGGGCATGCTCAAGCACTTTGTAAGGGTCTAGGAGGGGAAGATCATTCATAATGAATGTTTTTAAATTAGACGCTTTGAATTGTAATGTATTCAGCTGCACACATGAACTAATATTGAAATATTCCAGTTTGGGGAATTCTAAGAAGCCCCATTCGCCCCAGCCCCACCCTTTGATTTGGGTAATTCCTGTTGCCATTAGACAAAGATGCTTCAAGTTAGGGCACAGACTATGAATTTTAGATAGAGCCACATCATCAATCTTTGGACAATAACTGAGATCAATATACTCTAATCCAGAATGAAGAAAAGGAATTAAAAGGGTAGCGTTAAGCGCTAAGTTATAGTTGAGAATTAAAACCTGAGGGGCTTTCTTTAAGGGTTCCATTACCAGTGCCTTAAGGAGGGTCGTTTGTAAGCTAAGGTCATCTGCAAATGCTTGAAAATTGGCTTGAATTGTTGTTTCGCCAAGACGGGTTATGATTGCTGCATGGTCAAATTTTTTCAGCAGGGAAGCGACAAACTCCTTACGTGCACTCTCTGGCGGATGGGTCTCATTTTTAAAGTCATCATGCTTCTCAATTTTTTTTCCCAAAACTGCCTTCTGATACTCTACATTAGTCAAAGAGCCCACTTCCGTTGAGGATGTAATTTTTGCTTTTACCTTATCTAAAGGACAATTTTTTGCATTATCGTAAGCCTTATAGACATAGGCGCCTACAGATTCCTGATGGATGTTGATTAACTCCTTAAGCAAATCCCCTGATTTTAGTTTTTCCGAGCGACCAATCAATGCCTGTAAACGCCAAAATTGCAAATCCAAAGTCGCCAATGCTCCTTTTTTAAATGGAATCGAAGTGGTAAAGGTTTTCCCCTTGCTGTCCTCTTTAGAAAGAATGTCCCGCTCAGCCTCTGAAAATAAGGCCGTGTACTCCTTTTCTTTCTGGATGACATCTTCAATCCATCCATCAAGTATCGAGGCCCGATCCAAGTCTTTAAATTCATCCAGGGCTGCTTGGTCAAGGTTAGTATCTAAGGATTGCATGCAAAAGAGAATTGTAAAAAAGTGGACTTCGGAGGAGCTCCAACGGCCTAAGTTGCTCCAACTGACTTCAGCAGGCTCCACAAAAGAGAGATCATTATCAACACAATAGATTTTTTGATCTTTGATAATATAATTCCAGAACTGACCATCTGCTGGACGGGTCAAGATGGCACAAAGAAGCATACGTGTCCATTGCTTGAGATCAAGGGGGTCACCTTTCTTCAACTTGTTCCCGGAAATTGTTCGGGAAATCAATACGGGGTAAAATGTATCGCCAATATCGAAACGAACAAGTTCTACGCAAGGAGTAAAGTCTCCAGCAATACGGGAACAAAGGTTATGAACGGCATATTCTATCAAAGGATAGGAAGGCCTTTGTTTTAAATGAAAACCCCCTATCGAGCACACTTGATGAGCAGAGCCCACATAATGATTAACTAGGCCGCCTTCTCCGCCTTCTTTATCTAAAATTTCATCGGCTAAATCTGAACAAAGGTAATCTGAATGAAGGTGACATGAATGAAGGGCATCTGAATCGCATCTTGTTATTTTAACTTTTGTCGGGCCTGGAACAAAGATCTCTTTCATATCTTTTCGAAATTGAGCCTCTTCGTAAAGTAAATTAAAGCCTTTGGTCTGTGCAATAGTGTCTAAATTTAATGGCTCTTGACCTGTATACAAAATAGAATTTAAAGGAGACAAAACCAGCCAGTGACACTTTTGTAAAGCAGTAATCTCAGAATACAAGGGAGACAAAACAAGCCAATGGCATTTTTGCAAAACAGCAATTTCTTTTTCCTGTAAAGAGCTCACTAAAGTCTCCTCATTATAAGAGAGAAAGAGATGATATAAGAAGCCTACACTTTCTTTAAGAAGAACTCGGCTGTTCTCTGTAAAAACATCTTTGAGTGCATCAATGCCATCAAGAAGGTTCTTATGCTCAATTTTGTGATAAAGAATCAGGTCGCTTAAGAACTGAACAAGAGGCTTTCTGTAATGCTCTTGAATGTAGCTTAAAGACACATCCTTTTCTTTCCATTCTTTTTGAAATGCATCTACATTGAATTTTGGAAGATCAAAAGGCTGCTTCCAACATTCCTCCTGATACTTGATGAAAAAATTGGGACTACTCGTGACAAGACTGATCGATTTCAACACAGAATAATCTGCAATTTCTGTCGCTACAACCTGTCTAATCGTGACTTTCTTGTCTATTGTGAGAAACTGAACCTCCAGAATTTTTACCAAAGAATCAATAAGATTCCGATCCTGTCCACTCATTAAAATCACACATTCCAAATTAGAGTAAGGAAAAATTTCTCCTAGTCCCATCGATCCTCCCATGCGGATATCGTAGCAGATATCGTACGAGGTAGGGTAGCCGAGAAGGCCGAAAGCATCTTTCACTAGGATCTCAAAAAAATCAGTGAAGGATTTTAGAGCTTTCTCTTGAAGTTCTCTGACATCTTTAACTCCAGCGCCCTTAATTCCATTCGTGAAATGTGCGGTAAAGGTTTTGTAAGCTTCCCAATACCTTTGAGTAGTAGATTTTGTGGGCGGAATAAAGAGTGGTGGAGTTGCAATTCTTTGGGAGAGGGCGTAATAATGCTCATCCTCAGGTAGCTTACATTCACGTATTTCCACTTTAGCAGATTGATAAAAGATATCTCGATCAACCCCTTCTAAGAAGAAGCGATTTAAAGATTCCAGGAACTCAAGATAGGAAGTCCACTGGAATATATTTTCAAGTTTAACCTCAGCTTCTATAATACGACGACCAACGATATTGAGGAAAAGTTTTGAGGATTTCTTGTAGACATCTATTGATTCTTTAATTCGCAACGCTTTTGCGTAGCAACCAATTGCTTCTGAATCACAGGTTCTGTCTGTAAACCATTCAGCCAACTTAGTAGCTAATTTGCGATGCTTTTTAGGTTTATCAGGCGACCGACCAATCAAATAGGGGAGATCCAGAGCAATAGTATCTAGCGCTTGAATATGGAGAAATAATTCAAAGAGATAGGAATAACAAAGATTCACGTCTGCATTGGTGCGAAAGAGAAAACTAAGAGAGTTTATAGCAGCAGCGTAATTTCTAGGATTACCGCTAATATGTAATCGAATGTTTTCAAAAGGATCTTTCCCTGCATCATCTAGTCGTGTTGCTGTACAAGGCTTAAAGAGTTCATCAACAGAAATAGTTGAACGATAATGAGAATGTTGTCTCAGAATTTCTCCAACAGCTCTTTTTGTCTCTAAAAGCAAAACACTTTCTTGCCTAACTTTAAGATTTTTGATTTCTGTTAGACAGCGAATGTGTCCAAGTTCCACTAAATCTTCACTTGTTAGTGCTGCTTGGAAAGTTTTTTGGCTTAAGATCTCGATTAATTTCGGCAGATCGCTTACGTGCCGCACCGCTTCTTGAAAATCATGGGGCGTAAAGTTACGGAGTGGCTTATGTATTTTTCTTGATGCCAACGTTACGAGATAACGTGGCAAAACTTGACTAGCATCAAAGGTAACTAGTTCGTCATATTGGTGTTCCCCTCCGTAAACAAATGGATAAAAATCTGCTAATTTATTCTGTGCAGTGCTGCTGACAAGCACATAGTGAGCATTATAGTTCGGTGCAATAGCTCCAGCCTTGCCCGTCAGATGAACCCAATGCTTTTTTTTCTTCTTATCAGAAAGTTTAAGCCAGCGTGAATCTCTTGGATCTGTTACATTCTCATCTACTTTAGGATGATGAATTACTGGATAAACGGAAGAAAAGCAGACCCAATTCATTAAGAGAACGCCCTCCCCTGGATTTTTAGCATAAATCTGCGCATATTTGGCAGAACTTGTGTGATAGACTCCTTTGCCGTAGTATCCGATATCTGTTTGGGAAAAACTGGCAAGATTGGTACGACAGATGCTTTTAATAGCATCTTTTCCTGTTCCATGGAACATGGGGACAACTTTGGTGCGTTTGAACTCTTCAGTGCCCTTCATGTTGAAGGGTTTTTTTGCTTTTAATTGCAATTCGTCATTCACCTTTCGGCGCATTTGTGTTTCAGGCTCGGCCTTGTCTCCAAGATTTTGTGGTTCGCTATCCCAGCAAGCTTGAAAACGAAGGTTTTTCTCTTTTTCTTCGAATGATTTAAGCGTTAAGTAGAATCTTTTTGAAAAGATCGGGTTGACAATGACCTGTACATTGGAAACTACCTTTCCCTCTATTGGAGAATTTTCATAAAGCTCGCAAACCGTGTCCCAATCTTTTTGCCCTCCCTGAATGAGATGAAGATTTTTCTTTATTTTCTTGAGCTAACTGTTGCTGAAAAATGAGCTCTGGCAAAATCTGTGGATCAAAATTGCATGGTGCAGGGTCCAAATAGGGGCCGGGGTTGTTAACTTCAATATTCATCTATTGCCTAAAATTTATTTGTTAATGCTATTTCAAACTAATTCTTTAAAACAGAGGGAATTAAAGCAAGCTTTTAAATTTTCATAATAGGGCGATAACTGCGTGGAGTTTGTAGAATCCATGCTTTTGGTGGATTTCTTAAATTCCGAATTTTTCGTAACAGTTCGGATACTCTCGGTCCTAAAATGGGGCCCTTCCTCCTTTATTAGGAAAGGTAGTATTTGCACTGTTACCTACAATTTTTGATAATACTCAAAAAATCTGGATTGCTATGTCACTTTTAATACAGTTCCATTGGCAAAACATTCTGAACGAGTGCCATAAAATTTTTATCTTTCCTAAGATCTTCATTGGCATATTGAAGCGCATCGCCGTTTAGTTTGACAGCAGCCAAAACAAAATCTTCATCTTTTTTTAAACCTCCATGGGCGTATTCAAGAGCCCGGCCATTTTGTTTAACAGCAGCTAAGACGATATCTTTATCTTTTTTAAGATCTTTGTGAGCATAGTGAAGCATAGAACCATTTGTTCTCACAGCAGCGAAGACAATATCTTTATCTTTTTTGAAGTCATCATGGGCATATTTAAGTGCATAGCCATTTTGTGTAACTGCAGCTAGGATGATATCTTTATCATTTTTGAGATCATCATGGGCATATTCAAGTGAATCGCCATTTTGTGTAATAGCAGCGAAAACAATGTCCTTATCTCTTTTGAGGTCATCATGGACATATTGGAGTAGATAGCCATTTCGTGTAACAATGGCTAAGACGAAATCTTTATTTTTTTTGAGGTCTTCATGGGCATAATCAAATGCATCACCACTTTGTGTAACAGCAGCTAAGACGATATCTTTATCTTTTTTGAGATCATCATGGGCATAATCAAGTGCATCACCACTTTGTGTAACTGCAGCTAAGACAATATCTTTATCTTTTTTGAGATCATCATGAGCATAATCAAGTGCATCACCAATTTGTGTAACAGCAGCTAAGACGATATCTTTATCTTTTTTGATGTCATCATGGGCATATTCAAGTGTATAGCCATCATTTGTAACAGCAGCAAAGACGATATCTTTATCTTTTTTTAAATTATCATGGACATATTCAAGTGTATAACCATTTTTTACGGCAGCTATGACAATGTCTTTATCATTTTTGAAATCATCATGGACGTATTCAAGTGAATAGCCATTCTGTATAGCAGCTAATACAATATCTTTATTTATTTTAAGCCCTTCTTGGGCATATTGAAGCGCATTGCCGTTTAGTTTGACAACAGCCAAAACAAAATCTTTATTTATTTTAAGATTTTCAGGAGCATGTTGAAACGCCTTGCCGCTTAGTTTAACAGCAGCCAAAACAAAATCTTTATCTCTTTTAAGATCTTCATGGGCATATTGAAACGCCTTGCCGCTTAGTTTAACAGCACCCAAAACAAAATCTTTATCTCTTTTAAGATCTTCATGGGCAAATTGAAGCGCATAGTCGCTTAGGTTAACAACAGCCAAAACAAAATCTTTATTTTTTTTTAGATCTTCATGGGCAAATGCAAAAGCCAATCCATTTTCTTTAACTGCAGCTAAAACAAAGTTCTTATCTTTTTTAAGACCTTCATGGGCATAATGAAACGCATCGACGTTTAGTTTGACAGCAGCCAAAACAACATCTTTATTTATTTTAAGATCTTCATGGGCAAATGCAAGAGCTAAGCCATTTTGTTTAACAGCAGCTAAAACAATATCTTTATCTTTTTTAAGACCTTTATGGGCATATTGAAGCGCATTGCCGTTTAGTTTTACAGCAGTCAAAACAACATCTTTATTTATTTTAAAATCTTCATGGGCAAATGCAAGAGCCAAGCCATTTTGTTTAACAGCAGCTAAAACAATATCTTTATTTATTTTAAGATCTTCATGGGCAAATGCAAGAGCCAATCCATTTTTATTAACAGCAGGTAAAACAAAATATTTATCTTTTTTAAGACCTTCATGAGCGTACTGAAGCGCATTTGCATTTAATTTAACCGCGGCTAAAACAACATCTACATTTATTTTAAGATCTTCATGGGTAAATGCAAGAGCCCACCCATTTTCTTTAACAGCAGCTAAAACAAAATCTTTATCTTTTTTAAGATCTTCATGGGCATATTTAAGAGCCAAGCCACTTTGTTTCACAGCAATTAAAACAACATCTTTATCATTTTTAAGCTCCTCATGTGCATATTGAAGCGCATTGCCCTCTTGTACAACAACCATTAAGACAAAGTCCTTATTTTTTTTGAGATCTTTATGGGCATGTTCAAGCGCTTTGTAATGGTTTAGGCGAGGAAGATCCTTCATAATGAATGTTTTTAAAGTAGTCGCTTTTAATTGTAATGTCTTCAGCTGCACACATAAACTAATATTGAAATATTCCAGTTTGGGGAATTCTAAGTAACTCCATTCTCCCCAGCCCCACCCTTTGATTTCGAAAATTCCTGTGGCCATTAAACAAAGATGCTTTAAGTTAGGGCACAGACTATGAATTTCAGATAGAGCTTCATCATCAATCTTTGGACAATAACTGAGATCAATATACTCTAATCCCGCATGAAGAAAAGGAGTTAAAAGGGTGGCGTTAAGCGCTAAGTTATAGTTGAGAATTAAAACCTGAGGGGCTTTCTCTAAGGGTTCCATTGCCAGTGCCTTAAGGAGGGTTATTTGTAGGCTAAGGTCGTCTGCAAACGCTTGAAAGCTGGCTTGAATTGTTGTTTCCCCACGACGGGTAATGATTGCTGCATGGTCAAATTTTTTCAGCAGGGAAGCGAAAAACTCCTTACGCGCGCTTTGTGGCGGATGAGTCTCATTTTCAAAGTCATCATGCTTCTCAATTTTTTTTCCCAAAACTGCCTTCTGATACTCTACATTAGTCAAAGAGCCCACTTCTTTTGAGGAGGTAATTTTTGTTTTTATCTTATCTAAAGGGCAATTTTTTGCATTATCGTAAGCCTTATAGACATAGGTTCCTACAGATTCCTGATGGATGTTGATTAATTCTTTTAGCAAATCTCCTGATTTTAGTTCTTTCGAGCGCCGAATCAATGCCTGTAAACGCCAAAATTGCAAATCCAAAGTCGCCAATGCCCCTTTTTTAAAAGGAATCGAAGGGGTAAAGGTCCTCCCTTTACTGTCCTTTTTAGAAAGAATGGCTCGGTCAGGCTTTGAAAATAAAGTCGTATACTCCTTTTCTTTCTGGATGATATCTTCGATCCATCCATCCAGTATTGCGGACCGATCCAAGGCTTTAAATTCATCAAGAACTGCTTGGTCAAGTTTGGTATCTAAGGATTGCATGCAAAAGAGAATTGTAAAAAAGTGGACTTCGGAGGAGCCCCAACGGCCTAAATTGCTCCAACTGACTTCAGCAGACTCCACAAAAGAGAGATCATTATCAACACAATAAATTTTTTTATCTTTGATAATATAATTCGAACGTCGACCATCTGCTGGACGGGTCAAGATGGCACAAAGAAGCATACGTGTCCATTGCTTGAGATCAAGGGGTTCACCTTGCTTCCAATAGTTTCCGGAGATCGTTCGTGAAACCAATACTGGGTAGGATATGTGGCTAATATCGAAGCGAACAAGTTCTACGCAAGGAGTAAAATCTCCAGCAATACGGGAACAAAGGTTATGAACGGCATATTCCATCAAAGGATAGGAAGGCCTTTGTTTTAAATGAAAATCCCCTATCGAGCACACTTGATGGGCAGAGTCCACATAATGATTAACTAAGCCGCCTTCTTTATCTAAAATTT
>JACCRY010000207.1 GCA_013813265.1 Parachlamydiaceae bacterium
TTTTTATAAATTGATTCAAGAAACCCCGAGCCAAGCTCATTCATTACATCGAAGCAGCATCCTAATATTGTTTCCGTTAGCTGAAAATATAGAGGTTGATTATGATCATGCATATCTTGCCGCTTGCAATCCTATATATCCTGTTTTCTTGTACTTATTAGGATATTTTACATAAATTTCTACTCAGCTCATGAAAAAAAAGCAGACACACTAAAAAATCCCTAATCTGAATTCCGGGACACAAATCAAAATATTCTATATAATGCAATCGCCCTACTTGCTGTTGGTTACAGTTGCACCATTACGCAAAAAACGGCAGGATGTGAAATAGACAAAATTTAAATATGTGGCCGCTCTTCCAGGAGAAATGGTGAAAAAGTTACCTTTGATTTTTCAGATTGTCATTTTGACTATCGTTTATTTAATCTCCTCTAAAATTGGTCAAATGCTTGCAATCCCGCCTGGTCTTGTGACGGCCTTATGGCCTCCATCTGGGATTGCTTTGGCATCCCTGTTGCTGCTCGGAGATCGCGTTTGGCCTGCAATTTGGTTAGGTTCCTTTATTGGAAACTTCATGATCCTTTTTCCTTCAGCTAATTTTTCCCCCACGTTTGAAGCAGGGTTTGTAATTGCTTGTGGATCCACCTTAGAAGGTTTAGTAGGCGCTTATGGGTTTAACCGAATAATCGGAGGAAACAATCCTATACAAAATACCTACAGCGTGTTCATTTTTATATTTTTTTCTGCACTGCTAGCATCCCTTATCAGCTCCACGATTGGATCAACAAGCTTGCTTGTATCAGGATTCGTCCTTCCAAATGACTATTGGACAACTTGGCTTACATGGTGGCTGGGCGATAGTGTAGGAATTATTACAGTTACACCTACAATTGTTGCGATGGCTCTTTGTTCTCAAGAAGACTTAGCACCAAAAAAAATATTAGAGTTTGTAATACTGATGATTCCTCTAAGCCTAATAAGCTTTTGGCTCATAGCCAATTACAATCAATTAGCATTTATGCTTATCCCTTTTGTACTTTGGGCAATATTTAGATTGGGGTCCTTGTGGTCGCCTCTGATCAGTTTATTCATTTCCTCTGTCGCCATTTCATACATATTCAAAGGTATATATCTTTTTGGGGGAACTTCAGTTAATCAATCAACACTTCTGCTCCAGTCTTTTATAGCCGTTGTTTTTGTAATAGACATGTTTCTTTCATCACTACTCAATGAAAGAAAAAGGGCTCATGATGCGCTGCAAAAGTCAAAGACTGAGTTGGAAATGAAGGTAGACGAGAGAACGAAAGCTCTTTCACATACCCTTAGAGATTTGAAAAATAAAGAGGCTCAATTACTTCAAACAGAAAAAATGTCCTCTCTCAAAATTTTGACTGCAGGTATTGCGCATCAGATTAATAACCCTCTCAATTTTGTCCTTACGAGCATCTACCCCTTAGTTAGAAATTACCATGATGTCTTATCAGTACTAAAGAAATATTTAGAAATAAATCCTGATAATAAAACTATTAAAAAAGATCTAGAGGAAATAAATTCGCTCAAAGTAAAACTCCAATTAGATACCGCAATAAAAGAAATTCCACAATTACTTTTGGTGATTAAGAATGGAGCGGAAAGAACAGCAGAAATCGTTAAAGATTTTAGAATGTTTTCTCGATTAGATGAATCAGAAAAGAAACAAGCTAATGTGGAAGAAGGATTGGATGCAACACTTGCTTTGTTAACATGTCACTATGAGACAAAAGCTGCAATTAAAAAAGAATATGGAAAAATTAGACTTATTGATTGTTTTCCCGGAGAACTGAATCAAGTCTTTTTAATTATCCTATCCAACGCTTTCGACGCCGTAAAGGATTGTGCGCACGCTGAAATTACAATTACAACTTGGGAACCAAACGAAAAACAGGTGGGTATATCAATTCAAGACAATGGTCAAGGAATGACCTCAGAAATAAAAAAACAAGTTTTTGACCCTTTTTTTACAACTAAAGATATTGGAAAAGGAGTTGGTTTGGGACTAACTATCGCGGATAGAATTATCAAAGAACATGGAGGGATCATTGATATCGAAAGTGAAGTCGGCAAAGGCTCGAAATTTACGATTATGCTTCCAATTGGGTAAGAAACATATCTAACATCCAAGTACGTTATCGCATTTAAATTGTCTGTTTGGACGATGACATAGCCCCGGGTTGAAGGATTAAAAGTGATCCCAAATGTACATATTGGGTCGCTATTAATCTTTTTCATAGCATATCATGAGTACTAATAAAAAGGCCAAATGACACTAACTATTCAAAAAAGTTTCATGTCAATGAAATAAGATCACCCTAACTTCGCCTTATAACCTTTTTTGCAAGGGATATATGGAATTCATGTCCATGTAATTTAGGGCTAAGCCCGTATTTTTCACGCAACCCCTCGATTTCGCTAGACTCAATTACTAAAACCGCATAACTGGTAGTTTTGGATGGGTTCACTATTTCAATGCTTTTTAAGTTGAATTTAAAAATTTGACCTACTTCCTCCGGCCAAATATTCTCATCAACATAAAACACACTGATATGGGCTCCTGTCGATTCACTTGATCTAAAATAAGGGGGCTCCTTAAAGCCTTCTTCTGCAACACCCAGCATTGGAAAAAGAGTATGAATATAATTATCGTCGACTTTTATATAGCCAAATCCATCAGAGTTGACTAGCAATTCCCCTTCCAAAGGCAAATTTTCCTGAGCAAATCGCAACACATCAAAAAATAATGAGTCACTTGCTGAAGTAACTAACTGTTCATGCGTATGTTGAAACAACGAACCTGCTAAGGGAATACTGATAATAGCACAAAGGGATAGAGTTAATAGAAAGTAGTGAGCTTTCATATCTTTAAGTTTTTCTATATAAGTCAATATTCGAACAGGTATCATTTGCTTTTCCTGAAATAAATTCTTTTTTAATAGTAAATTACGAACTGCATGCACAATGAAATAATAGTAACATCTTACATAATAATATGTAAAGGCAGAATTGGCAAAATCGACAAATCTAATAAGTAAATTTTACACAAGATAGATTAGACTGTAATTGCCATTCCTTTTTTATGCTTTTCACGTAAACGTTTTTGAATCACGCGCATCTTTCACTGCTACCGCAGTTCTGACTTTAAAACGATACTTAACCCTACGTTCCGCTAATGCTGCACGCGGGCTATTACGTAAATTGCTTCCGTGATCGAAACAGATCCTTAAATATGAACTGGCATAGATATGGAAGCAATTTAACATGAAAGCCCCGTGTTTAGCGCGACGAGATATTAGGTTTTTTAGCCAGTTCGGTATCGGAAGGTACAGTTACAAGTTTTTGACTCTTTCTCCTTAGCATTCATCCCTTTTGACAAAATATACTGAGACAAGGCATGGTCAAAGAAGAGCGAGGTATTATGGGAACATTCGAACATATACTAATTATTTTTTTATTGATATTGGGAAGTTCTTTCTTCTCTATCTCTGAAATAGCTTTGGCAGCTTCACGCAAAATACGTCTTCAAGTACTTGCGAGCGAGGGATATAATAACGCTCAAAAAGTTTTAGCACTCCAAGAAAATCCAGGTAATTTTTTCACACTCATTCAAATAGGACTTAATGCTGTCGCTATTTTGGGCGGTATTTTAGGAGAATCAGCATTTTCACCCCATATCACCCATGCTCTATCCCTATTTTCTGCAGGTCCTTGGGTTGAGCCTGCCAGTTTTTTCATTTCCGTCTTCCTCGTAACTTCTCTATACATCTTGTTTGCCGATCTTATTCCGAAACGCTTTGCAATGATTGCCCCCGAAACGATTGCCATGGCCATTGTAAAGCCTATGCAATTTTTGATTACAGCATTTAAGCCTTTAGTGTGGTTTTTCGATAGTCTTAGCAATTTAATTTTCCGCGTTTTAGGTGTATCTACATTGCGTAAGGATGATATAACACCTGGTGACATTCTTGCAATGATGGATGCCGGCGCTCAGGCTGGCGTCCTACAGAGCCATGAGAGAGAATTGTTAGGTAATATATTTGGATTGGAGTCACGAACTGCGGCCTCCGCAATGACGACTCGGGAAGATCTCATTTATTTTATGACCAAAGAATCACAAGATGATATAAAGAGCAAAATTACAAAATTTCCCCATGTTAAATTTTTAGTTGTCGATGGAGTGGTTGATCGTGTGGTCGGATATGTTGATGCAAGTGACTTATTGCTGCAGGTTTTGAATAAAGAGGAGATCAGCCTTAAAAAAGAAGGCTTGGTAAAACCCACACTAATGATCCCCGATACATTAACTCTTTACGAAGTCCTGGAGCAGTTCAAGTCCGCCGGAATCGATTTTGCAGTTGTTCTAAATGAGTATGCCTTAGTCATGGGAATTATTACTCTCAAAGACGTAATGAACATCGTAATGGGAGAGCTGGTTAGCTCTACTGAGGATCAAATCATCCAACGTGATATAAATTCATGGCTAGTCGAGGGCTCCACACCTTTGACAGACGTGTTGCGGGTGCTTGAAACAATTGAATTCCCCGCTCCTGAATCTTACGAAACAATTGCAGGCTTCATGATGTACACCTTGCGCAAAATCCCTAAACGAACTGATTTTGTGATTCATGGCAACTATAAATTTGAAGTTGTGGACATCGATAATTATAAAATTGACCAACTTTTGGTCACCAGAATTACACATCCACTTTAACAAGAATCCTCTAGATAAAATTCTCCTCTTTTCCTATAAAGACCAAAAGCACGAAAGGGAGGAGATTTCAATGACGATAGAAAAAGAAGAGTTTCATTCTTTCGAAGATTTCATGGATGGAGTAGAGCTCACAGAGCTGCATACACACATTGGTTTTGGGATTTCACCAACGATGCTCTGGGAAATCGCACATGATCAAGGGATTTTACTTCCGACAAAAGACTATTGGAAATTCGTTGAGATGGTGACAATCCACGAAACGAAGACCTATGAAGAGTATTTGAAGCTCTATGATTGGACCGAAAAAATCCAATCATCCCCTGAAGCACTTTTCCTTGGTGTGCAAAACATGATTTCAGGCGCATATAGAAAAAACAATATTACAAAAATAGAACTTCGGTTTAACCCCATCTTACGGAACCGCGATCGAGAAAAAGATCTCGATCACCTGATCGTGTTTGCCTTGCAAGGCATGGAAAGAGCAATGCTCAAATACCCTGTTAAAGCAGGGATGATCCTCATGATGGATCGTCGATTCACCCACGAGCAAAATGAAGCAGTTGTCAGGAAAGCGATCAAATACAAATCACGCGGTGTCGTTGGGATCGACCTTGCCGGCCCTATCGAACGCACTGAAAATGCGAGAAATTTCCGTCCTCGCGATATCGCAGATTTAGTAGCTGAAGCACGCAAACATGGACTAGGAGTCACCATTCACACTGGTGAAGCAACGGACAAAGAAGAAATGTGGGAAGTTGTAAATGAACTAAAACCGGACCGTATCGGCCATGGCATTGTCAGTGTACAAGATCCAATACTGATGGATTACTTATCCGAACATAAAATCGTCCTGGAAACATGCCCTATTTCAAATATCAACACGCGGATGATCAAAGACTTCAAAGAACTGAAGAACCTCTACAAAACTTTTAAGGAGCATAACGTGTTGTTTACAATCAACACGGATGGCCCGGAAATGCAACTCATCACGCTAAGAAAAGTATTTACCAAGCTCTATCTAGAAAAAGTTTTAACTGAGGAGGACTTGCTAACGGCAAATGAAGTGGCCACACACGCAAGTTTTATTAAACATGTCTAACTTAGATGATCTAAAAAATGTGCGCAATTATCTCACTTTTGATGATGTGCTTTTGCTCCCTAAATATTCCGAAATAACCCCGCAAGAGGTATGTTTAGAAACTGTTTTATTCTCAGACCTAACACTGAAGATTCCCATTCTTTCTGCACCCATGGACTCCTTGACCGAAAGTGGCATGCTCCTAGCACTAGGTAAACTTGGAGGAATGGGTGTCCTGCACCGCAATCTTAGCATTCATGAACAGGCTAGCCAACTTAAAATTGCCCTCGATGCCGGGATCAATGCCTCCGCTGCAGTTGGGTTTGGACCAGACTTTGAAGAACGTGTCAGCACTCTTGCTAAACTTAATCCTTCAGCAATCTGCATCGATTCCGCACATGCACACACCAAAAACATCCTTCAAGCCACCCGCTTCATCAAACAACATTACCCTCATCTATCTTTAATCGCAGGGAATGTCGCAACTTACGAAGGCGCTAAAGCGCTCTTTGAAGCAGGGGCAGATCTGGTCAAAGTAGGAATGGGATCGGGTTCTATCTGTACGACAAGAATCATGTCAGGAGTCGGCGTTCCCGCACTTTCTGCCATTGTTGATTGTGCAAAGGCGGCTCGAGAATTCAACCGTACCCTCATCGCTGATGGGGGAATTAGGAATAGTGGAGATATCGTTAAAGCTATCGCAGCCGGCGCCTCAGCAGTGATGCTTGGATCACTACTTGCCGGAACAGATGAATCTGTCGGAGACATTATCGAGCACGATGGGCACTATTACAAAGCCTACAGAGGAATGGGTTCAGTGCATTCTATGGTTAATGGCAGTGCTAATCGTTACGGACAAAACTACACTGCGGGGGAAGCGCAAAATCTAGTCCCTGAGGGTGTCGAAGGATTAATTCCTAGTCGCGGACCCTTAAAAGAGTGGGTTCATCAGATTTTAGGAGGGATTCGGTCTGGCTGCGGATATACGGGCGCAGACAGCATCAAGGCCCTTCAGGAAAAAGCACAATTTATTACCATTACAACCGCAAGCTTCGCGGAATCACATCCCCATACAATTGTCCTTAAATCTTGATTTTGGAGCTCATGATGATCCTTATTGTAGATTTTGGCTCCCAAACCTCCCATCTCCTCGGTCGAAGACTTAAAAAGCTCGGCGTTGAAGTAGAATATTCATGCCCGAAAGAATTGCTGGAAACCATCAAGAAAACTAAGCCGAAAGGATTAATTTTTTCGGGAGGCCCCGCATCAGTCAATGACCTTAATTCCCCTACAGTGGATCTAAATTTTTAATATAAATCTTCCTATTCTAGGTATTTGTTACGGTTGACAACTGATGGCAAAGCTTTTAGGGGGTGAAGTTGTCAGCGAACGAAAAGAATACCCAGAACAAGTTAATTTTACTGACAACATTTTCAATACAGGAGGACTACATTTGATGTCATCATGTCCCACGGAGATAGCGTTCAGAAGATTCCACCTGAGTTCAAAGTTGCTGCTTCCACAAAAAATGTACCCTGCGCTGCTGCGAGGCTGTGAAAAAATTGGAAAGATGCTTCAGTTGGCTGAAAAGTTGCAGCTGACGCACTTCTCTCCTCGGTCGTAGCTATGGCTACGACGTCGTCAAGAATTGCATCAGCTGCAACTTT
>JACCRY010000217.1 GCA_013813265.1 Parachlamydiaceae bacterium
GCATCTAAGCCAAAGAATAATGGAAATTTTTTCAGCTCTTTTAACCTATTTTCATTTATCATGAAAATGAGCTCATTAATCTTTTTGCTGGTACAGGCTATAGATGTAAGTGTATGAAGATTAATCCTAGTATCTGAAAAAATAGAAAAAAGAATATCTTGTGGGAAATCCCTAGGAAAAGCCCCCAGCTCATTACCGGGAGAGGTAGGTAGAATTAAAAGCTCATTTTCAATTGTAACAGGCATTTCTTCAATAATGGATTCCTCCACAGGAAGTTCATAGCCTGAGAAAAATCTGCGATATGCAATCACTGCAATTGTTACTACAATTGCTAGAGTAGAGCCTAGGGCAATAGTTAAACCTAGCGATGTTCCAGCGCCTATCACAAAAGCAGCGCTAAATAGGATACTCACAGCTATAACTGTTATTGCAATAAGGGCATCCGCATAGATTTGTTGACTTTCATCGCCGCAACAACTCCAACAAGTAGTCGCGCCATTAAAGTTTACTTCGCTTATCATTTAGACCCCGGATATTTATCTGATTTTACGTACGTCTTAAATTGTTTTGGAATTATGCTGCTCTTAATTCCTTCATGAAGGCAATCTTTATTTTTAATTATAGTAAAACTCCCCCTTATTTGAAGATGATTAGTTATAATCATGGATTTTTTTAAGGACTTTAAAAAAGTCTCAGCTGTTTTTTCGTCAATGCACACATTGGAAAATTGGGTTTCCCCAAAAAATTGGGATTTATTAAAATTACAGCCTAGAAAATTAACTCCTTTAAAATGAATACCTTTAAAATTTGAAGCAACAAAACTAAAATTTTCGAAAATCAAATTTTCAAATTTTATATTTAAAGCGTTTAGATTATCGATTTCAAGGATGTGAGTAAAGCAATACTTGTCAAGTTTGAGAGCATGAATGTAAGTAGCAATGGGTGTATCAAAAAATGTTCCTAATTTTTCTTTATATTCCTCAAATGTCTTTTGGCATTTATAAGGAGAAGAAAGATTCTGTCTAGAGATTTGAATAAATATTTGAGTGATTCTAGGCAAAGCTAAAAGATGTATGGGGGTTAATAAGGGTTGAAGATAAACACTTACAGTATGGCTTACACTTGGTTTATTAACGAATTCTAAAAATTCACATGCTAAATTAATTAGATCCTTATTCCCTGATACTAAAAATAGGTTTAGTATGTCCATGTATTTAAATAAACCATTTCTTTCATTGGACCTCAAGTTTGCTAATTCATAATGTAAACGGGAACATATTGTTAGAATTTCGTAGGCTTCTTGATAGCCAAATTTTGGTATCTCTGCTAAACTACAAAGCGTAGCCAGAAGTATTATTTTCTCATCCGTATCCCATAAACAAAAAAGGGAATCATCTTTCAGGAAGCTGACGCAAAAATCTTCTAACTGGAAGCCTTTATCACTATTTTTAAACCCTTCATAATACTTTTTTAGAGAGTAAGAGGCCGCAATAAGATTTTTTATCTGAGGGAGTTGATAAAAAGGTTCCAAAGCATCTTTAGAATCTTTTGAGGACCAAGAATTAAATGCTCCTGTGAGGACTGCTGAGGCAATACTTAAGGGGGAAGCCTTTTTTAAGATCGCACCTAGAATACATCTAATTTTAGAACTCGAAGAATTATTTTCCAAGAGGCGAGCCAAGGTACCTGTCTCATCGAAGGCTTTAAGTTTTTCGCTTAAAGCTTTTATCATAGATTCGGGAAGAAAAGATGTTTCATTTCCTTCTAGGGTGTTATTTACGATTAAATTTAAATTGATATCCTTAGCAAAATCAAATAAAATGGAAAGAGCTTTGCCAGGCTTGATGCCATTCGTTAAGTCAGGTGTAGTAACTTCCTTGGCATCAATTGGTAAGGAAGGCAAAGGCTGCTCTGCTTTAAAAATTTCATTTCCAAAATTAAAGCAAATTGTGGAGTGAAAGTTATCTTCCTCCTCAGGAGAAGAGGGTTCGGGATTCACCTTTTTTTTTGTGCTGCGTGTTATATTCTGAACGGGGTCTTCACTCTTGGGGCTCAGATTGACAGATTTTTGGGTCCATTTTCTTTGGCCCGATAAGGGGGATTTTGTTTCACAATCATCATATGAAAAGCTTAGCGAACAGTTTCCTTCACTATAACTTAGGGAATAAACTTCATCTTCTAAACTTTTATTTTCAGACTTAATATTGGCTGATTTCTTCTGTTCTTTTTCTGGGCTAATGGTTTCTGAAGCTAACTTAAAGTGTCTGCTCGGTGATTTTTTTATAACTTCTTTTTTAGTTTCATAGCTGTTCAGTGTTGATATTTTATTCGTCCACGTTCTTGGATTTAATGACGCTGTTGTTGGTTTAAATTTATCTGCGTTTTCTGGAGTTTTAACGGCTTCTTCAGAGGAAGTGAGTGGAGATTCTAAGGTAGAAAATGTATTTTTTTCTTTATCATTAACTCCTTCCTTTTTGATTATTGCTATCTGCGCACCTGGGTCAATCCTCAAGCGTCTATTCCGCGTTTTTTTAATTACTTCTTTTTTAATTTCATCGCTGTTCAATGTTGCTGATTTATTCGTCCAGGATCTTTGATTTAATGACGGTGTTGTTGCTTTAAGTTTATCTGCCTTTTCTGAAGTAGTCACGTCTTCTTCAGAGATAATGGGTGGGAATTCAGGGGCAGAAGATTGATTTTTATCTTTTTCACCAATTCCTTCCTTTTTTACTGCTGCTATATGCGCAACTGTCGAAAAACCAGCAAGCCCTAAAGCTCCAGCCGCTACCATGGCTATTCCAATAACAAATGGCGGCGTAAAGCAAAGAGGGATTCCAACTCCAATACAAACCCCAGCGGCCACATCGCCTGCGACACTTGCACCTTGAACAATGCTGGCATTGGTTTTCGTGATTTGTAAATTTGTTCCAAACTCGTCTAACTTAGTCTCATATTTTTCAAAAAATGTTTGTGTGCGCGCAACAGGATCCATATTCTTTTCCTTATAATAGTGGAGTTTAAATTTAATATCTACCTTTGAAGTTCTACGTTGATTGAAGAGAATTTATGAATAGGTGGTGGTAAGCAAAAATCTAATAGTTTTTTGCTGAGTATCGCAGGGTTTTGACATTTACTCAAGTAATATACTCTCTAAATTCAACATTTATATTTCTAGAATAGTGAAAGATTCCCATTCGACTCCAGATTATATAAAAATACTGACCTTCATATCAAAAACGTATTTCTAATTCAAATTTATTTAAAGACTAATTCTGTCATAACATCGAATTAAGATCAATATCAATCATTAAAATTCTGCAACCTAGATGGCCATAATGTAGATGACCCGACTGCCATTCCTATGAAATCAATAAAAAGCCTGCAGATTATATGAAATCGAATAGGCTCTATTTTAAATATGCATATATAGCTAATCCATCAGCCGGATTTATTGAGAAATCCATTTGATGACATTGCATAGTACAGAACAAGCGCAAATTATTTTTTAATAAGTCTTGTGAAATTGCCTTAGATAACAATGTTAAATTACACTCCTTGCATAGATAAACAAGCTTATTGGTTGAAGAGAGCATATATAAATGATGATCGTAAAGTTATTGAGTGATAGATGAGTTTTCAAAAAACCATAGACAGGATCTCAAGCAAGTTGTTTTATCGAAAAGTCTAATTCGAGCGCGATTCCTCTATAGATCTTTTAGATAGAAACAGTTCAGGCAAAGAGCCTCCCTACGAAACCATCAAAGAAGTGATAGGATTCCTTTCACAGGTCGATTCGACGAATGTTTCAGAGTGGATTACTGATTCAACCTCCGTGAGCACAATTGGACGCTCAATAGGCAAGGCATACTTTTTAATAAAGGAAAGTCCTCATTTGAAGAATTAGAGGAACCAGAAAGATCGAAACGTCCTTCGACGAAAAGAGGAGTTAATTTCTGATGCAGTTTATCATGAAAACTTCTTAAATAGAGTTTGAAATTGTTAGAAATTTCCATGTTGATGGAGCTATTATTAACCAACAAATTTTTTGCATAAATTCGAGGGGATTAGTTTTTAGTAAAACCTATCATCATGATTTTTTGGAATATTTCTGGTTCTTTTGAAGATTGGGGCAAAGACGGAGTGTAATGCTGACAAACTGAAATCTCTTGATAAAAATAATAGAGGACATAAAGACATCCTAAAGTAAGCAAACTATAGCGGGTTCTTTATGTCCTTCTCTATGTCCTTAACACAGCTTTAATTAATGATCTGCTAAGTAGAGCTATTTGCAGGTTTTTCACAAAGTACTAAGTTGGTCAAATAAGAATATCGCTTTCACTCTCGCTCTCGCTAATAATTTCATAGTCATCGCCTAAATACTTATAGGTCTTAGACATTTTTTGTGGGGTTTTAAGAGGTTCCTTTTCAAGAGAAGACGAGTTTGTTAAATTTCCATTAACATGCTCTTGAGAATAAATTTTATTATTCTCTAATTGAATTAAGTTTGATCCAAAATAAATTTGAGGAACTCCCCAAATTTGTGAATCTATGTCAGTATGAAGTTTGATGTCTCTTGTAATACGAAAGCTCCGTTTAAACCCAAAAATTTTAAAAGTGCCATTCTCTCCTAAAAATCGATAAAGAAATTCTGCTATTTTAGAATCCGATTTACTTTCTATTTCTATTCTCTTAATTGAACTGCTTCTAGTACTTAAATCAACAATTTGGTTATCATAAATTTTTTTCTGTTGGGGTGAAATAAAAGGTAATTCTTTAATTTTTTTATATTCATCCTTGAATTCTCTAAGCCTTGCGGCCCGTCGAGTAAAATTAAAATTAAGTACTATGAAAAATAATTTATCTAGTTGATCGAAACTTTTCTTTGTTGATTTACATTTTGAACCAAATAACTCACCTAAAGATGCTAGACCAGTCAAAGAGCAATAATCTACTATAAAAAGAAACGCTTTTAATTCTTCGCTCATTAATTTCACATCAATAATACGGCAAATTCTGCGAATTTTTTCACCATTAAGAATAGTGCCTAATTTATCTAATCTTACAATAAAGGTGTTGATGTGTGAGTAGTCAAACTTCAAATCTTCTATTTTTCTGAGGGTATAATCTCCTGGAAGAAATTCATTAGGACGATTTACTATCCAGTCTAAAGCTGTATGATAATCATATGTTAAATCATTATTGTCAACTTTAGCAGGCATTTTGGGGATAGCATTCGAAATCGGGCAAAGTAAATAAGCGCAAATGTCATCTTTATTGAAAAAATCTATCAAATAATTGTTCTGAAATAGTTCAGTATGCTGTTTCTCCCAATTGATATAAGGAGCTGAGTTTTGAATTGTATAAATATTTGAAATTATTACAACAGATTCGAAAATAACTAATCCAGCAATTGCTGCTGTTCCAAAAATAACTGGTGTCGTAGGGGCTAATTTCGCAAGTTCACTTATCACGCAAACAGGGATCCATAACCAAGCAGCAGAATAAAAAAGGCAGTGGGCATAAATATTAATATTTTGTGCGGTATTAGCACTAGGAACCAAAACGCGAAATGCCATATGAGGATGTTCCCTCACACATTCATACGCACGTGTAATTTTATATTCCTCAGAAGGATTATCTATAATACTCATTTGATGAAAATTTAAATGAGTATCGTAAGGGACTGGCATATAGTTAGTGATCATTTTTTTCCTTAAAAATATTTTGTAATAAAGAGGGGCTAATCTTTTTTATAAGCAACCTCCACTATTTGACTAAAAGAGATGGATTTAAGTTGATAAGTTAGAAATAAAGATCCACAAATTAATAAAATAGCAGCAGGTATGCATAACAGGGGGTTAGAAAACGCTATCGCTGCACAAAAAAAAACAGCGCTGGAAATAATACTTATGGTAGCTGCTACCTTCATTGTCTCCCAAAATTTTTTGGTGCGAAGCTCAGAGTCTTCTTGAGACCACATTAGACATCTTTTTGCGGTTGTTTCTCTTTCTCCTTCTAGCTGAAGATGCCTCTTCCAAATAAGTTCTCTAAAATGTTCTACTTCTTTAGGATACTTCTCTTTTATCTGTAGAGCATCGTAATCTGTTATATCTAGAGACCAATATCTTTTTGCGTGTGAAACTTCTTTAGTAATGTCAGGAAAATAATTAAGTTGTGTAATAAGATCTTGTAAATCACTCGGTTCCAAAATTATATATGCTTTTAAATTAATAAAGGTTTCAGGAATTTCTACAGGCAAGAAAATATTTTTATTGGCCTTGTTAAAATGAGGATCAGTAGAAAAAAAATAAGCGGGATCTTTATCTTCAGGGTGTCTATCTAATGCACTTTTATGATAATTGGCGCACAATCGTTCTTCTTTACATACTTTTACATGCCATTTCCAGACGTCTCGGCGTATTAATTCAGCATCCCTTAAAAAATCTAAATCCATTGAAACATCAAAGGGGCATTTTATGATCGTGTCAGGCTTGTCGCACTTATAATTCAGCCAATATTGTTTAGCTTTTTGCATGGATTCTGTTTGAACGTTGTATTCTTTAAGATAGAGCCAAGAAGTTTTAACGTGAAGTTTAGGCTCAAAAACTTTAGTCTTTGATCTCATAGCAAAAGCGGAGTCATACTCAGTTGGTGGGTTTAGACTATAATAACCTGAATCATAGGTTTTTTCGTAAGAAGTGGTTGGATACATGGTCCCTCTAAAAATTTGTGTTTAAATAGCTTGTTAAGAATATACATGTATACTCCTTTTTAATCTATTAAAAAGTTTAAGATTTTATGTAAACATTAAAAGATATATAAAATAAACAAAAAAATTTTCAAAGGTAGAAGATTTTTAAAATAGTGTTGCAGGGATTAAAAATAAGAGAGGAATTTAAAAACGACAACGATGTGCAAGATTCGACTGCAAAGTGACTTTTTTGACGGTAAAGTCGTAAAGTCAACTTTCTAACCAATACATTCCAACTCTCCTTGGCCAACTTGGCCATCGCATCAAAAATGTAAAGCCTACAGAGCTTGCACTTCTTTATTTTATGAATGTTCAAATTATTTTCTAATCAGATTAAGCAATTTGAGGTGTTGGGAGAAAAATTTTCGGAGTTTGCTACGAAAGTCATATTAAAGTCATATTATCATAAATAGATGATTAAATTTTTCAAAAATCACAGCTTTCTCTTCGACCTAAAGGGCGTTGGGAAGAGCGCACTGATTCAACATATTTTTCATGAAAGTTTTTTAGTAAAATTAATCTTAAAAAGGAAAAGCCACATCAATTTCATCACCTTATTATTTTTATAAGCATCTTAAAAGAATAGATGGGTTATAATAAAGAAAGCTAAACAAGTGAATTCTGATATTTAAAGAACGGAAAAAACAAATTATAAATGATTCTAACAGCATGGGTTTTCGTATGGAGAAAAAATTAGATAATACTAATTCAGTCGATTTTAACTTCATTCGCCAAGAAATGCTCACAACGCACCTAAATCCTTCTAAATTGACGAATTTAAATAACACAAAAGAGAAATTGCTCAATGTTTTAGAAGAAGATGCAAGAAAAAAAAAAGAGGCTTTTGAAAAAGGGTACTATCTTCTTAAAGCCCAAATGGAAGACAGTTCTATCGATGGGCTATTTAAAGCTAATGATGAACTTGAGCCAATTGCTATTGAAAATTTCAAAACTAATGAAGAAATGCTGAGCTCAATTTTTACCTTAGCATTTTGGAAGAACTATGTTAAAAAACCGTCCAAAATACAAACTCAGATGAATTATTCCGACGAGATGCTTCTTTGCTTATATAGCTTAGGCTCCCATTTCTACGAAGAGAAGCAGTACCGAGAAGCTATTGATAGTTATAATTTTATTTGCATGCTGAATCCTTCAATCAGTTCTTTTTGGGTCGCATTGGGATTATCTTTAGAAGGAAATAATGAAATGAGTAGTGCTTTCAAGGCGTTCGAAAGGGCCGTCGAATTAACTCCATTTGAAATAGCCCCTTATATCGCACTAATCCGATGCAGCGAAAAACTTCATGACTTTAGAAGCGTTATTGAGCTATTGAATAAAGCTAGTAATAATCCAAATTTCGAAGAAGACGCCAAGGCTGCATTAGAATATGTTTTAAGTGTAAAAAGATAAGGGGGGCTAACAATGGATTTTAACAGAATTGGCGAGAGAATAGTTAAAGGATTAGATAGTATCCAAGGTAGTTTAAGTCGTCTGGCTGAAAAAATCTCCGTCTTAGTGAAGAATCCTAATCCCCCTATTCCGAAGCAGAATGACGTCCGAGTCCAGATGAACAATCAACCCCCTGATAGTAAAAGTTTTAAATCAGGGATAGTAGAATCACCGAAGGGAAATATAGTTCAAGAAAGACACTCAATAGAATTGAATAAACAGATGCAAGCAATTAAAGAAAACAATGGAAGTATTTTAAGTGCATCACAGGTTAAAATTAGGGGATTTCATAGTCCTGGCATGGGTGCGATCGAGACCAATATCCCAGGTTCAATGAATTCTGAAAAAAATGTAGGGAATACGGCAACTATAGAATATGATCATGAGAGAGGCCAATATAAGCTCATTGTTACCCAAGATCTATTTAACAAGCCTAGAAGTATTACATTTAATGGCCAAGAATTAACGAAGGGAGATGAAGTTTATTTTGATAAAGGACAAAATACTATTTCTATCGGCGGACAAGAAATATTCAAAATAACATTATAGATTTTTTAAAAAAAGCAATCGATTAATCCTTGTCGGGTATAATTTTCAAAAAAAGCCCCTAATATTTGACTTCTCTCTATGTTAATCGATTAAAGGTTGGGAAATGTTGAAAGGACCCATATGCTAGTAGGAAAATTAGATTCTTATGTCGATTCCCTTTTTGAAAAAATTCCCATGCCTCCAAATCAAACCATCGTTGTGCATATAAAAGAAGATAATGGCATGGGTGATTTAATGCTAGCCGCTAAAACTGTAAAGTCTCTTAAAGCAAAATACCCAGATGTTGACATTCAAGTATCATTAGAAGTTGCTACAATTTCAATGAAGGATGCAATTGCAAAAATTCAATATGAAACTAAAGGAGCTAATCTTAAAGAGGGAAGCATCAGTTCATTTGATAATAGACCACATAATGCTAAGGAACCAAATTTAATTATCATAATGCCCACCGATGCTTGTCTGGAAGCTGAAAAATTATGGGGAAATTTCAAAAACCCTCCAGAAAAAATCATGCTTAAAGAATATGGTTGGGGGGATGCATTGGAAAGCGGCGGGCTTGGCACGGCATCCCTCGGAATTTTTCTTCATTCAGGCTTATCGAAACTCTTAGATACAAAAACGGATGGTCAGGGTATTACAGAACTTTCCTCTAAACAGGCAAGTGGGCTTATACTCAACGATAAAGATGCTACTCAATACACAAAATCAAATAAACTTTATTTTGCTTATGCTCATCTACCGAATCCTTCAGCAGGATTTCTTAAGTCAATCATCCTGATGAATGAAGGCGATCATGGAGAGGATAAGAAAAACTTAGATTTTTTCATGAGAACGGAGAATAGCATGGTAGGAGTGGAATGGAACCTGCAAATTTCAGATAATGAACTTGCATTTATGGATAGCTCTTATGGGACTCTTCGCAAATCAGATTCTTAAGAGAAAATGGAATTTCAACCGTGGAAATCGTAAAAGTTAGCAGAGAAAATACTATCGCAATAGTTGAGGGACCTGGACACAAGGAGCATAAAGTTGCTAGGCTTACTCCAATAAAAGCAAACGATCAGACTTTTCAATTAGAAAATCCTAAAATCATAAACATTCCGGGCGGCCCTCAAAACGGAAAGACGTTACGGATTATTGACTATTTCCCCCTCCCTCATGAGGATATCATGAAACTTATGGAATTCTCTGAATCTGAAACACTAATCACTGGAAATCAAAGCTTTGGTGAGGCAGTTTCTGCTTCTAAAACATTTTTTTATGAAAAACTACCCAATGATAATACGTTTGGTGAGCAAATCTCGAATTTAGCTGGACGGATAGATCCACAATTTAAATCAATTGTGGAAAGTATGCAAGGGTATGAAGGACAAATGGACCACGAAAAGATTGCTACAGCCTTTAAGGACCCACATACTAGGCAACTATTCCAAGCATATGGTGCTACAGTGCAAAATGAGTTCGATTTGAGTAAGAGGTTACAGCTTAAAGTTAAGCGTACACTTGTTTCCAATGACAGTCCTTTAATTAAAAAAGAATTAGAAAAAGTTAATAAGGTAATTACTGAACTTTCTAGCACTCCTAAGTCTAATAAACCTACCGCCATTGATGCTGACCAGTATGAAAACGCTGTTGGACAGCTTTATAATCCATTAAGCAGTATCGTTAGCACAGTAGATCTTATTGCAAATATGTCTCATCAAACTTTGTGATCATCTTTATGCAAGAGTTGTGGCTTATCAAAAATGTACACAGGTGCAATGCCAATATACCTATTAGCGTCGTTACCATCAGAATTTACGAGGGCAAAGCCCGTCTTAAAAAAGCTTCCAGTAGTTACTTGATAGTCCTTGCCCCATTCTGCACAAAATGTATAAGAGCTTGGCCATTTACCTTTAAATAGGCGGACACCAGAAGTGCAGTATTTAGCAAAAGCGGCAACTGCTACTTCTATCGGTTTGGGTAACCTGTAAGCCATCTGAGCTTTTTTAGTAAGATTTTCGAGAATATCTTGTCGTTGAGCTGAGGTTGTGTTTTTGCTTTCTGGAAGTACTCCTAGCATCAACATCCAATAAGAATTGTCAATAGGTTGTCTTGACGGATCAAGTAGTAAAGGTAAAATGTATCTGTACCCATTGTCTGTATTGGGAAAACGACTTTGTAAAAAAATTCCCAAATTTTTTTCATTGATAGGTTGGCCACAAATTGTTTTTGGCATCCATACTAATGTATGAGTCTCTACAATGTATTTTCCAGGAATTGCCTCGCAAAGACGCTTTAGCTTTTCGATAATTTCAAGAGATAAGGAACAAAATGCTTCCTGACAATCTTCATCTGTAACCACATCTTTTCCAAGTTTTTGCAACCATTCTGGTCCAATAGCTTTATGTTTATATACCATATGCTTCCAAACAGAATCCTGATTTAAGACTTGGTTCCATTTTTTGCTCACTTGACAGCCTTTTCCAAGCATAGAGAGATTTAAGCTAGAAAAAATTTCCGAAAATTGATCGCTGTTAAGTCTCGAAATTAGGTCCTCTCCGATAATCAGTGAAGAAATGACTGGATATTGGGTCACTGGTCTTTGCACAGAAGAAATTGAACTTGTTTTTTGATTAGGCTTTAATTTACTTTTGAAAAACTCCCACCTATTTTTATTAGCAGAAATAGAGCTAGATTGCATATTAATCCTTTTATTAAATTTATTATATTAAAAAATAGCTTTCTTTTAAAGAATATCATTTTACCATGATCCATGTCAAACAATTATTTTCCATTTTTTGCTGAGCGCAAATACTATATCAGTGAATTGTATGTGACATACAAAAAGGGGTTTTTCCGAAAAAATGTTCTGAGCCGCATACCATCTTCATCCGGGATTTTTTCTTTGAAATCAACCTGTACCTGTCCATTATGTAGCATAATCTTTGGTCTTTGGTTTGGTTCTGTTTTTTATATTTAAAAGAATTTATTATATTATGAGCTCAAAATCCCACGGATTTTACGACCATAGAGGCTTTTGTAAAATCAACTTTCTGATATAATGAAAATAAAAATTATGAAACTAAAATTTTGCCTCATAAAAATCCTACTGGGTCTCGCCAGCATAGAGAAATTGTGAAAATTGTGTACAATTAAGTCCATCATATAACAAGGCAGAATAATAATGGAAATCACCTACTCATCGTCTATCCCCTCTTCGTATTCACCTACTTCATTAAGTCACTTATCGGTCTCTGCTCTTTTTTCTGTACAGCCTCAAAAGGTTACCTTTAATAAAGGGACTTTTTTACTTAGCTCTCATCCAAGTGTCCTCTTTGGAGATGGCATAAAAAAAGTCTCAGATTTTTTAATAAACGAACTAGCGATTCGCAAAATCATACCTGATAAAATAAGCACTGAACAAGGTTGTTCTATTTCTGTTCAAATCGATAAAAACAAAGTGAATGAACATGAAGGATATCTTCTGAACATTACAGATTTTTGCATCACAATTTGTGGACATGATGAACAAGGTGCCTTTTATGGGGTAATCACTCTTCTTGACCTGTTGGACCACACTCCCAAATTATTGGGTGTGCAGATAGAATTGCCCTGTGTTTCGATTCATGATTGGCCCGATTTTAAAGTAAGAGGCTTTTTACTTGATGTAAGCAGAGATAAAATTCCCTCTATGAATACCCTCTTCCAGTTAGTAGATGAATTAGCAAAATATAAAATTAATCAGTTACAACTCTATTTTGAACATGCCTTTGCCTATAAAAAACATAAGACGATATGGAAAAAAGCTTCTCCAATACAGCCAGAAGAGGTGCAAACTTTAGATCTCTACTGTAAAAGCAAAAATATTGAACTGGTTGCTAATCAAAACAGTTTAGCCCATATGCACCGATGGATTATGCATAAAGACTACAAGGCATTAGCTGAATGTCCCTCCCGCGTTTCAAAAAAGTATTTAGAAAAAGAGAATTATGAGCATGAAGGAAACCCCGGTTATAGCTTTTGTCCCACGGATGGCGCTACTTTGGAACTTATTGGGGGGCTTTACAAAGAGTTACTGCCGAATTTTTCCAGTCACATAATTAATGTTGGTTTAGACGAACCTAACGATTTAGTAGGCGGAGGGGAGAGGTCAAAGCCGCGTATCCGGAAAGAAGGAATTTCAGAAATTTACTTCGATTATTTCCAAGAAATCTATAAACTCGTAAAAAGTATGGGAGATGACCGCGTCATTCAATTCTGGGCCGACTTTGTCATTACGGAGGACAAAATGATCGGCAAACTTCCCAAAGACGTTGTGCCCTTACTTTGGGGATACGAAGATCAATTTCCTTTTGAGATGGGGCGTAAGTTTACTGCAAATAACATCCAATGGTATGTTTGCCCAAGTACATGCAGTTGGAGTTCTATAGGAGGTAGGACAGATGACGCTATTAAAAATTTGTCTCAGGCAGCCTTAAAAGGAAAAGCAAATGGAGCTACAGGTTATCTTATAACGGAATGGGGAGATAATGGCCATCATCATCCATTATCTGTCAGCAAGCTTGGATTATACCTTGGGGCGCGCTTTTCTTGGAACACAGCTTCAGCAAGTGACTTTAGTTTTGACGACTTGCCATTATTACTCAATGAGCATGTATTTCATGACAAAAATCACCACATGGGCCAAATCGTTATTGATATTGGATATATATATAAGGACGTGCTTAAGCCCAAAGCAGCACTAAATTGCTGTTCTGCGCTTTTAAGGCTTTTAGTCTTCAACGATGATCGCCCTGATAATGAAGTGCTAGCCTCTCTTTCTGAGGAGGGGATACTGAAGGCTATAGAAAAGCTTTCCGAATCAAAACGTCAATTGAAAGACGTTTCTTTAGAAACAAGTGACACAGAGCTGATACTGCAGGAATATCTGTGGGTAATCGACATTCTTATTGTTTCCGCAAAGTTTGGGAGTATCCTACTGAAAAGTCCTGAAATCAGAGTTAAAGAGCTGGACAAAAGCGAAAGAAGAAACTTATTAAAAGAGTTCGAGCCCGTTCTTGAACGATACAAAATGATTTGGCTTTTGCGTAATCGGAAGGGTGGTTTTGAAGATTCCTTCAGGCGACTTGATCATTTACGAGAACTTTTGAAATGATACATCGTCGCAAGTGTAGAATATTTTCCCTATTTTTTCAAAATCTATACCCTATTTTATAATAGCTTGAAATTGCCATATATTTTTACCTCTCCTTTGCTCAGTCAATCCTTAAAGTAGGAGCGAACCTACCCACATGGGTCAACTTTTGACAGTTTAAGATTACTGGCAAGGAGCAACATCTCATTAAAAACACGATAATGTTTCTTCTTGTTTCTACAATCAAGTCGAGTGATTTTAACTATCACCGGTCACAGAGGAGGAAAATACTTCCGGCTATCGACAGACTGTTGACTTAAAAATGTTTTCTTTTATACTGCGACGTTTATTAAAGCGATCTATCCCCAAATTCCAATTTTAACCTAAGGAAATTACGGTTTTGGCTCAAAGTAGCCCTAATGATAACAAGCAGTTTACATATTTAATTAATAATCAAATATTAGCAATTGTTATTTATACTTGTAGATTGATATAATATGTATATAGTGATTGGTTGACTTTACAACAAGGAGGGCCTGTGAATCTTTACAAATCTAATAGTTTTTCAAAAATTCAAATACCACACTCTTATAGATTTAAATCTGCTCCTGCAAAAAAAATTCCACTAATTGACCAAAGGATAGCTAAATTAAGGGGAATAATTCAATTGTGTCACATTGACCGCAATAAGGAAAAAAATTATTGGTCGAAGATATCTAAAGAACTATCCTCTGATACACATTCAATAGAAGACATTGAAATCCTTATACAACAATTGAACCCGCAATTAAAAAAAGACCAAAAAAATATAGAGAATGATTTTTCGGCGAAGAACAGGGACTTATCTTTACAATATAAAGAGGCAAAAAAATTAAAAAAAATATATAGTGATCCTCTTAATAGGGGCAAGTTAAAAGAACTAAATAATGAAATTACGAACATAGAAAATAGAATAATTGTTAATTTAGAAAATCAAAAAGGATTTTTTGAAATTTGTTTAGAAATGGAAAAATCTCAAAATCCATTAGTAAATGTTGACCTTGTAAAACATTATATAAAGAAGATCGACCATTTTCAAATATCGATAATCGCCTTAAAGACAAAGCAACATTCCAGAATTTTAAATAAGGAGCTAAGTTCCTCACGTGAAATCTTAAAAACCTTTGATGCAGTAAACAATGAGCTACGGAAATCATTAACTTATGTCCTGTCAATTTTTCCCCAAGAGTTTGGAACTGAAAATCTAAAAAATAAAACTTTAATTGAAAAAGAGTTGATGGCTAAATACACAGGTTTACTTAATAAACTTCTCTCAACTCCCAGATTGGAAGAAGATTTACATAAAGAATTGAGAAAATTAGAGTCTATGCAGGGATCGAATTCTGCTAGTAGCAATCTGGCTGTAGCTAAAAATATCAAAAAAATTAAAGAAAGGTTGAATGTTCTCCATAATCTAAGGGAACTGCAAATTGCTCTTGAAAATCCTGTACATGACGAAAAAATGGATGTTCCTGCATTGCAAGTTGTTGGATACATGTTAGTTGTTTTAACTAGTTATAAAACACATGATTCTGATTATATCTCGCAACAACTTGCACTCATTACTAATTTTATGGAAGAACATCCAAAATCGACCATTTTTGCTGGGGCTTTTCTTGGTAAATGGGTACTTTTGGCGTTAGTTTTGCTTGTCGCTAATTTAACGATAGATAAAGAGATGAAAGAACTTGAACCGACTATTCAAGGTTTTGATCTTTTTCAAACTCAGTTGTTGCATCTTGATGAATTATTTAAAACTGCTAATAAATTTGGTATGGACATTACGGAACATCAAGGAATATTTGCGGATTTGACGAAAAACGAAGAATCAATAAAAGGTCATTTCAGCGAGATTAAGAAAATTCAAAATGAAACGGGACTAGACAAACAAGCAAAAATAGCACAAAAGCAATGTGATGAAATACAAAAAAATCCGGATGGGGCTGAGCTATTAAGCAATGCACATAGTTATTATGAAAAAATATTTAACCCTTATTACCATAGGCAAGTGTTTAAAAGCAGCATTGAGATCGAAAACCCCGTGCATATAAATGTAATTCATAAGACTTATGATCAAATGATATTATCTAAAGGCGATAAATTGCCTGAATTTGTAAATAGTTTGAAAGAGGGGGGAATTGTTTGCGCTGCTATTCGATATCACCATGTCAAAAGTGCCGCAGAAATACAACATGGATCGGCGATCGCGGTGAATCTTATAAAATCTATTCAAAGCAGTCTGCAGAGGCATATTGACCAAAAAAATCAAGAGTATAGTCAACAGTCTACATCGTGGGGTTTTGAGGGAAATCGAAAACTTAATGACGATTTTACAGAAATGAATAAGCGCATTGAATTTCACTTGAATGAGTATGACAAAAAACACCCAGTTTCTACATCATCGAGAATTCAAATGCCAGATTTTGGACTAATGCATGAATAGGAGGTAAATCTAGTCAAGAAATTTTTGGGCGCCGCCAGCCTAGTCTAATACTTAGTGTTATACTTTTCCCGCATGTCTTTCAAATACTCGTTGCCTAATTTGGTTGTCTCGGCAACAAATTGCCTTAGTTCTTGCCTGTTGGGAGCCGTTTCAAATTTTTTTATAGGAGTGATGTTTATAGTAGGAGTCGTATTTATAATAGGAGTTGCATTTATAATCGAAGCTGCATTAGGAGTTACATTTGATTTTGTTGATTCTTTAGAATTTTTAATTGGAAAGCTATTAAAATTACTTGTATTGTTAAGCATGGGGAAATTTATCATTTTAACTCCTTGTGATGTGATTAGTCTAAGAAATATTGATTTTACCAGATCAATATATATAGTACTAGGAAAAAAGTTGTTAGGCTCCGAATTTAAGGAAAAAATGAAAATGACCAATGGGGGTTGGTTTTTCTTTCCATATTAGGAGACCCAGCGCGCTTGTTCAGCCACCACTTAGATTGATGAAACGAATTCTGCCGTTTATACTTTGATAACGTGATTAACTGACCATACTTGGGGTAACTGATCCAATGAGGTTTACTTGTTGGATCAATAACCAATGAAAGTATACTTACTTCATGTGGTCTTTTTGACATTACCTTTTGCTTTTTTAGCAATATTTAGGTGAATTTTAACAATTGGATAGCTTCCGGATAGTTTAACAAAGGCTGTATTTTTTGGAAGGGAAAGAATCTTCGAGGGCGAAACTATTGGTGAGCTTTTCGTATGTGTGACAGATTAACTCCACCACGTGCCTCATGAGCTTCATATGAAATGCCTTCATTAAATTCTTTCATTTCGCAATCACCAAAGGATTTGGGAGATTCTATCTTCTGCGGTTTCAGGATCTTGTTCAGCAAAGATTACTTTTGTCAATGCTGGTCTCAGCTCAAATGAAAATGAGAAAAAAACATGGGATGTAATGTGCCGTGAATTAGGATGGGACACCTTTAATACATAGCCTACTCATCTATCATTTTCCTACTTTCATTTAAAGTTGGGGCAAAAGTCTATTAAGATAAATGCAGTATATAATTGAAAACAAGGTTAAAAAAATGGACAATTTTCGATTTGATCTCCGTCAATGAGAGCTAGGAATATCAATTTAAAGTCCTAATTTCATCGCAGCGCAATCTTGCCACATGCTTGCTATTCGGAGTACTTTTTAACAGTATCACTTTTCTTGTGCCTAGACTGTCTCATTATGGAGTGTTCTGGGACGCCTTTCATAGCAGCGGTTGTGCAAAAACCAGCGCGTAAACTATGTCCTGAAAACATGCTTTTATTCTCTCTAAGGTAATCATTTCTCTTAATGATCAAAGCAACGGATTTAGAACACATTCCTCTTTCACTGACATGTCCATGCCTATTGATGCCACGAAATAAATAGCCCTCAGTGATTTTAGAAGCTTCAATCCAGGATTGAACCGATCGCACAGGACAAGTAAAGGGGTTGCAACCATAAGGTATAGGAACTATATATCCTTTATTCGACTGATCCGTTTTTGATCGGCGAAGTAGCACCTCAATCCCCTCACGAATGAACTTGAGATCTTCTATTTTTAAATTAACTAATTCAGAACGACGAAATGCCCCTGAGAAACCTAACAGCAATAGAGCCCTGTCTCGAATCCCCTGTAAGCTGTCATCAATTTTTTGAAGCATAGATTGTAAATCTTCAAGAAGAATAGGACTTTTTGAAGTTTGAGGCTCACCGTGGGTGTTTTTAATCCCTTTAAATGTTTCAGTAATCAAGGCGTGGCTCTGGTCAAATTGATAGCCGGCCATTGAATGAGCTTGCCGAATTGATACAAGCCTTAAAGTTAATGTAGACACCTTTAATTTTTGAGCCCTGTCTATTAAAAAGGCAATGATTGTTTCAGGACTAGCTAGTAATGATATTAGTCCCTTTGATATGCACCAACCTTCAAAATCTTTCCAACCCAGTCTATAAATCTCGCGAGTCCTTGGACTTTTAGCATTGCTATATACTCTTTTGCTTTTTCGGCAATCAAGGCCCATTCGGCAATGTTATATTTTTGGCTTTCTATAATTTCCATAAAAATTCCTGACTTCCGACAAGTTGCCCTTGTCGGAAGTCAGGATAAAAAAATCAGAATTTATAGAAAAGGTTAATTTTATTCATATTATGCCAAAAACTTGATGAGAATGACGGCCTCAGAAGCTAACTTCCAATTGCGATAGGAAAAGCGGAAAGGAAACCAGCCCTTTTGTCCTTTTGTTTAAAATCACCCAGCAATGCAATGATTGTCATGCCCCTTCTCTGTCTCGATACAGTATTGCACAAGTAGCACCTCAAATTTGCAACAGGCTTTTATGAAGAAACGTGAAAAACGTCACGGCTATTGCTTACATGTTAATTTTGATCAACTGTGAAAAGTTTTAGCACAAACGGTAGCTCTTCAAAGAATACTGGTTTCATCCCTTTCATATAGTTTACACGAGCTTTTTTAAGGGCCTTCTTTATGCAGTCAGCCTCTATTTCATAAATGAAATACTTAAAGCTCAAATGCTCATAGTCAGCAAGATATTTTAAATCTAAAATTTTGACTCTGTATAATACTTTTTCTGAATGCATAAATTGACCTCCTGCTATGATAGTGATCATCGTACTCAAATGAGTTACTTTTCTAATAGGTAATCCATGAGAGTACCAAAAGTCAAAACAAAACTTTTATGAAGCTTAGAGAATATTTACATGAACAAAAAATTCGTTACCGAACTGCTGCTGAAAGCTTAGGAATCAGCGAGCAATCTGTAAAGAACATAGCAGCCGGAACAAAAAGGCCCGGATTACTACTTGCACTAAGAATTGAAAAATTTACAGAAGGCAAAGTAACTCCTCAGCAATTAGCTGCTGATTTCGACTCTCAAGTTAAGAAAAAAAATTCAATGGACAAATGAAAAAAGCACTGGTCTCTGTAGCTATGCAATAAACCACAATTGCAGGCCAACGAAAAAGCACGAGGATACGCATTAAATAAAACCTGTGGAATAATGATCTAAAGTGGTTTGCAAGAAAAATGCGAAAAAGTCGTTCCATTTTAAGCGATCACCTATTGGCTAATAGCGACACCTTTTTTTGACCTCTCTTTTCTTAATGGCCTTAAAACACTTAGGGAAAGAGGATTTGGATAATGAAATAGAGAGTGCAGAGATTAAAAAAAAAGCATTTAATTACAGTAGAAGAAAAAGTGAAATTAATACTGATGCAATTTTCAATGATAAAATTCAAGAGCAAAATCTTGAGCTGAATCATTCGGTAGCTCTTAATGGACAGCATGAATTTGTCCATCACCACCCTAAAAAAGCGTAAGTGTTCAGAGCCCCCTTTAGCCTGTAATAAAGTTCCTGTTCAATTTAACCGGTGATTATATATGGAAACGGGACATTTTATAGAAAAAAGTTTTTTTAGGCTATTACACAGTCATTAGAACCCTTAACGTGCTTTATAAACCGATTCTGTGATGGCGCTTTTTTCGGACCATTTTCCGTTGAAAGTATCCAGTTCAAAGCCCTATAGTGACATTTATTACAATTAAATAGGATCGGAGCGGCTTTACTCCCATGAAAATGATCGATCCCATTTAAATTTCATATTCTTATGATTTGTTATCGTGGCCAAACTCTTTAATCGTAAATTTACCGTGCTCTTCAAAGTATACTTGATGATAATGTCCTTTAGGAGATTGATTTACTTTATTGTAGAATTGATAATGGTCAAGCCTTTGACATTCCTCCCGAGATAAGACGTTTGGCTTTGTTAACCTTGCAATAATGCCCGACCAAGAAGGTTTTACTCCATGGAGTATTTTGGGGGCGAAAATACTAGGGAAAAAGTAACTACCGATTTTTTGAATATGATTCATAATAAATTCCTCGATTATTTATGTTGGTTTGAACAAAGCTTTTAAAGCGTTCAAAATTAGATAGGGTCCATGCTTCTTGGTAATTCTCAAAATATCTCTCCTAGCTTCGCTATTAGTTGCAATACCTGAAATAATTTCTACTAAGTGCTGAGGAATCGGAGACGATGGGTATATGAAGCCGTCTACAGGTATTTTATAAATGTCCCTCATCTTGATGAGGTCTTTTCCAACAAGGGCTTCAAATGAAGCTGTACATAAAGGATTTCTATCATGCTCTTCCAAGTGTTTTAAAAGTGCCACAGAATAAGGCGCCAGCCTTCCTTTAGGAAAGTATTTAGCAATAACCGCACTAACTTCGTGAGGTATTGAGACAGATCTAATAGGTTTTTCTTCTAAATCTAAGAAAAATTTTATCATTTCTTTTTGTGTCATCGACTCTGGACCAACAGCATCTACAAGATGGTTTTGATCTGTTTCCATACCATTGAATAATGCTTGTACTAAATCTCCTACGTATACGGGTTGGTGGGGTTGTGTGCCAGACCCAATAACAGGATGAAGGAGGAGTGTGGTAAACTGTTCTGGAGAATAATCATGGCCTGTATCGATAAGTCTTCCTGAAATAACATCATTAAAGATGAATCCAGGTCGCAAGATAGTTGTGAGAATTGGACTCTCAGCAAGGATCAGGTCGACATTCTTTCTTCCCAAACAATATTCTTTTGCTTGAGAATCAATATTTGCGTGCAATTTTGGGTCATTAGGAAAATATGTTGCAGCAATTGAAGAAACATGGCCTATCCGCAAAGGTATTTTTTTAATTTTTTTAAGCGCTTCTAAAATAGAAAGAATAGGCTTTTCGTTAATATCTTTAAGGGATTTTCCTTTTGGAGCTACAGCTGCACCAATAGTATTTACAACACTCAGACTGTCTGCATTTTTAATTATGTCTGTAAAAAAACCCTCCCAATGACTGGTGTCTAGAAAATTAGCATCTTTAAACTTTATCTTCTGCCAATTTTCTGGTTGTTGGTTGTTCTTTTGCTGAATATGGTAGACTTTATATCCTCTGCCTTCGGCTTCCTTATTAATTACAGGGGTCATTTTGGCCTCACCCCCAGTAATTATTAGAATTTTTTCTCTTTGAGTGCTATCTACTATAGCTCCGGATCGGATAGAGTAACAATTTTTTATTGAAAAACCTATATTTCTTCCATTTTCAAAAACTCTAGCACTTAAAATTGGATTTTTGAAATTAAAAGTTGGACATAAAAACATACACTTTGTCCTTGGAATGGATGACGCTGACTTCGCATTTTTTGTGCAAAAATATAAAAAAAACTTATAAGCTACACAAGCCCAGCATGTACAACACAGTAAATAAAAGCAATTCAAATCTGATGTTTTCGAGCGAGATCAAATATTTTTAATGTGAATTGCTGGTTTCGTTTTAAGTTTCAGTGCTATATGGAAAAAGCACTGTAATAGAGGTTCCCTTTTTCCACTCTTGGTGGATTGTAAATCTCCCCTTATGAATTTTCACAAGTTTTTCAATGGATACAAGGTCCAAATCAGTTCCATCTATGCATCGATTAACCCTCAAGCCATCATATTTATTGGCTATTTGCTGAAGCTCATCTTCGGTAATGCCTATTCCCTGGTCGAGAATGGAAATTTTTAAGAATTTTTGATTTTCCTCGGTGTAAGTATCCATACTGAGTAAAATTGGCATACCTTTCCTCGTAAATCGAAGAGCTCTAGCGATCAATCCTACAATGACTTGAGTAAATCGCAATTCATCAACATGGAGCGGAGGGACTACAACAATGTCTGTTTTTAAAAGAACTCCTCGCATCCAACCTTCTTTTGCGTGGATTTTGATACATTTTTCAATGATTGTATTGGGATCCACACAAGAAATATCCAAGACATTTGAAGTCAATGTTTTGAGACTTATGTTGGCGTCTAAAATTTGTTCTAAAAAATCAATTTGTTTTTTTGGAGAAATCTCAAGATCTATCTCTTTTTTAAGATGCTTTAAAAGAATTTCGGTACGCGTTACTAATGAATTAAAGGGGGCCTTTAATTGCTGACGAATTTTTGTTAGAAGATCTTCCTTAGCAGCATCCGAGCTTGAAGCTAATGCTAGAGCATCCTCTAGCTGTATTTTGGAAATTTCGAGCGCCTTATTTTGCTTCATAAATCTGTTCAAAAAGACGTACCGGATAAGCAAGCAAAATAATCCTGCTCCTAAAAGATTGAGGAATAAAGGAATGATTTCATACCAAAACGCTTGTTGAAAGGTTGACATTTTGATGTAAGCAATAAGCGTGTAGGGAGTATTTTCTAGCTTTCTTATATCGGTAAATGGGTTTACAGTGAACTGCTTTCCTTGGTTTTCACTCATTTGCTTTCTCAACGTTCCTAAAACAAAATCTCCATCAACATCAAAAAGAGCATATTGCACATTTTGGTCTTGGTTAGCATGCTCCATTTTCTTCAAAATTTCAGAAAGATGAAATCCCGCTAAGACAATCCCTAAGAATTTTCCTCGATTGTCGACCACCCCCATTCCAGCCGGAATAATCATTGGGCAAGAGATATCTATGGGGATACTGATATCCTTTTTTGCAAATAAAAGTTTCCAGGGTTTTTTTGAAGAAATTTTGGTATATTCTCGAACGGACATGTCTTTGGGTATATCCAGTATACCATGTCTTGTATTGACGACTTGCTGAAATTCTTGATTGATCCAACCAAAATTAGGCCATCGAAATGTTTTTTTATCTTTATAGGTAAAGACATCTTGCAATCTTAGCCAAATGGATACGAAATCTTTAGGAGAACTTGTAAGCATCTCCTTCCCAATCGCCGTCATCATCTCTTCAGATTGATGAAAAAAGGCTAGGAGCTCTTTTTCTATTTTTTCTGCTTGGAAAGAGACTTTCTGTTGAGCTTCTTCAAGTTTGGAATAATAGGTTTTTGCTGTAAAAACGGTCAAAAATAGAGCTAGAATAATAATAGAGAAGAGTTTTGCTTGCTTCATTTCTATCGGCTTTATTTGATATGTTACTGCTGACTACAATGAAATGGGTATTGGTCGATTAACCAAGTTGCAAAATGTTTGTCGACACCTGATTGACCACCTTTCATCGAATACTCATAAACTTCATTAGCATATTTGAGTAAAAGCTCTTTGCTAAAATCGATATTTTTGTCTAAAAGTAGCTTTTCTACAAAGTGAAGAGTCTCGATGTACATTTTCGAATTCCACTCATGTGAAGTTACTTCTGGAGTTGTTGCAAATAATTTTTTGGGCGTCTCGCCTAACAAGTCTGCAACAGAGCAATCTAGTTCGGTAGCAATTGTTTGTAAAAGAGTGGCTGCGGGTTGTCTAGATTTGCCTTGTAGTATGTTTTGAACAGCACTTGCTTTTAACCCAGATCGCTTTTCTAATGCATTCGCCGAGAGGCCTTTATCTTTTAAACGTTGCCTCAATTGCTGTTGCAATAGGGAAGGGCAGGACATAAAAGTTTCTCCTTGTTCATTGTTGAGTATTTATACCTAAATCTTGGTACTTCAACCTAAATTTAACCTTTAACTTTTTTCCTGTCAAGCATCGGGCGAAAATAATAAAATATTCAACCCACTGCGAGCGTTTTCTTTAGGTAAAGCTGTAAAGTCAAGCACAGGAAAGGACAGGGTAAAAATCGTACCCTTGCCAGGATTAGACTGCCTAATAACAGTTCCATGGTGCATCTTTATTAATCGTTCTATCTGAGGGAAATCGATTTCAAGGAACTCCTTACCTTGTCCGTGATCCAAGTTTGTTTCTAAGTTCTCAACCATTTTTTCCGTGAGCCCAAAACCGTGGTCTTTAATGACTACAGTTACTTGCAGTTCATGTTCTTTCATTTCTTGGACTGCTGAGATCTCGATTTTTTGTTTATTAGAGCTATACTTAATCGCTCGGATTAGAAGACCGACGAAAACCCGCTTAAGTTTAATAATATCTCCTTTTAACTTAGGTAGAGATGGTTCGATATTTATACTAAAGACAATCGATTTATCAAAGGCTGCTTTCGAGAGTATAACCAAACACTCTTCAATGGTCGACTGTAGATCAATTAGTTTTAAGTCGAGGGAGTTGTTTGTTAGGTTCTTAAAATCCAAGGCATGGTCAAGAATTCCTTCTAATAAAGAAATTTGCTTTTCGAGAACTAACGCAACATCAATCTCATTTTTTAAATTTTTAAGGAGAAGATTGGTATTATTCGCCATACCATTGAGAGGAATCATTAACTCATTATTGGTACAACGTAAAAATTCTTCTTTAGCATCGTTTGATGCTCTAGCAAGTGAAATTGCATTCTCCAGTTTATGCTTTGTTTCTTTCAATTCCTGATTTTTTCTTCGAATAGATCTCCAAAATAAGTATAAAAGTAAAAGACACACACTTCCCATACCAAAAATTTCTAGGAAATGGGGATAAAGGGCATTAAAATATTTGCCTATGAACGTGGGAGAACGAATAAATGTAATGATGGTGAAGGGGTACCCTGAAATTTTCTTTGCATAGGCTATGTTTGAAAAAGGAAAACCCCATTTTTTGAAAAGTCCTTCATCGAGATAAGTAAGCTGAATTTCACCCACAAGAGAGACAAAAGTATTTTGCATTGATGATAGTTCTTCAGCAGGCAAAGAGGATAAGATTACTGTGCTGTCAGCATTGTAAAGAACAAATTCAATCGAAGGCATTTCCGCAGCTTGCCGTATGCGGTAAACGAGCTCGTTTATATCGAAACTTACATTGAGCGTTCCTAAGTAATTTCCTTGAGAATCAACCACTCCTAACCCCCCTTGAAGGGATAAGTAATTTGCTGGAATATCTAATAGGGGAGAATCTACAAAATGGAGCTCCCAGGGATTCTCTCTACTAGCTTTTACATATTTGCGAAGCATGGAATAGTCAAAATGTGTTGAGATGATTCCATAATTACTTTCCACGCCAAACTGATTTTCAGAATTTAGCCACGCAAAGGCAGGCCATGCCCACTGAGAATGAGTATTTTTGGTTCGGCTTAAGACATCTTTCATGAGCCGCCATATGGTGGGGATATCTTTCTCTTCATTACTTGCAATACGTTTCCCCACGTAAAGCATGAGTGGTTGGATTTCATCAAAAAAGGTAGAAAGGGAATAATCAATGCGTGTTGCACTAAGGTAGACATCCTTTTTGGAATCTTCAATGGCATTGAAGTAAGAGATTACTGCCATAATGAAACTAATGATTAGAACTATGGTTACAACAATCAGTGAAAAAGTAAAAAAACTGCTTTTTTCACTCGTTTGCAGATCTAATGGACTCTTCATTTTAAAGCCTGCCTCGTGATTATTTCAAGATCAAAAACGGCCATTTTTACTTTCTCTAAAAATTGGATTTGCTTTTCATCAGATATTTCTAGATCGATTTCATCTTTTAAATATTTTGACAAAATTTCAATATAGATAACAAGAGACCCAAAAGGTTCCTCAACCTTTTCTCGAAATCTCTTCATCATTCGATCCCTTTCAGCGTTAGCTAAAGCTGCAACTTCAATAGCCAATCCCAAACGAATTTTTGCAATCACTAGATGTTGATTTTGCTTTTTGATTCCATAGCAAAATGCATAGATTAGCGTGGCAATACAGATAACAGTCCCAAACCATTTGAATAGCAGTGGCAAGGCAGTGCGGTAATATTCTCGTTTAAATGTGGGATAATCGGAATAGGTGACAAGTGTAAGTGGAGTTCCTGACAATTTAATGATATAAGAAAAAGGAAATGAAGAAAGCTCTTCTTTCTTAAAATCTTTCCCCTGGGTTTGAGCAAAAATTCCCTCATCTCCCTCCAAGAATAACGCAAAATGAACCAATTTATTTTGTAGCAGGGCGTTGATTTTGTTAAAGATATCCTGCATATAAAAAGCACCAACTACAGTTCCAATGAAACTTCCTTCTTTGTCAGTGATTCCCATTCCAAAAGGTAATATGAGAGGACTATTATTTTTTTCATCAGGGGGCAATATAGGACCTGGGGAAGCAAAATGCAAATGCCAAGGCTGGCGAGACACGTGTTTAGAGTAATCGCGAACTGATAAATCTATTGGCGGATCTAAAATGCCCATTCTAGTATTGACGATTTGGAACATATGTGGATTAACCCATGCCATTTCTGGCAAGGTATAAGAGCGTTTTACGGATTTGGCATGGTTAAATACTTCTCTTAGAAGTAGCCAAATCGGGTAAAGGTTAGAAGGTGGAGTTTTTGAGATCTCTTTTCCCACGCTGAGCATTATCTCACGTGTATCCTCAAACATAGTTAGAAGATGTTTTTCAATATTATTCTTTGCTTCTAATACCTCTTCATCTATTTTTCTATTCAGTTGACTTTCTACAGTCCAACCAATGACCATGAAAATTGTCACAGCCAATATACAAAAACCAAAAAACCATAAATAGCGGTTGAATTTGTCCAGTATCTTTTGGAGAGACATAAGATCTCAGGGGGTTACATAATGAATTACTGATTCTAACATCCATATGTTCATTATGCAATCCCTTTGATCTATCCAGAAATTATCGTGATTTTTGGAGTTCAGTACTTTTTTGTAAATTAAGATTTTTTACCTTCATTTGAGGTTTCAGATTTATAACTTCTTGGACGTCGTCCAAGGCAGCTAATTTCACGATTTGTTCAAAACCATGTGCGTCAGTTGTTTTTTTATCATGCCAAATTCTGACCAACTTCTGGTCTGCGTCTTTATCGTGGTCTTTCAAGCCTGCCACAAGGATTCCTATGACCTCACCAAGTTCATTAAAGATAGGAGATCCAGAATTACCTCCGAAAGTATGCAAATCCGCATCAACTCTATTTGGGTTACGCCCCTTTACAGATTTGATTTCGGCGTTATAAGCACACTTTACCGGAAGACCTTCACCGTATCCAACGGCATAGATTTTTTGGCCTCCTACAACCTCTCCAAAATTCATTGTAAGAGGTATTAGATCTGGCTTATTCCCCTTTTTCTTTAATTTCAGTAGCGCGTAATCTTTGCCATTGGCTTTTTCCTGTTTCACCACTTTTTTAACTCTGTAAACGTTCTTCTTTGGGATAATATATTCCGTCTGATCAGCGCTTAATTTTTGAAAACCAAAGACTAGTCTAACATTTGTCTCGTCCTCGTCTTCTAAGACATGGCCTGCAGTAAAAACATGCCTTTTAGTACAAGCAAAGGCGGTTCCAAATCCAGGCTCTGGTTCATCGCGAAACTCCTCTCCTTCTGCAAAAGAAGTTCCTGTTGAAATGACTACATAATCGCCATTCTCACTTTTCCTTAGGCTGTCTCTTTTCAAAACGCATGCAACACTTGCAACTCGTGTTTGAACAGTTTGTCTAAACTGCTCATTAGAGATGTCGTAAAGATTGGATCGTTTTCCATTAAGTCTATACTTTGCTTTTTCGAATGCCATTCCTGCTCCTGCAGGCTCAGGCTGATAAACAAATGTATTTAGTGTAACCTCCATAACTGCTCCTTTGTTAGAAAGTTTCCTCGCCTCCTTAAGAGAATTCCCTTTACTCAGCTATATGTATATATACCTAATAATGTGTAAACACGGCAACCCCTTTTATTTTATCTTACGTAAAAGGCTCTTAGTCAGTTAGTTGCGATTAGGTATTTATACATATTTTCCTTTATTTTTCGGTAAAAATACCGCTTTCTTAGCCATTTTCGCTTCTACTTACTCCAGATAGACACACATATCTTTTAAATGTATTATGGTCATGGGTTTTGCATTTGCATCTTAATACAGAATGCCCCTAAAATAAATTTAAGAGGTTCTTTGATTAATGATCGCTCTATCAAATACTTGGACATTTTCTATGATGGCTCTCTGCTGGCCTCGGTTATGATATTTAAGGAGTACATAGAGGCAAATGTCACAATATCAAGTCAGACTTGTGTAACAGCAAAACGCCTAGCAACCTTTTTTAGCTGGAAACATTGTAGATTTACCGTAAGAACATTTCTTCGAAGTCACATGGCCAATTAATGCACGTTGAATTGATGCTATACAGTAATTTGGACTCTAAAAATATTCACTAGGAAAGAGTGACCTCATTATTTTGTTTAGCATTTTCGTACTACTATAGAATGATTTTGGGATGACCGTAAACCTGCCGCAACATTTCCTGTAGGTGACTTTTTAAAAATCGCATTCATTATACATAATATCTTAGAAGAAGTAGCATTATTTTCAACAATTTAGCTAACATACCTGTTTTATCGAATTCGTTAAAAACCATTTCTAAACGTCTTTGTAAGGACTCTGGTAAAGAAGAGTTTTTATCACTTCTTAGTGTGTCCAATATTATTTCTTTTAGATTAATGAACCCAATGTTCTTGGGTATAGATATCACACACGTAACGCATAAGGTTTGAAGACATCTTTTGTTTGACCTGGACTAAAAGCATCTACATGAGCTTTAAAATAAGCAAGGAAAATTTGTCTATAACTATGATAATGAGCCGAGTTGTATTTATGCTTTTCTAATTAGCCAAATCAATCAAAAAATGACTGAACATCTGAAGTCCAAAATATTCGAGTAAAGGCTTCATGCCATAGAATTCCAGAGGGTAAGTGCAAAGTGAGTTTAAATAGGCTTTAGATGTGCTGAGACACCTACAATTTATTCATTAGCAGCTATAGAGTTTATCGGAATTAACGCGAGTTTTGGATAAGCAATATGTTCTTTAGCCCCTTGCGAATTCGGAGGCTTGAACATATATTTATCTACAATAATTTTGAGCACGGTATTTAGCAAACTATTCTATTCATTAAAATCTGTTTTTCCTTTTTCGTCAGTTGAATCTTTGGCTTACATGTATCGTAAGTCGGCTTATCCAAAACCTGCATTTATTATGGCGTGAAAAAAAATTTACTTTAAATAAATTTTTTGGCATGGTTCAAATTCGGGTTATGACTAGACCCATTGACCCATAAATCATTAACTAATTGGCAAAAACCCTATTTATCTCAGGAGAGTTTAAGATAAGTCCAATGTTATGATTTTATTTATATATATCATGAGCAAGTGGATGAACGCTCGGACTATTCTTAGAGGAAATTCTTAGGATAGTCTTAACTGTTGAAATTAATCTTCACCTATGGAGGATATATGATTCCTGAAAAATATAGTACTAACTCTTGGGAATACACAAAACAAGATCCCGTTTTCCAAAAAAATCGAGAACGTCCTCCTCAAACGAAATATGTACCTAATTATCTCCTTGAAGATTTAGAGGAGATGGGAACGCAAGAGGAAATGATTAAGTGGAATGAAGAAAAACAGAAGCCACAAAAAGAAAAAGAAAGTGAGGGTCATCGGAAACAAGAAAGAAACCGTTCAATTAAATTTGTCCCGGATTATGTCTTTAATGATCTCCGTTTGACACAAATGCAAGAGGAAATGAACTCTTGGAAAGCGGAAGAGCAGAATCGGGAGCCCTCTAAAAATCCCATGGATACATAACAGAAGAAGTTGCCTAAAGGGAACGAGAGTTGATCCCAAAAACAAGATTTAGATGCATGTGCCTCTAAACAAGTAAAAAGGAGAATTACAATATGATCAATAAAGTAACGCCAACAAACAATTTCGATTTTTATCGAGTTGATGATCAACATTGCCGTCACAGCCATTCATGCTGTCAATTCGTGCCGCAACATATCTTGAATGATCTTCAGATGTTCAATGGAGTATCATTAGATACGGAAATAGTTCCTACTCATTTTGGGGCTCTTTCTAATGAGCCTAGCCTATCACAGAAAAAAATAATCGATATCCAGCCTTCCGTACATATGTTGCGAGCCACTAGAATTCAAGCATTTGACCATCTAAAGTTTGATCCCTCAATAAATGCGTCTATTGGATTTGGAGCTGTATCGAATGACAGCCAACCTACTAAAGAGCCCAAATTTGAAGTCTATGACCTAGACGGTGCAACTGATTTGAAAACTCGACAAGGGATTCCAGAATATAAAGTTGCTCTATTAGGTAATAAAGCTCTTCTACAACTTCCTATCGATGAGTGGCCTCCATCCGCAAAAAATGCATACAATACAGCTCAACAGGTATATAAATTTTATCAAAGTCTCTTTAATCGGAATTCAATAGATGGCAAAGGAATGGACATCCTTTCTGCTGTACGTCTTCGTACTTATGTCGTTTATTACGATCACACTACTCAAGCTAGCAAAATTGCAACTGACCAAAATGGGCAACCTATTAGAATTCCTGAAAATAATGCATTTTGGGATGGAGCAGTCATGGCTTATGGCGAAGGCGACGGAATGATTTTTAGTGATTTTACAGCTTCAAAAGATGTGATTGGGCACGAACTGACTCACGGAGTTACCGAGCATGCCTGTGGCCTTGCTTATGAAGAGCAGTCGGGTGCGTTAAATGAACATATCTCCGATGTTTTCGGAGCAATTTTTAGGCAATGGCTAAAAGAAGAGAAAGACCCAATTACAGCAAATTGGTTGATTGGGGATGATTGTATCAAAGACGATTTTAAAGATATGGTAAAAACCAGAAGGTTTGGCCATTGGAACGCCTTGCGATCCATGAGTGAGCCAGGTAATGCATATTCGGTGACGAAAGGAAACTCCAAAGGGGTAGATCCACAACCATCCCATATGAATAACTATAAAACACTTCCAAATACTCGAGAAGGTGATAACGGAGGAGTCCATATCAATTCCGGAATCCTCAATAAGGCCTTCCATCTTTTCGCAACTAAAGTCGGTGGACCTGCTTGGGAGACACCTGGGAAGATATGGTATCAAACCATTGTCGATGCTAATTTCGGTAAGGTCAATCAAGGACAGCGTTATGCAACCTTTGAGGATTTCCGAAACGCAACTGTTAATACTGCGAAAAAAGATTTTCAGGGAGCAGTTCAAGCCTTAGAAGATGCCTGGAATGAGGTTGGTCTGTAATTCTTGATAGCCATGCATTTTGAGAGGCATTTTCATCAACTTGAACTAAGGAAATGCCTCTTTGAAATAATGAAGCCTCTTAACCTGTTTTCTCCGTAAATCTTAACAATAGGAGTCATTTTCCACTGCAACTTGACATAGATGCTATTCAACTAGCACTACTCTTAGTAAGGTGCTATTCAGGTGAATTTTAACCATAAATAGACATTTCGAGGGAATGCTATTATAACAAATCAGCAAAACAAAAAGGTTTATCATGATTACTTCAACCCAATTTTATTTTATGAGGCATGGTGTAGCAACAGGAAATGAGCCTACGGACGAGCTTACTGAAAAGGGAAGGTCGCAGGCAAGCAACGTGAGCAAATTTGTACATTCGTTTAACTTTGAAACTGTTTTTTCCAGCCCTTACATCAGAGCCCAACAATCGAAAGACATCATTCTGAGAAATCAAAACTATCAAAACGAAGTACGAGACGATCTTCAGGAAAATGTCTCGGCGGCTCTTAAACTGCTCCGGTTACAACAAGATCCGACGACTGAATTGGAAGATGCTAAAGAGTATATTGCAAAAGTAAATAGTGTCGTTCAAGAGATTTTTCAAGCAAAGCAACCGGTACTTGTAGTTGCTCATTTGGGGACTTTTTTAGCTATGAAGTATAACTTACAACTGCCACAGAACACTCAAATGCCTGATAACTGTCAATTGATACGTTTTGAAAAAAATGCTTTTGATAAATGGAACATTGCGTTTGCCTTACCAAGTCATCCAAATGTGAATAGAATTTTCCCATCAACCAGCCAGCCCATAGTAGGGAAATTCCATCCGCCTTCATTTCTAGAGGATTTAGAACCTTCACAGTTGGAAGGATGGGATAAATTTATTCATGATGAGATTGAACAGGCTATTAAAGGACGGGAAGCGACTGTAATTAAGGGAAAAAAGTACACAATCTTGAATAATGCTCCACGAAGTCAATTTTTTAATCCAAGTACAACAGAAAAGCTTTCTGATTATGCAGAAAAAACCATTGCCTGGTTTGGATTTCCAAAGCAAATCAAAGATAGTTCGCCTTCCGATAAAGCTCGCTGGAAAAAAGCAGATTCTTCCCGAGATTTTCAAGATGAATATTGTGAATGGAGTGTGTTAAGAAATCAGGAGAGAAAAATTATTCATGTATCTTTTACTTGTGAAGGACCTGAGTATTGGGATTATTTAGCACAGAACAACCCGGAAAAAGTAGTCGAGCTTTATAAGCGATATATTTCCGACGCTGTCGAGAGAAACGATTTATTTGATACAGATGGAACGTACAACTCGCGCAATAAGTGGAATAAAAATACAACAAACGGCGCAATGCATTTAATTCAGGACAATAACACGCTTGGAGCAGAAATTGAATTAGCTGCCGGGTCTAGCATGGTTCGTTCAAAGGCGGGGAGAATTCTCACAGAACAACAAGAATTGATCAGATGCGGACGATATGGGGCAGAGGGGCGTAACAGTGATCCGTTAATAGGCTCGGAAGTCAATGCGTTGAGTCGAATGGGTGCGATGGTCTCTTTAAAAGATCCAGTAGGTCTTTACCTTGACTTGGAGGCATTTAAAACCGACGGATGGGAAACTCCTGATGGAACAAACCCGAGGGAATTCATGCGAATTGTAAGAGGTACGGAAGAATATGCTCTGCGAGCCATTTTTGAAGTGCCTAAAGAAAAAGGGTATGTTGTCGGGGATATCAAGATTAATGGCCAGGAAATCAAATATGGAGCCATGATCGCAGATTTTGTTCAAATCAAGCTAACAGGGATTGCTCAAAATTTCAATCGCACTCCGATCACTACTTTTGATTGTATTCAGTTTGTCCCTGTCCCATCAGTACACACATTCCTTGCGGTAAATAGTCTCCCGACACCCTCAGAGTTGCCTGCTGTTTTAAAGCATACCAGCCGATTTGTTCCCGATCTATGAAAAATAAAATTTAACTTAGTACGCCATTTAAAGATGGCGTACCTTAACATAAGGAGAAAATATAATGTTAGTGCCCTCGATATATCCAACTAAGTCTTGGTCAGATGAACTCGATAATGCAAAACAATTAGCTGAAGAAAGTGGAACTTCTCAAAGACAGCCCCTTCTTAACTCGTTAAGCTTGAAATCAAGAAATGTATTTGGGACCACCTCCACAAGTGATTTAGAATCAATGGGTCCAGACACTTTGGATATTAGTGCTGATGCAAAAAAAATATATCGTTTCATTGTGGGGCTTGATGACGGTTTTCCAAAAGTAATGACCACAGAAGAGGTGCAAAATAATCTGCACGATCCTTTTACTAGACTGCTTTTAGCTAAAGGTTTGTTTCCACTCACAACAAAAGCGGTCGTAGAAGAACTTGAAAAAACCCAAGGCCAAGATTCAGGGTTAATCACAAGAAATGTCTTTTTAATTGGAGAGGGAGGAAAGCTTCCTTGGGATGGAACGACAGATAAGGTGAATCGGACATTTCGCTTTACATTTGCGATACGAATCAATGGGGGAATAGGTCCCGATATACTTATTTCAACAGGAACGAATGTCGAAAGTACCAAGGGTTTTTTGCAATTAATGAGCTGGGATCCCGACCTGAAAGGGTATCATTTTTTTCAGCGGTTAGGTTCTTTATGGATTTGGTCTGGCAATTCTTACGATGCTTTAAACGCTTCTACAAGACATAAAGGGCCATTCTCCGGCCATATTAACGGCGGGCCTGTGATGAAAGAACTAGAACAGCCATGGCAAAATTGGCATAGCATGAATGCCACAATTGCGTTACCTTCACATCACCCTCTTCAACAAAATCCATACTTTCAAGAGAAAGGAACAGGTGATCAATTTGAAAAGCTTGTAAAAACAGGAATGGACAAACTCAATCAAGCTAGGATCGAGCGCTCAATTATTAACGGGGCGGTAAGAGATTTTGACTTTTTTATGCGGCAAATTCTAGATTCTTTAAATGTCAACCTTATCAGTAGTATTCAGGAGAGCCGGGCAGTACAAGCGGATGACTCTTTACCCCTTCCTTTTTCTTTTTTTGCAAATATGGCCGGCTTTTCACTCGCTGATATCGAGCCTGATATCGAACAGATAAAAGTGCGGGGAAACATCTATTTACAAAGTCTTGTCGATTTCGACTTCGCCTTAATTACAGATGGTGCAAGAATTCCAGGGGACACTCACTTTGCGTTCTTTGTTCCAGAAGTGAGTAGAGAAGATATGAATTTACTTGAAAAAATGATCCGGCATGAAATGATCAGCAAAAAAATGGTGGCTTCCATCTTGATGGTAGACTTTCCCAATCCCCTTTATTCTGAAAAGCGAAAATCGCTACTGCAATATGTCCCTAACGATATCAAAGCAGGCAATCAAGGATTTCATTTTGACGAGGTCTTTATCGAAAATATCAAAAGATCTGGTAAAATAGACGATCCCAACCTGCCTGAAGGAGAGTTGGTCACAAATTGGTCTTTAGAGAATTGGCAAGAAGTTTTTGAAAGCAGGCTAATAGCGTATTTCAAAAACTTAAAAGTGAAAAGTGAGACTCAAGAAGGCTACAATAACTTTGTTAGGGTCGCTGAATACAGAAGGAAGAGATTTATGACAACTCCTCTCTATGAGTTCGATCTCACGTTTGCAAAAACAAATATGGATGCGTCTCAATTTCCGTTAACCATGCACATCGATGGGACTGTGGCCGGGTCTTAAACCATACAGTTTAACTTCAAATCAATGAAAATTAACGAATTGAGTCAATTTCCAGTGGAGATTAAACACACAACGAAAATTTTGATGATACAAAAATATAAGGCATGCTATGAATGAGATAATAAAATGCTATGTGCGAGTTTTTGTTACTTAAGGAACGAGCTAAACAAAGCTAGGCCAAAGCAAAGCGTTCCGAACGAGGAGAATATAGCCTTTTGCTATCTTTATCGAGAGGGAATTGATAGAGCAAGGTGGCAGCTGTACTTTAAGTGGCAAAAAACTTGCGTATAGCGTGCAGTAAGATAATTTATGATTGCTTTAGAAAGAGAAGGGACTATATTTATGGAATTTATTATTCATCTCTTTCTCAAACTTAAGTTAAACCTTAAAAGGAGGACAATATGATCGATTCATTTCAACCTAATCGCTGGGCCTCATGTGTTCCGGTATACATTTCTCAAGATATTGAAGATTTAGATCTAGATGATGAGTTTCAAGAATGGATCGAAACAAAGCAGAAATCAAAATCCGATAAATTTGAAAAGAAATCGGAGCTTAATTCTCATGATATCGATGCAAAGTTGCATCAACAAAATATGCGTCAAGTAACAGAAGTTGCCTCTGCAAAGATTGCTGGTACTGATCATACCCAAAAAGAAGGCCATGGCGAATTAATTAAAATCCTCCAGAGAAAAGATTCTTCAACTCAAAATCTAAAGGATATTTTATGAATCTTGCAAATGTTTGCTCTGGTTATGAACGATTTGATTTTAATGGGAATCATATGGGTCCAAGCTTTTGTCAGGCTGTTCCGGATATTATCTCTGAAGACTTGTCCTTTTTCAAAGATCACTTTTTCTCTTCTCATATTTTTGAACAAGAGAACAATGATGCGGTAGAAGAGAAAGATACAGTTCGTTTTGCTAACCACGAAAAAGTTACTCGAAAATGGGGAATAAATCCAGCAATAAGAACATCAACCCCCGTTTATATGGGAGCGATTCCTGATGAAGTAGTTGGCCATTCTACCAAAACTCCTGTCGTAAATGTCTATAAATCTAATAAAGCAGAAGCTTCTACTTATAAAATAGATAACGATCGCATAAGTATCTGTACACTAGAGGAAATCAACGTAAACTATTCACTTGCTAAACCTGATTCTATGTCTGATGAGTGTGTAAATAGAGCATTCGAATTAGCAAATCAAATCTATGGATTTTTTACTAAAATTTTTAATAGTAATCCAGAACAACATGGTTGGAATATCCCCATTGAGCTATTTATAAATGTGCGGATGTGGACTTGGGATAAAAATTCAAACAAATGGAAATTAGGACCACTTAATAATACCTTGTGGGATGGACATCGGGTGGTATTTGGAGGCGGTTGTGGTCAACTGCATGAAGAAAGATGGACCAAAAATGTTGAATTTACCTGTCATGAGCTTACCCATAGATTTATTCAGTATGTTTATCCGGGAGGATTTTCCATCAATGATTATAAAAATGAACCAGGCGCTTTGAATGAACATATTGCAGATGTATTTGGAATCATGTTTTCCCATTACCAAAAGAATAAGTTTTCTCCTGGAGCTGATGATTGGCTTTTAGGTGAGAACCTCATCAAAGGGGAGTTTAAAAAATTTTTGGCAGAAAAGAAATATGGTCATTTTACCGCTTTCAGATCTATGAATAATCCCGGATCAGCTTATAAGTTTGAAGTGAACGGTGTTAATTTACGTTGCGATCGGCAGAAAAGTCATATGAACGATTTTTACAATGGAACTGATGATGCTGGCGGAGTCCATTACAATTCTGGTATTTTAAATAAGGCCTTTTACCTCTTTACCGAAAAAATGGCAATCGCGTCATGGGGAACTCCGGGTAAACTTTGGTATAATACGATCACTTCTGGCCGAATTGATAAAACAACAAACTTTCAAAATTTCGTAAATATCAATGTGGATATTGCTCGTAAAAGTCTTCCAGATGAGTATGTTAAAAAATTAATCAAATCCTGGAAAGCTGTCGGCCTGAAACCGGTTGCCGTCTCCTCTTAATCAAGTAAGCATTGAACACGTGACGCATTAATGCATGTCTATTTCCTACTCGTCTAACTGTGGGCGATTTCCTTTTATTTCATCGGCCCAGCATTGTTGCTACCTCTTTTTTAGCCACGTATATTTTGGGTATATGTTCTTTTCGAGGAAAATGCCCTAAATATATAAAAATAGAATCCACGGGATCGATTTCAGGTGTTTTTAACTTTGTCAAAGACTCGGAAGAAAGTTTTAGCATTTCCTTCTTTATTGGCTATAGCCTTGCTGGTTAATCTGAGATCGTCGATGTAGACTATACAGGCAAAGACAGAAGAATGAAAAACTCTTTAAAGTACACCGCCCTCCAGGAACTTGTTAGGAAGGTTATCGCCTTTTAAGAGCTGATAAATCTTGAAAGCGACATAAACACATTCACTCTTAAGAGTTATTAACTTCCCATATGCAAAACATACGTTTTGACTCTTTGCTATTGATCATACGTGGATCTTCAGGGAAGTGATAAGCTTGTGATTGAGGTATAGAGCCGAAAACTTTCTGCGCAGCTTCTGAGTATCCAGTTATTTTTTGTATCTCTAGAATTGATTCGGGGAGAATAAAGTATTGTTGAGGGACATAAGCATCTTGTTTACTATTTAACTTAAGAGCCTCTCTACCAAATTTAGTTTTTTTCCATATTAATTCAGGAAGATCGCAAGTGATTTTTGCTTTATTTAATGCTTTATTTACGATCCCCTCATATATTTTGTACCATAATGTTTCGTGATCTTCTAAAAGTATAGGCATAACAACAGTGGAGGGGTGATGAGTACTGCAAGCAAAGTCAGCATTTCTTTTTAAAAATGAAATGAACTTTTCTTCCTGCATTGAGGGCTGAATCAGTGTGACGATTTGATGACGTAACCGAGAAGCAAAAGTAGAGGATACCCAATCAAAAAAAGATGCAGAAGTAGCATCTGCTTGCACCCAATGAATACGATCAGGATCAAGTCCATAACTTTTCATAGTGCAGTAACCTAACTTCATGGCAGTTGTATTAAAATCGACAGCTACAATGTCCAATTCAACATTCTGTTGCATGGCATGGGCGTGAATCTCAATAGGGATTTGCCCGTCAGCACATCCAGGTATTAAAACCAGGTCTCCTGTTTTAAATAATAAATTAAATTTATCTCTTATGAGCAATTGAAGTGCAGCACGGTCAGACCATTTTGAGACTGAAGGAGAATAAGGCAAATTAATAAATGTACGATTCTCTTCAAAATGATGGGCTTCATTGCTCTGTTGCTGTAAACCTAAGTGTTTGATTGGAATCTGAAAATTGGCTTCCACTCTATTAATTAAATCAATCAAATCACCTCGGAGTACTTGTTCATCTCCAGAAAGAAGATACTTTATTTGAGACTCTAAGAAAAATGTTTTAGCGATTCTTGTAACTTTATCTCGATCAGAGCTTTGCTGCAATTCATGATATCCTAAATGTTGGTTATCCAAAGAATAACCACGTCCAATGCTGGACAAGCCAACCGACCTATAACAACTGTTTGATTTAAGTTGTAGCATTTCACCCTCCAAGTAATGGAGCTTATTTTACCTTTATTTAGTCATTTATAGCAAGCAGGATACGATTCAAATAAAAACCATCATTAAAAAAAATCACACTCGGTTCTAGGTTTTCGCTTAATTTTGTTCAGTCGGTAAGCTTAAGCCAGGGCTTTTTGATTATCAACGAGTTACAAAAACGACCCCAACCAGCGCGCGCATGTATTGGGCCTCTTTTTGAACTGATTTTTTACGAGCCTCCCATGAGATGAAGACCGCCAAATCTTTTAATCAAAAAGGTCTGAGCTTAAGCTGCCGGTTTTTCCACGTCATTTTTTTTGCCCGTCTTTTGTGGTTTTTCTCTGTTGAGTGCTATTTAGGATCTCAGACCAAGATTCCCTACAAGCTTGATTTGGCTACCGACAGGACGAAATAAAACCAATAGCTCTATTTACCATAGTTGTAAAACCTAATGGGAGTAAATTTTTATTTGAATTTTAAATGAGATTCAACAGCAAGAGCATACTCATACTGATGATGAATTCATCTATAAGATACGATTAATAAATGACCTCCCGGTGAATGAATTCTCATAATGATTAAATGGTTATTTTGATCTTTCGGCGTACGTCAAAAACTATGATTTGAAATGTCATAACGGTTAGATTACAAATATCTGTATTACAAATAAGAATGCTTACCTCCTTTAGCAGGAAGAGCAAAATGGAAAATTGAAAACGAAACTTTTAATAACGTAGAATAATCATGGCTATCAATTCGAGCACAATCTTGGTCACGGAGTTAAGTACTTCTCCCCAGCTTTTACATTTTTATTATTTCTAGCATTCTTCATTGATTGCATACAACAGCCTGCTTGCAGTTTTCAAGCAGCCTTAGCGAAAATGAGATCAAAGGTCCGACTTTGAAGAAGAATGAAAGTCTATGTTATGCCTTTATTTATTGACTCTTTGGAACAATTCTAACAAGGACTTACCTTTGGAATAGAAGATGGGCGTCTTTCACCAAAGATACCAATTCATAATGCGCCTTAAAGTGCTCGCTGGAGGCGCAGCCCTGGAAAGCTTTGCCGAAATACCTTTCAAATAGATCTAAAACATGCGCAGAGGTGCATACTGGCCTTTTTGCCCATAAAAAATTCTTGCATTACTTTAAAGCTAATTTAAAAAAACTCCCGCTAGCTGCAATTGCTGGTTTACACAAATATTTATTTCTATTAAATTGAAGATTCATATAGAATCAGCATGATGTCAATATACATTAACAATATCAGGTTCAAAATGATAAACAATATAAGAACTTTTTTAAGTCCCTTTGTAGTATCTCTTTCAACGTCACAAGTTGTTTGCTTATATAAAAGGTGTTTTGCTAGTTGCGGGACAGTTAAAAAAACAAATGCCTTGTTTCAGCAGAAAATAGAATGGAATGACGAACAGACAAATAAAGCCATGTCATTAATTTTTGGAGAAAGGCAATATATTAATTTTACTCCAGATGAACAACGCCTTACTGATCTTTTTCAGGAGAGGATGATGGATGAGGACGCGATAACTCTTCCTAACACACGTGCAGCTGTAGAAGAAGAAGTAATTGAGGAAATTCGTCGTCAACAGTACAAAGAATAGGACAGTAAACAAGCTTATCTAAGAGGTATTCTCTTTTCGAGTTTTTCTACATCCTCATTGGAGGATGAAGAACCTTTTTGAGTTGATAAATAAGTCCTGATCGAACTCCTTCATATTGTACTGGTAGGGCAATTTTAAATTTATAACAAGCATTTTGCGACCAGCATGATCTGATCTATAATTGTTTGCTGATTTATTAATCCATAGCTTTTAAATTTATGTGAGGGGAGATAAGCTCAAATTCAGCCAGCTTGCGCAAGCCGGACTGATGATTGATGCGTGTTTAGGACTTAATGTCGAAAGTGCCCAATTGCTTACAAGACCGTAATTTGTTCCAATTGTTGCCACATCAAATTGAAGTGTATACTTTTTGCCTCTTCAAAGCTGTTGCCACTTTGAAGCATAAAGCTATTTATATCCGTTGTCGTCAATGTCATGGAATTCTTCAGTTAATGTATATACGTAGCATTATACATATTAAATTGCAACCATTTTTTTTCGTAGCAATATGTTTACTTCATAGCTAAGACACTGATTTCAAAAAAATCCCTAAAAATGAACAGACAGCTTTCATTGAAATGGTCAACAACAAATATGGGCACCACAATGATTTGCAGGCTTTGATTCAATTGTGCCAAAGACCCGGCCATCTTTCCTCTGATGATTTTGTTGTCTATATGGCGATTGTATTGCTGATCAATGCTGAATTTGCACGAAAAGAAGCCCATCACAGCGTATTGATGGAAAATGAGGCCCAAGCACGTAGATTGTATCAACTCCTTCTGGAAATATCGATTGAGCGTATTGTCCGCAACGCACTCATCACCAGAGGCTTGCAAAGTTGGGTCAATTTCAGCAACATTTACGATATTCTTTTAATCCCATTAAATGCTCTTGTTGGGACGTTCCATGGGCCTGAAATACACCTTTCAGGAAATGGCCCGCTCCATGAACATTACAATGCAGGAATTGTCACATCAAAGCTTAGATCACAAAACGTTCATATCTATTTCAATAGGTAATGAGACATTAAATTAATTCTTGAATCTTGTTTGTTAATAATTTAGCAGAATATTCTTAAGAGAATTGAATTGGCTATGGCCCTTATTTCGAAAGATGTATTGGCATAGAACTATAAAATGGAAAACTGCTTAAAATATAGTAACTTTGCACAGGGAAGCTAAATTTTATTAGCTTTTCAAACAATTTCATGTGTAAATTGAAATCGGCGTTATAATCTTTGTTCATGGTCACTTGAAGATGAAGAACCTTTTTGAATTGATAAATAAGTCCTGATCGAACGCCTTCATATTGTACTGTTAGGGCAATTTTTAATTTATAACAACCATTTTGAGGCCACCGTGATCCGATCTATAAGTGTTTCCTGATTTATTAATCCATAGTTTTCACATTTAGGTGAGGAGAGAAAAGCCTTCGTTCAGCTAAGTTGAGCGCTTTAAGAAAGTATTTGATTCAATTTTTGCCAAATAAGGGAAGCACAAACTCCATTGAACTTTCTCAAGGTAAAAAAAAGATGGCCTTGGCCGTGGGAAAGGACATCTCACTTAGGGATATTAATTCATATTCAATGAAAGAGAATGGGATTAGAAATCTACGGCTAGGGGGCATTGTTAGAGTAAATGAGCCATTTTTAAGCGTAATGCCAGATGAATAAATAATGCCAAAATATTCGAAAAAAACATGACCTTCCAACCTTTGGGCCTCATTTTTATCATGTATAACATCAAGCAAATAGAGGCTGACAACATAAATGTTGGGCCGATTCACGGCAAGGGGGATTATGCCAATGATCCTTAGATCTCTTCAATAAGCTAAAGTAAAATTTTCACCCCAAATTCATCTTCAAATTTTTTCTGAAATGGCTCTTCTTCCTGCCCTAAACCCTGGCTTTCTGCAAAATCCCAAATTTGTTGTCGATTAGCGTAAACAACTTTTATAGTACCACAGAGATCTATAAGCTTTGTAAGAACGTTGTAGTCCACATTAGAAAAATTTGTGATATTTATTTCCTGAATTCTTGGCACTGGACATGATAATTCTCCAATGATTTTTAATAAAACACTCGCTCTCGGGTGAATGCCATAGTCCTTTATGCTTTTAAAACTAAACCATGTTAAAGGAGGATGATAAGTACTTAGAAGATCAATCATCCAAAGGTCCATTTCCACTCCACCAACGAGCAGGTTTTCAAGAGAATCTTTGCTAACTTTTAAAAGAGCCTCTAGTCCATCACGAGTAATATTTTTGCAATAAGATAAATCAATTTTTTTTATTGCCCTATTCAAATGGCCAATTTTATATAGAAAAATATCAGTCACATTAGTATTGGCCGCATGGATTTTTGTTAATTCCTTGCATTTTTCAAGAAATTCAGTAAGGACTAAGTCCGAAAAGTTTTCCGAGTAATAAAAGAAAATCTCTTTTAAACCTGGACATTTCCTCGCAATTTTAAGATAGGAGGTTTCAGAGATGCCTACAGCTTCAGAAAAATCTAAAATTTCTAATTGAGGACAGTGATTTGCAATAGCTTCAGCCACTTTTGCTGTGGCTAAAGAACGGTTCAATCGCACTTCTTTAATCTGTGAGCTTTTACTTAAGAAGTTTATAACATCGTCAGGAGAGAGATAGTCGCAGCCCTTTATATTTAAAGATTCAGTCAAAGGGGATAAGGAGTTTAGCCCTGAAGCATCTATGTTGGAATCAGGTACAATCAAATTTTTAATGAGTTTGTTGGCATTCAAAACCTCTGTTAAAAGATTTGAGGGCAATACTCGCCTTGTCAACCCAAGATCTAGAGTTTTCAGTCGCTTAATTCGATGGGTAAATTCATCTACTTCCTTTAACTGCCATGAAGGGCCTCGAGCAACCAATTCTTCTAAATCTACTGAAAGGGCTAACAGGGTATCCTTTGTGAGAGGTTCCTGTCTTGAAAACTTTTTTGTTTCCATTTCCATATGCACCGGGTTCGCTGAGGCAACGCTTCTCTGACCGAGCGAGCTGGGTATTGACATAACATTCTCCTTAATTTATTTATTCCTTAGCAAGTGGAACGCAATGAAACATTTTAATATAATTAGAAGTAGCTCTACTAAACATTAGTTCAAGTCCAAACCATTCAAAATCGCGAAGACCGTTTTTATCGTATAGCCAGACTCGTTTTCCTAAAGAAGCTTGGGGAGAAACTTCACTTTTAATTGTAACCTTTGAGTTGTTTTTCATCAATCCTTTTTGAATTGCAATAGAATATTTATTTACTAGGATATGTATCTCTTTTGCCAAATCTTCCTTTGACCCCACTAGACAAGTAAACTTAGAATCGTCAGTCATCATTTCATTATTCCAACGATCTTCAACAGTCTCTTTGGCATCTTTTTCGCTGATTGCAAGATGCTTTTGTTCAATAGAAGGAGTTTCAGAAATCCATTCGTTAATTTTCGCAAGACTGTACACTTGATTTGACCATTCTTTTATTTGGTCAATAGTACAATTAGTGTCATTAAATGCCTCAATAATTGAATTCTTATCCTTATCTGTTTCAAATAGAAATAGGCAATTCGCAACTCTATTAGTATCAATGATCCCTGATGCAATGCATAAATTGAGGTTTTTTTTAATGTGTTTCTTAACTTCAGCTACTTCTGAAAAAGTCACTATAGTTGGATATTTAAATTTACAAACATCATCTACTGAAAAACTTTTATTTTCTAGACAAAATTTAATTAGACTTGATTTAAAAGGAGTCATCAAAAGATCATCTCCTCGGCGTAAAACTGCGATTACTCTTTTTTTGTCCTCTTCGTTGTTAATTTCTGAAAAAAACTTACTGTATTCCTTAAGTCTTTTTTTATAATTTTCAGGTAGTGAAACGTTTTTTCTCTGCATTGGCAAATACTTTTCCAATGTGTTTATTATGCCCTCATCTACTTTATCTTCCTTTAACTGTTGGAGCCAGCTCGACAATGTGAATCCCGAATCTTTCTTTTCTGAAGTAGATGTGAACTGTGAACCTAAATATTCTTTGGAAATAGGCCGGGATTGAGAGTTACTTTCACTATTCGTGTTAGTAGTAGATGCTGATTTATCAGAATGAGACATTGATTTAGAAAGATTTGTATTAGCGGTAATTTTTTTTTCAAAAGGGTTACCGTTTTCTGCAAAAACTGTGAGATCTAAAGCTATTTCATTAGCCTTAAAGTGACCTTCTTGAATACATATATCTACATTTTTTTTTATAAACTGGGTGCACTGTAAAGCTTTATTACGTCCTTCAGGAATTGAACAAATAAAAAAAACGTCTTCAAAATCAGCATTTTTATTTTCTAGAAAAAATTTTAAACAACTACGATCATAATTTATATTAAGATTAAAAAATTTTTTTAAGATTTTAACAATGTTTATAACAACCTCAGGATCGTGGTTTTGCAATAAATTACATCCATACTCATTAAGACGATCTTTGTAGAGCAAACATTTTTTATTTTTATATTCTTCAAGGCAGTCATTCAAAGTACTTACGATATCTTCATGTAATCCTTGACCCTTTAAATCACTAATCCAACCTGAAAATGTCATTTCTTCGAAGGCATTTTTAGTCTGAGATGAAGTTTCTTCTTTAGTTTTTTTAATTTTGGTTATATTTTCAGTTTTGTTTGTATCATGGTTTTCAGTTTTTCGTTTATTTTTGCTTACTTCTGGCTCCAACTTTACTGATGAATTTACTTTAACTTCTGTAATTTGCGCTCTTAGCTCATTTCCTTTAGATTTTTCTAAATTGGAGCTATTTTTTTGATCAGCACCATATTGAGGCTTTTCTTCTTTATCCTCCTTTATAACCTCTTTATGCTCCGAGTTAGGTTTTTCATTGATCTCATTGTTTTCGTTATTTGTATGAATTTGAGTTTTAATATTCATAAAGCCTAAAATTAATAATTTATATCTTTATTATTGACTATTTTCTATATTAATTTCAATGATATAAGCTGCAATTGCCGGGCAAGGTGAATATATATTGACTCCTCTCCGTAGAAAGAAAGATAGTTTTAAAAATAATTTAACTCTATTACTATGTAATACAAATCCTGCAATAAATTAAAGGAAATGCATGCGAAAAATTTTGCCTTTACTGTAGAATTTAGAATCGCATAGGAAAACCCCTGTTGGGAATAGCTAAAGTCACTAAAGACAATAGAACTCTCGTTGGTGAAGGTATCTGGAAAAAAATTATGTGCAACAAGAAAAGTATGAATATTTCACGCGGTCAGATTTAGATGAATTCCTTAAGGAAGAATGTTTCTTTAAGTATTGTCAGGAAGTTGGTGGAGCAAAATAGGCTTCCTTGAGGCACCTTCAGGAAGAAATTGCCAAGCATAAAGGCTCTAGTAGATCAACTCTAGATCGATTACTCGGCTGCAGCTGCCTTTGGCAAACACTTAAGAATAAACACGGTGTAGATAAACGTCTACATTGAAAAGGATACGTAAGAATTAATGAAAGCGTCCATTAAAAGTCGACCGTAGTGGCCTAGGGGAGGTTGTATGAACGTATGCACAGCAAACTATTGAAAACGGCTGGAGTCGAACCATGCTTACCATGTGGATCGACTCAGGTCTGTTTAAGTGTCAAGTTAAAGCTGTAACCAACTTTAGGCCAATATTACCTACACCGCAATCCGACTTAGCAATACAAACATTAAAAAATCTGTATCACTTCTTGTTCCTCTCTCTGGAAAGGAAATATCGAGAGCTAGAGCTTAAAGAAGGCCTCATTGATCATTTGCAAAGATTCTTGCTTGAACTAGGAGATGGATTTGCATTTTTCGGTAGAAAATACAGAATTGAAGTCAGCGTGCTTGACTAGAATCTGAATTATTGTTACTCGTTCTTCATTAAACGTTGGTTGAGCGTAGCGATTTTCATCGGAATTGATATTAATAATCATAAAACAGCTATATTTAGTAGTCGACTTGCTTTTTAAATATTACCTGAACTGCATCTTGATTTCCTTAGGTCATCACATATCTTTTTCTAAATATTGCGGTAAAATACTTTCGTCATCGAGCAAAAAAAATTGTAGTTGCGATGAATTAACGCTTCCTATACTTTAAAAAAGAACATGTGTTCACCACCAATTCAAATTTAAACTTTGGAGTATTTATGCAAGTTAATGAAAATTATCGTAATGTTTTTCCAAATGAACCCGAAGAAGTGTTTTTTTCAGTAGAATCTGAAGAAGAAGCAACCAATGAAAGTGTAAAACGGTATGCGAGTGAAGCTTGGAAGCAAATTGCACCTGAAATAAAAAAAACTCTCACAGAGGTGTTAGATAAAAATGTAGACTCATTAGCTTTGTCTGTAACAGCTCCTTGTACAAAGGCAATTACGGAAAAATCCCCAGCAACGTTTGCCGTCATTATTAATCCCATGATTGAAACTTCAGTTAAGAACACGAGTAAAAAAGTAGCAAATTGTGCTGTTGATAAATGCATTGATAAGTCAGAAAAGTCAATACCCGTGGTGATCGATTCTTCATATACATCAACCCAATCTTTTCTGGGATGCATTTCCCGTAGCTCACCGTGTAACAAATGAAAAAGATAAGAAAAGCATCTAGTATTGATTTTGGGGGTAGTATTTCACTACCTCCTATTTTTTAAGGAGGCTAAAGGAGATGCAAAGTACATATACATATCTGAAAACCAGCGAAACCAGTTGGCGTTACAATCAGTTTGATGTAGATTTAGTGAGATTTAAAGTTATAAATACACACATAGATCAACTTTTTTATCGTAAAACTGATACATTTAACCCTAATCAGCGTCCCGTAGACAGCCCCATCATTAATCTTCGCGGAAAAACCATATTACAAAAAATTGAATCTTACAAGAAATGCCAAGTAATTATAGATAATGGTGGGATACGTTTTTTTAACTCAATAAAGGACTGGGATTTAGAAAAAAGTAATTTAAATAAGTTTTCTCTTCTCCATGGTAAATTGAGTCTTTTATATGGAAAAAATTCCATGCAATGGCACCTGGCTTTTTTCGACAAAAGAATAAATCAAACCATGCCTTTCTCGGAAGCAATCGTTCTTTCTAAAAGATGCAGCACACATGTTAGAAATATTTTTGAAAAAATGAATGCTATTGACGGAGGATACGAAAAAAAAATTATATTACGAGAACTTTTATTAAAAGAGTTTGTTGTACATCGAGTTATGAATAAAGAATCGATTGAATTAGAACTTGCTGAAAATGCAAAAAACCGTGATTTAAATATAAAAAACTGTACTTTATATGATGCAGTGGGAGTGGTTGGGGTTGGGCTAGCCATACCTACAGCATTTCATTTTGGTACAACCGCTGTCATAGGAGTCATTTCTGTTTTGGGCGGTGGCTTACCTGTAATGGCTCTTGCTGGGTATGCAGGATTACTTGCGGGAGGTGCTACTCTAGCTGTGGCAGGAACCCCAAGCGATATTGCAAATGAATGGCATAGAGAGTGCTTAAAAGAAAACAACAAAAAAGTAGAAGCCGCCGAAAGAGAAAAGGCGCCAAAACTGGAACATGATAAATTTATAGTAGAATTTGAGCCAATTTCCGCTTCAAGCAGAATCGATAGCAGAGCGAACGTCAGTAAATTTATGTGGGCTGTTACAATAGTTACAGGCCCCCAGGGCACTTCAAAAAGTCATGCAGCTATTATCATAGAGGGGCTAACTAATGATATGTTTATGGAGACCATAGATGATACACGTCAAAGCGGTGAATATTTCATGTTAAGGGCAGAATTGAATCCGCCAATAGTGATTAATTATTTTCCGGAAGAAGAATATAAAAGAGACCTTAAAAACGGCATGGAAAGAACAGAAATATGGATGAAGCCTAGTGATAAAGTTCTTGAAATGTTAAAAAGTGCTATTGATGAAAAAATTGAAAATAGAAAAAGATCTAAAAACGGAGAAGCGTTAAAATTCAATAGCTGGGGGAAAAATTCTGTTCTCGGTGATAAAAAAAGAAATCTAAATGGCCACAGTTGTTTTACTTGGTCTAGAGAAAAAGTTTCTCTCCTTGATATTCATCTCGGTAAGGGCTGGTTTGAACAAATACTTGTGTTCCCAAGAAATTTTACTAAATCGTTTAGTTTTTATGAAAAAAAACCTTTTTGTATTGAGATATAAATTAATTTTTTAAGGATTTAAGTGTTTTCAACAATAACATCACGTTTACCTTATTCGTATTTATATTCATCTTCATGTTCTTATGAGATGAATTATAAATTTCAATTTTATTTATACAATAATGTGGATGAAAAAACAGAATTTGTTCAATGCCTGAGGTTACCTATATTTCTCGTACATAATATTTCTTCTGTGGCTACATTCATGGCGCGAACTGCAGCGATAGCGGAAACATTTTTCAATGGCTGTGGCATGTTATTAATGTCCTCTGTATCAAATGAACCACGAATTAACGCTAAAAAGGGGATGGAAGAAGCATTCAGTCACACAGCAAAAAATATTTTGCGCTTAGCCGTGTTACCCCTTCAATATCTAGCGGAAAGTTTCATATTGTGCGCAGAACCTAAAGCTTTTGTCATAGAGAAAGTTGTGTATTTACGGGTGGATTTAAAACATGCAATGGCTAAAACGTTAGGTTCAGAAGAACACGACAAAGACCAAAATAATTTACATGTTATTTCTTATAATACATTTAGATCCTACCAAAAAAGAACCATCGAGCGAGCTGAATGTATATAATAAAATAGCGACATACAAAAAAAAGCGATTTATTTTAATAATCCTCTCTTAATTTACTTAACCGAATACGCCATAAACTAAAAAAGAAAGGAGGAATTAAATATGTTTTCAGTTACAAATATTTCATATAAAATGAGTTACAAATTGGCTGTGCCTCATGAAACCACTCATTTAATGAGGAGAAGAGGTTCTCATGTAAGCCTTCGTAAAGATTTGGAATTTTGCCAGCCCGCACTGCTTACTCCAAAAGAATTAAATGAATTTATTGAGACAAAGAAAAAGCTTGAGAACTTTAATTTAAAGATTTTAAAAGCAAGAGAAAAGAAAGGTAGTTCAATTAGCAGCTCGTTGCAGTACTTTTTTAATCAAAGCGCACCCAAAGTAGATAAAAAATAAACGATAGAACAACTAGTGTTTTTTGGCAATACTCTACTACGATGGGCCTAAAAAAAACAATGTATTATGAGGAGGTTGTTAAAAATCAAGTGACTCTTGAAAATCTTTTCAACGAGGCATAATGAGGTTGGTGAAGGTAGAATTTGTGACATTTCAAAAGATTGTATTAATTAGAAGGTAGCATTTTTTGAAACTGTATACTTAAAAAGCGAACATCTTGAAGCTTAATCACGCAACTAGGCTATTTACTAGCGAATGAGCTACATAGCAAAATGGAGAAATTATGACAATTTTTAAGTTATTCTTAAAAAGTTAACCTATAGTTGATTGTATGGCTAAAGCGATTATGAAAACTTTCCCAAACTAGAAAAAAATGAATGGGGGTCAAAGACAGTTGAAAAGATTTGCAGAGACCTTAAAGAATCTTTTCCTGATCTGGAAGGTAAAGAAATCTTCAATTTATGATCCAATTTGCGAAGGAATATCAAGATCTTTAAATAGTGAAACAGCTTGTTTTACAAATTCCGTGGGATCCAACATTATCCTTATACAGAAGATTCAACTCCATTACAAAGGCAATGGTATGCACAGCAAACTATTAAAAACGGCTGGAGTCGAACCATGCTTACCCTTTGGATCAAATCAGATCTGTTTAAGCGTCAAGGTATAGCTGTAACCAACTTTAGGACAATATTACGTACACCGCAATCTGACTTAGCAATACAAACACTAAAAAATCCGTATCACTTCTTGTTCCTCTCTCTGGAAAGGAAATATCGAGAGCGAGAGCTTGAAGAAGGCCTCATTGATCATTTGCAAGGATTCTTGCTTGAACTAGGAGATGGATTTGCGTTTGTCGGCAGAAAATACAGAATTGAAGTCAGCTGATAAGATTACTTGATCTCGACTTACTTTTTTATCATCTTAAACTTCGTTGCTTTTTTGTTGTCGATCCAAAGACAACTGAATTTGATCCTAGGGAGGCTGGTCAAATGAACTTCTACCTTTCTGCAGTCGATGACCTTCTAAAATATGATGATAGACCTTCAATTAGTATCCTTTTATGCAAGCAAAGACAAAATTAAGGCTAAGTATGCTCTTCGCAGGTGCAGCAGCCCAATAAGCTCTCAAGCTATGAAACTGAAATAGTCAAACATCTTCCTAAAGAGTTAAAAAGTGCATTGACAACTATTGAAGAAATCGAACCCGAACTGGAGAGGGACATCATTTTATAAAATAAATGAGATATACCTGCGAGGCCTAAATATTAAGCCGTAAGACAAAGGCATTTGGGATATTGGTTGCAAAGATGAGAACTAGGAATAAAACTAACTTTCGGGAAAATAATTGATGACCAATCGAACTATTAAATGAAATTTGCTTCACGTTTTAAAGGATTTGAAGACATGGTGCACTCAGAGATGCATATATATCTCATTTCAGAATATGAAATTGAAAATTAGTTGCATCCAATATAAAGTTTGCCATGTCCTTATCACAAAAGCATCAAAATTCAGTACAGTAGCAGTCATCGAAGAAGTGACTTGAGGGACTGGTACCTTTTTAGGGACAGACCAAATCTAGCTTGTGGATTGACATGGTTTAAAGCTATACTTTTTCAAATTTTATGCCATAGCCCGAAGAAAGTTCCTCTCCAGTAATATAACAAGATTTGGGAAGTTTTTCAGTTCTTTGTATATCAACCTTTTCTAAATATGCATTTCTTAAAGAAGATAAATTTTTAATCTCTCTTTGATTGATTTTTGCCGCAAATAGAATTTGGTGGCAAGAAAGTTCTCCTTCATATCCGCAGGCCATCATATCTGATTTTCTGCAGAGGTATGAATCGGCGTTCATAGCAAGCTCTTATCAAAAGGAGTGATTACGGGGCAAAGGGTGACGTCTGGCCTTTTTAGATTTTTTGCTAATAAATTACAGATTGGGTGGTGAGGAGATATCATGATTATTCCTTTTTTTATTTATTCACTATATTTTAGTGCTATAACTCATCAGAGTTAGGATAACGGCCTAAGCTCTTATCAAAAGGATAATCCATTGGCATATAGGGTAAGCTGCTCTTATCCCATGCACTAGGAGTATATATGAAGTTCTTATTTTTTTTCTTTAATGGTTCTTTTGTGTCTTGCTCCCATTTCTTAGAATTTTCTTCATCAGTTTTAGTTATTTCATTGATCTCATTTTGGGTGATTGTCATTTCCAAATTCTCGCGACTAACCATAGGTTGACCACCTTCGGCACAAAATTTGAGCGCATAATTTATTTTGTTTAATTCTAAAATTTCAATTTTTAATCTACCTCCTGTTTTTTTTATTTCCTCTCCCCATGGAGTAAAGTAACTGAAAGCAAAGCGATTCGCAACTTTTCTTAAAATCTCATGCGCAATTGAATGAGTAAGACAATCTTTTGTTAAGAACTTAAATATCTTCTTTTCTGAAGGACAAATTAAAGTGCCTTGTGAAGATAGGCCTTGTTGAACTGCATGCATGAACTACTCCTTAAAAAATAAATGATAAATAATTAATTGAAAACAAAAGTAGCTTTTTGCAGCTATCTGTCCTCTATCATACCAATCTCCAGGAATATAGAAATAGGGTAGAAAATACCTAAATAGGCTTCCCTTTGGTTCAGTTCTGCATTGACATGACGGCTTAATTTAACATTCTTTAACTCCATGACATCTAATTCTAGGGCCATATTCAGCTTGAAAGAAATAATCGACGTATGAGCCATGAAGAAACCATGCAAGGAAGGGGGGACTACTAGCAATGGCAAAAGTTGGGATGCCTTACTGGAACCTACCGTAACTTTTGATGATTTAGAATTAATATGATCTTATACATCAATTTATCAATGAAGTAAAGAAGTTGAACCGTCGACCATTACCGAACAAGTGTTAGAATATGAACTTCTGCGAAAGATGATCTATTCAATTAAGTTCAATGGAACTGAAGATGCACTTAAGCATTTTGTTATAGACAAACGTCACTTTTTTATAGTACCGCCCCTACCCACTTTATGGACTTCGTGATTGCCATCAAAAAAAATTTGGTTTGAGTCACATATCAAAGAATGATCCAGCAAATCCGAAAATGGCACAAAGGTTAGGTGGGTAAAGGTAGTTGTCCCATTAAGTCCAACCCTAAATCGCTAAGACCCCTATGGAACGACCATTTGTGTGAAGAGGGTTATTTTTTGTTGAGCCAATTAATTTGACTTTCAGGCCTGTTAAAAAAACCACTTACATCTACTTGATCTCTTACACCATAACCGAGGGTGTGTAGATACTTAGTATGTTGATATGATAGACGATCACAGTCGGCAAAATGCTTGCCTTCATTAATACTTTTTCGAATTCTTTTATCGCATTCTTTGGGGAATGTAAGTTCAGCATTCCGCAGGAACATTTCTTCTGTTTCCGAGGCCTTTGGAAGTGATTTTGAGGGATTAAATAGACTAGTAAATGGGTTCATAAATTGACTCCTTATTTTTGTGATTGCTTAGCGACTTTTTTTTAGGCCCATAATTTATATTGCCGAACTATATCAAAATCACCATTCCAATCTCAACGTACAATATAAAATAGGGTAAAGGATGACCAGAATATCTAAAATTTCAACTAATAAATTATTTTAGGAGTTTAAAAAGTTACGGAACCAAAAATCCGGTTGAGAATTTAAAAACCGTCACACGTAATATGAGCAAACGTGAATATGTAAAGATTCTCAATCGAACACCATTTGGAAAGATTGGGCCATCCTTCGCGTTGCTAGGATACTTTTAAAAGCTATTTTTTATCCCTAAATGGTTTTCTGTTCCCTTACTCCCTACACTCGCCTAAGAGAGGGTTGATGAGATAATTGTTGGTTCTAGACCTATTTGTAGCCAGCAACCTCACCCATAAAAGAGATTGGACAGCCTTGGAAAGAAAAATAGCAATTTGACAGGTGATTATGTATGGCGAAAGGATAAGATGGAAGAGAACTCGTTTTGGTTGTTAAAGGGGTACTTAAATCCTTCACGTATTAGAGAAGTGGTACAACTTGAGTGGTGGAATTGTATTGAGACGGTTCTAAAGCCCTTGTCTGAATCTAGTAAGGCCGTTTTAAAGTTGCTTTTTAAAGCACCTTGTTATAAAAGAGCACGTAAAAAAATTGAGTTATTAGGAAGGCAGCGTTCAGCGATAGATTATCTCAAAAAAAGTCAAAACCAGATATTTTATACCCGACAATCACTTCATATGCTTTATCTTTAACCAGACCTAAAAGTCATGTGGCTAAAATTTCTTAAAGCAGTTTATGTATGTAGATTCAGTGGAAATTCTGAGCCTAGATTTTATTCCTGATAAAATAGGATTAAGCAGAGTAAGCAATCTTAAAAATAATAGACTTGTATGAGAAGCGAAATGTTGTTGATGGCTACCAAAGGAGCATTTACATGTCAATGGCACGAAACAAGTTTTCACCGACATAGTAAAAAATCCGTTAACAAAAAACATAGGAAGTTTATATGCATTTTTCTACAAGAATTTCGTCAATCAGTGTTCGTACCTCGATGCTATTTTCTTTAAACACCAGACGCGCTGCAAGTCATTTGACCAAATTTGAAAAAAACAGAATTTCAGAAGCAGCTTTCAAGAATTTATCTTTAGATGATCAAGTTAAAACCTATTATAATGGGGGGGCCAAATTTTCAATTTTTCAAGAACAATTGGAGGAAAAACTACTTAGTGAAGAAACTTCGATCAAGAATGCGAAAAATGACATCAATGAAATTAGAATGATACTTAAAGGGGATGTAGAAAAATGCTACAAATTATTTAAAAATGCAGTATATAAAGAGGATGTTATTACTCAGATAGCGCTTTCCCAAGCAATATTTGGAATGAAATGGGGGAAAGATGAAACAAAAGATTTTTCAAAAATAGTAAAAAAAAATTTAGAAGATTTTTCATATTTTGCTGACGATGGTTTTGCTCGTTTTAATTTTGTTTTTAATCACGTGATGAAAATAGAATCTAACTGGAAAACTAATGAAGAAAGAGGATTTAAAATATTTCGTTTAGCAGCTAATCGTGGATCTTTAACAGCGTTTTTAGAACTCAAACACATTGAATGGCGAAGAAATACAGAGAATTATGGATTTGCGGTTCAACTGCGGCCTTTTGTTTCCCAAGGAGAAAAGCCATTAGATTATTGTTTTGAAAAAATGGATGTCAAACCGGATCCGAGTTGTATTACGAAGGCATGCACTGGATGAATAAGTCTCGCGGAATAACTGTCATATATCCTAGAAAAAATGAAACGTACGATCAGTTTAAAAGTCGTTATATTCGATTTGAAGACATTTCAGGAAGCACTTTCTATGATTATGATGGATTTCGACATGTCGGCAGTGCAAGGGTGCTTGCACCTTCAGAAGAAGTTTGGAATGACTTTGTGAAGGAGAAGTTAGTAAATGTTAAAATTGCTCCGTTAGAAACTTATTTGTTTAATCATGATCCAGCTCAAATCAAGAATCTTCTCGATGAATATAAGATCAGCGCTGTTCACTCTCGTTCATTTGTAGATTCCTCTACTGAAGGGCGTGAAATCGTGGACTTTTTTGGTAAACCACATCATGGCTATCGCATTGATTCTCTTTCACTTTATACGAATCGTAAAAATATCGGTGAAGTATCAGTTCAAGAGAATACTTTTAAAATAATTGAAACAATAGCTGACCCCAAAATCAAACATGTTGTTGAATTTATTGAAAATGTGATGTTTGTGTGAGTTTTAATAAACTGTAAATCTATCATTTTATACTAATTTTTTAATTCTGGGTGTAATTTAAAAGCATAACTAAAAATGAGTTATTTTACAATCATCCTAACTGCCGAGATTTGGGTGTATAATTTCTTATATAGAAGAGTAACTCGATTTATTTAATTTTTAAGAGGCATTCCCTTTTGGAGTATTTGTACATGGTCACTTGAAGATGAAGAACCTTTTTGAGTTGATAAATATCGAACTCCTTCATATTGTACTGGTAGGGCAATTTAAATTTATAACAAGCTTTTTGCGGCCAGTCTGAGCCGATCTATAAGTGTTTCATGATTTATTAATCCATACCTTTTAAATTTATGTGAGGGGAGAAAAGACTTGACTTAGCTAATTTAAGCGCTTTTCACAACGTAATTGATTCGATTTTTGACAAATTACGTTTCTATTTTTTTTACCTCCGCAAAGCTGCTTTGAGCATTGTGCTAGTGATCATTGTAGTCAAATTAATGGGAGGAGGGGAAGTACCCATTGCATTCACTTAAAGGGCCCTACGTTAGCCATGCAAGTCAGAGTTGATAATGACAGTATCCAAAGTCAATAATTCTAAGTTTGGCAACCTTCATGATGGTTTTTGCTGAGATCCAGAAATTATAAAAGAATTTTAATATGCACAGGGCATATGAAACTAAAGTATTCAACGAATGAATTTCATCCGAGTCTTCCAAGAAGCTTGAGATAGCGTTAGCCTCTTTACGCAATCAAAAGCTCTCCTATCATTTTTTCTTCTGAAATCTTGTCTCTCTTTCAAAAAGAATAGCTGTTAAACTCCCTGGTAGCCATCCTAGTTAGAGTGAAGCCCCAAAAAGCAAAACAGCCAATGAATAAAACATCAAAGTGCATAATACCACATTTTCTCACATTTTCTATCCTGGGCGCTGCTCGTGGCCCTAGGCCACTACCGGTTACCGCTTATCCTAGGAAGAAATCATATTATCTAAGATATCTTAAATAAAAATACCTAGTTTACTTTTCTCAATTAATAAATTAATATAAGATCTTTACCCCAAAGTCTTCTGCAAATTTTTTCTTAAATAACGTTTCCTCTAATCCTTGACTGTTTGCAAATTCCCAAATTTGTTGTCGAGTAGCATAAATCTCTTTGATAGTAGGGCAATACTCTCTAAGCTTATGGAGGACATCATAGTCCACGTAACTAAAATTTTTAATGTTTATTTTTTGAATTTTTGGAATAGGGAATGACAATTGTTCAATGATTTCCAAGAGTAACTCTGCTGATGGGAGAATACCATAATCTTTCATACTCCCAAGATTAAAGCATGTTAACGGAGGATGATAAGTACGTAGAAGATCAATCATCCATAAATCCATTTCTATACCGTCCATATTCAAAATTTCAAGAGAATCTGTACTAACTTTCAAAAGGGCCTCTATCCCGCTGCGAGTAATATTTTTGCAACATGTTAAAGAAATTGAGTGAATCGCTCTATTCAGCTGGTTTATCTTATGAAGAGAAATGTCTGTTACATCAGTGTAGTTTAGGTTAATTTTTGTTAATTGAGGGCATTTTTCAAGAAATTCAGTAAAGACAACGTCCGAAAAATTTTCCGAGCATTGTAAGTAAATCTCTTTTAGATTTAAACAATTTCGCGCAATTTTAAGATAGGATATTTCAGAGATGCCTTTGGCCTCAGAAAAATCTAAAAACTCTAATTGAGGACAATACTTTGCAATAGCTTCAGCTACTTCTGAGATTGCTAAAGAACGGTTTAAGCGCAATTCTTTGATCTGTGAGCTTTTACTTAAGAAATTTATAATATCCTCAGGAGAGAGATTATCACAGCCCCGTATGTTTAAAGATTCAGTCAATAAAGGGGATAAAGACTTTAGCCCTGAGGCATCTAACTCGGAATCGGGTACAATTAAATTTTTAATGAGTTGGTTAGCTATCAAAACCTCGGTTAAATGATTAGAGGGTAATTCAGGGCTTGTCAAACCAACATCAAGAGTTTTGAGTCGCTTAATTCGGTGGGTAAATTCATGGACATCCTTCAACTGCCAAGCCGTATCCCGCGCAACCAACACTTCTAAATCAGGTGAAAGAGTCGAAAGAGCATTTATTATAAGAGGGTCTTGTCTGGAAAATTTTTTTATTTTGGTTTCCATGGGCAACCTTTTTTCCACCGGAATGCTTGTTTGGCTATACGAGCTGGGTATTGACATAACTTTTCTCCTTAGTTCATTTTCGTATCATATTTATACCAATAGGTACACAATGATACATTTTGATCACATTAGATGTTCTCTTAAAAATCATATCAATCTTACCCCATGGTAAAATAGAAGATCCATTATTATTACGCCGGCAAATTTGTTCTCCGAAGCTTCTGGTGAAACATCTGTTTCGATTCTAACCTCTGAGGGTTTATTTTACCAGATGAAGGTGACAACTCCGTTTGAAATATCAAGATGCATATGAATAACATAAAGGAGCCTAAAAAACACAACATAACATAGATTATCAGACGTTACATCCTTATTGGTCTCCTATGGAAATAATAGGTTAAGTTCTATCGCTCTAATTATCCATAGCAAACCAGAAATTCCAAATTCTAAATCGGCCATGTCGTTTAAGCTGGACACTTTAATGGACTTTTTTCGGAAAGTATCATTTAACTTTATTAATAACTGATTAATGCCTCTTCTATACATTAATTTTGGGCCATGCTCATTTTTTGCGTCTTGAATAGCTGTAATCAACTCTTTTAAATTGCTAGGGGTGACTAGGTGAGGGTCACTTGGATTATCCATATTTTTGGCCTATCTAATATGCAGCTTGACGAAGAAATCGTTTAATGATAATAATGCATACAGAAACAAATAAGTGCAAACGTTATTATCATATGAGACCAAGAACAATCGATCCTATAGAAATTTTTCGACAACACAATGGTATCTTGCGCACAGCAGAAGCCATAAAGTTGGGAATTCACCCTGTGCATTTATATCAGTTACGTGATGCGGGTGCTCTCGAGTCATTAGGAAGAGGTGTTTTCCGATTAGCTTCCATGCCTGATTTTTCAGAACCGGATTTGGTTTTAGTTGCAAAACGCATACCTCAAGGTGTTATTTGCCTCATATCCGCGTTAGCCTACTATGAATTGACAACTCAAATCCCTCATTTCGTCTATGTCGCTCTACCCCGTACCTCAAGAATGCCTAAGCCAACGTACCCACCTTTACGCTATTTCTGGTATTCCCAACATGCTTATGAAGCGGGCGTTGAAACTATTTCGATCAGTGGATTTCCAGTGAAAATTTATGATATCGAAAAAACTTTAGCCGACTGTCTGAAATTCAGGCAAAAAATTGGTATGGATGTCGTTTTGGAAGCATTCAAAGAATATTGGAGAAAAGGACGTACAGATCTCGATAAGCTCTATGACTATGCTAAAATATGTCGAATTGAAAAGGTTCTTCAACCCATCATTGAAACGATTGTGAGCCAATAATTATGAAAGTTGAAAAGAAAAATTTGCCCGAATCCGTTTATACCAAGCTAAAGAATATTGCATTAACGAAAAATAGACCTACCCAAGAAGTTCTTCGATATTATGCCATGGAAAGGTTTTTGTATCGTTTGAGCACTTCCAAGCATAAAGATTCATTCTTTCTAAAGGGTGGTCTTATGCTAATGGTATGGGATCCGGCTACACATCGAGCCACAGTGGATATAGACCTATTGGCAAAAGCGAACAATTCCATCGAAAACATTTCACGAATTCTCAAAGAAATTTGCTCTCAACCTGTTTTACAGGATGGCATTGAGTTCGAGCCTACAAATCTAGTGTTAGTTGAATCGCAAATTGAAACGGAGTATACAGGACTTTCAGCAAGGTTTTCTGCAAGTTTACATACTGCCAAGCTCCCATTAAGACTTGATATTGGATTCAGTGATAAAATCTATCCTAAACCTGCCAAATTGGACTATCCGACATTACTAGAGTTTCCCTCTCCAGAACTTCAGGGATATACTCCTGAAACTATGATTGCTGAAAAGTTAGATGCAATGGTTAAGCTTGGTCTTGCAAATAGCAGAATGAAAGATTTTTATGACGTATGGACAATGGTCAATCAGTTTCAAATTAAACCTGAAAAAATAGCGCCTGTTATTCGAGACGTATTTCAAAACAGGAAAACAGTTGTTAAAGAAGTTCCAAAAGCATTTTCTGAAGTTTTTTACAATGCATCAAAAACAATGGAACGCTGGGATTCTTTTCTTAAAGGCATTGGACATGATCCAATACCTCTTGAAAAAGTGATATTAGAAATTAAAGATTTTTTTCTTCCTCTTTTGTTAACGAAGAATTAAAGCAAAAAATTTTTTTTTTATCAAAAATTTTTTTTGTAATGGACCTATCTAAATATTTTCTTAAAAGTTCATATCGAATGAAATTACAAGTCCCAAAATTAGGACTGCACCTTTTGAGCCTTTCTTAGAAATTTGATACCAAAAATTCTGCTAAAGGATGTACATAATCTTTAAACTTTTCTTTGGAAGTCGGGTTTCATCTTTATCATTTTTCTCGACAATGTCAGGGAGACTGAAAAATTCATCAACACTAGTACTTGGAAGCATTAGAGACTTAAATTAACCACGTAAAAAACCATTACTCCATTTTCAATTCACAAGATGAGGCATGTTTTACCCATGCCTATTTTTATTTTATAAAAAATCTTGACAGTTTACAAAGGATTCGGGTTAATATGTATTTAGCAACATTAAAAAAAATTCAAAAAGGAGAAAAGCTATGAACCTGAATTCGAATTGGAAAATTGAGGATGATGTGGTGGGGGGTATTTTTGCTCCCTACTATGAAGATATGTACGCGCATCATCAAAAGCCAAATTCTTTTTTAGATAAAATTAACAGTACAGAATACTTTGAAATTAGAAAAGAAAATGATTATGTAAAAAATTATAGAAAGCTCTCCTCCAAAGAAAAGGTCATAATCGGTTCTGTGTCGGGAATCATAGCCTCTATTGGAATCCCTATTTTTTTTACACCTGTTGCGCCTGTGGGATTGATTTTCATTGCAACTGGATCCTTTGTAGGCTGGGCTTGCTCCACCTCAATAAGCGCTTCAAAACAAAATGATGCAATAAGAGGAATTGGTGTCGATCGTACAGTTAGACTTGGAAGTAACAAAAGAGAAATTGATGAGAGAATTGAAAAAGTGGGCACGTCACCATTTTCTTGCTTTTGGGGCTGTGTTGGAAGTTCTAATGGGGAAAAAGACGAAATTGAGATTCTCCGTAGGGAAAGCGACCGCCTCTATTACGTAAAACTTAAGCATATTGCCAGTGTGGATGTAAAAGTAATCAAAGTTTAATTTCAGCTTTAATCTTATTGGACGATATTTACAAAGTTTCGGCTTTTTGCCGAAATTTTTTATAACCAAAAAATTGGAGTTATTTGAAGTCCCCCTAGCTTGTTTGGGCGAGAGCCCAGTTTCAATGTTTTAATTTTTGTATCAGTTTGTTCAAAACCCTTTTTTAGAAAGCTCACTGCAATTAAGGTCGTATTTTTATCAGAATTTGCCATTTACCCACCTAATATTTCAAGAGGGGTCGTTCAATTCTTGGTCATTTCCCAATATTGTTTTTTTCAAACTATGTAATTACCTCCAAAGAATCTAATTTCTCTCTACTACTTTCGACCCTATATGATAGTCACATGCTCGCGATTTTATATGTAGATCCTTACTCCTCTTTGCATCTTAAGGGATTTAAGTTTACAGTTTACGATTTTAAGTAGTTTATTATTATCGGATCGAAAAGGAGCTGGATCAAAATCATCAAATTTAACACACTTAATTCCTGGCTCTGGCATTAAGCCACTCCGATCATTATCATTACAAGGAGAAGCATTTAAAGGAATATTAAATTTTTTAAAAATTTCATTCATGATATCAATTACTGTTTTTTTTAGGTCGTCTATTGGGTTATTAAATTCAGCAAAAAAGGTGCCATTTTTTTTAAGGATTCTTGCCACACTGAAGTAAGCATATAAATCAGTCTGGATATGAGTCGGATAAACTCTTTCAAAATAAATGTCATTGACACTTGCATCAGGGAAACAATCCATATTTTCTGGGACCGTTACTGAAGCGATAATATCTGGATTTTCCTTAGAGTTAATATCAGCCATAAAAGGTTTGTAAGATTTTATTAAGTATCTATCATCATCCATACAAACCGCTCTTTGATTGTTTAGAGGTGTTCTGTGACCTGTTCCCCGGCCAATAATTAGGTCTACAGGTTCCTGTTGAGATTCTCTTTCTTCTTTATAATGTGCAAATGACAAATACTTAGGTCTGCTTTGATACTCAATAGGAAACACGGGATTTAGTAATTGGTTCGGTCGATGGGTATTATCGTCTGTTTGATCAGGGTTTATTGCCTTTATAAAATTACGTATTTCTTAGGTATGTTGACTTGACTGTTTGTTGTGGTCTATTAGTTGTTCTTAAGTCTCATTGACGGCCGCATTCATTAAATCATCAGGGATTCTACTGTCTTCGGTTTCGGTAGATCGACTCTCTTCGCTGCGTATTGCTGTGACTATACTTTTTTCATTAGTACCGCTCTGTTCTTGATCTGAATTAGTTTCGCTTGGCTGGATCTCTGACGAATTCATGAAAGCAGACTCTTAAGAACTTCCCTTGTAAATATAATTCCGAAAACTGGCTTATATTCCTTGCGAATGGCGGGGATAATATTAATTAACCCTAAGGCCAATCAGCAATTACTTTTTTATCATTTCTTTCTTTTATCCAAGCTTCCACTTCTGATGCCATAACAGACCTTTCGCTAATTCTTCGATCTAAGCACTGTCGATTTAAATGACTAAGCTCTATCTC